>NZ_JBEZMS010000026.1:0-89646 GCF_040652815.1 Micromonospora sp. NPDC048169
CGCGCGGCCCGGCGTCGCCGTCCACCACATCCGCCGCCGGGGCGGCCGTCCGCTCCCCGTCGCTCACATCCGCCGGCGCGGCCGTCCGCTCCCCGTCCCTCACGTCCGCCGGCGCGGCCGTCCGCTCCCCGTCCCTCACGTCCGCCGGCGCGGCCGTCCGCTCGCGCCGCGCCGCAGTGGACGCGGCCAGGAACGCCGACACCAGCAGGACGCTCAGGCTCCAGCCGAGCGTCCCGCCGCGCCACACCAGATCCTCGGTGCCCAGCAGGGCGTGGCCGACGGCGTTGCCGGCCAGACCGAGCGCCAGCCCGGCAACCGGTCGCGCTGCCGACGCGGCGACAGCGGCGAGCCAGACCAGGCCGGCGAGCAGTCCGGCGCAGGCCAGCCAGAGTTGGGCCGGGCCGCCCGGTTGCGCGGTGAGCGCCAGCCGGGCCGCCGCCAGCACACCCGCGGCGACGAGTCCGACCGGGCCGGCGCCGACGCGGCGTACGAGCGTGGGCGCGGCGAGGGCCAGCAGGAACCAGCCGAGCGCGAACGCGCCGAGCAGCTCGGCGGGCGTCTCGGCGGCCCGCCCGAACAGGGTGATGACCGACGGCAGCCAGACTCGCAGCACGTCCAGCAGAACCGCGATACCGAGCGCGAGCGTGAGGGTGGAGAGGTGACGGTGCCGCACGGGCGCCTCTTCTCGTGACCGACGGGGGTTTTCGGCACGGCGATTCTGCGGCGCGCGACGGCGGGTGGTCAACGCGTACCCGTGCGAAAGGGCGCCCACCGCGAACGGTGGGCGCCCTTTGCCGGGTCGTCCGGTCAGCGCCGGGTGGCGGCCTTCTTGGCCGGCGCCTTCTTCGCGGGGGCCTTCTTCGCCGCCGTCGTCTTCTTGGCCGTGGCGGACTTCGCCGCGGTCGTCTTCTTGGCGGCGGTGGTCTTCTTCGCCGCGGTGGTCTTCTTCGCCGCGGTGGACTTCGCCGCCGTGGTCTTCTTCGCCGCCGTGGTCTTGGTCGCGGCGGCCTTCTTCGCCGGCGCGGCCTTCTTGGTCGCGGTGGTCTTGGTGGCCTTCGCCGCCGTGGTCTTCTTCGCGGCGCCGGTGGTCTTCGCCGCCGTCGCCTTGGCGGCCCCGGTGGTCTTCTTCGCGGCGGCGGTGTCCTTCGGCACCTTGCCGCTGGCCACCATCTCCTTGAAGCCCGCGCCGGCCCGGAACGTCGGGACGGAGGTCTTCTTGACCTTCACCGCCTCGCCGGTTCGCGGATTGCGCGCTGTTCGGGCTCCCCGGACGCGCTTCTCGAACGCTCCGAAACCGGTGATCGCCACCTTCTCGCCCTTGGTGACCGCCGCCTGGACCTCAGCGAGAACCGCGTCGAGCGCGGCCGTCGCCGTCTTCCGGTCCCCCAGGCGAACGGCGAGCGCCTCGATGAGCTCGGCCTTGTTCACGACTTCCTCCCGATTGTGCAACTGACTCGACGCGAGCCATTCTGCGCGCACGGTATGCCCTGTGCTGCCTGGACACAAACATTCGGTGGAAAAAAGCCCTTGTGTCGCAACGGATTCGCCCCCACCGGATACACCGGTGGGGGCGAGAAGCCGTCTGCGGTCAGGCTACCGACGGCAGGAACGACGGCCGGGACGCCTCGAAGGCACTGATCTCGGCCTGGTGCCGGAGGGTGAGTCCAATGTCATCCAAGCCCTCCATCAACCGCCAGCGGCTGTGGTCGTCCAGCGGGAAGGCCCAGGTGGCGTCCCCGGCGCGGACCTGGCGGGCGGCGAGGTCGACAGTGATCGGAGTGCTCGGCTCCGATTCCACGAGGCCCCACAGTTCCTCGACGGCTTTCAATTCCAGCTCTACCGGAAGGAGTCCTTCCTTGAGCGCGTTGCCCCGGAAGATGTCGCCGAAGCGAGGCGAGATGACGGCCCGGAAGCCCCAGTCCCGCAGCGCCCAGACGGCATGCTCCCGGGAGGATCCGGTGCCGAACTCGGGACCGGCGATCAGAATCGACGCGCCCGAATGAGCCGGATCGTTGAGCACGAATGCCGGGTCCTCCCGCCACGCGCTGAACAGCCCGTCGGCGAAACCGGTCCGGGTCACCCGCTTGAGGTACACCGCCGGGATGATCTGGTCGGTGTCCACGTTGGATCGGCGCAGCGGCACGGCCGTGCCGGTGTGGGTGGTGAACTTGTCCATCTCTCGGCTGCCCTTCTACAGGTCGGCGGGAGCGGCCAGGCGGCCGACCACCGCGGTGGCGGCGGCGACCGGCGGGGACACCAGGTGCGTACGCCCGCCCCGGCCCTGCCGTCCCTCGAAGTTGCGGTTGGAGGTCGAGGCGGAGCGCTGGCCCGGCTTCAGGGTGTCCGGGTTCATGCCCAGGCACATCGAGCATCCGGCGAAGCGCCACTCGGCGCCGGCGTCGGTGAAGACCTTGTCCAGCCCCTCGATCTCGGCCGCCTCCCGGACCGCGGCGGAGCCGGGGACCACGAGCATGCGTACGCCCTCGGCGACCCGCCGCCCGCGCAGCACCTCGGCGGCGGCCCGCAGGTCCTCCAGGCGGCCGTTGGTGCAGGAGCCGACGAACACCACGTCCACCGCGAGGTCGCGCAGCGGCGTGCCCGGGGTGAGGTCCATGTACTCCAGGGCCCGCCGGGCGGCTACCTGCTCCGGCTCCGTGACGAAGTCCTCCGGGCTCGGCACGGCGGCGCCCAGCGGCACGCCCTGCCCGGGGTTGGTGCCCCAGGTGACGAACGGCGTGATCCGGCTCGCGTCCAGCGTGACCTCGGTGTCGAAGGTCGCGCCCTCGTCGGTGGGCAGCGTCCGCCAGTACTCCAGCGCCGCGTCCCAGTCGTCGCCCTGGGGAGCGTTGGGCCGCCCCTTCAGGTACGCGAACGTGGTCTCGTCCGGCGCGATCATGCCGGCCTTGGCGCCCCACTCGATGGACATGTTCGCGATCGTCATCCGCCCCTCCATCGAGAGGTCGCGGATCGCCTCGCCCCGGTACTCGACGATGTGTCCGCGCCCGCCGCCGGTGCCGACCTGCGCGATCAGCGCGAGCACCAGGTCCTTGGCGGTGACGCCGGGCGCCAGCTCGCCGACGACGTTCACGGCCATGGTCTTCGGGCGGGCCTGGGGCAGCGTCTGCGTGGCCAGGACGTGTTCGACCTCACTGGTGCCGATGCCGAACGCCAGCGCCCCGAACGCGCCGTGGGTGGCGGTGTGCGAGTCGCCGCAGACGATCGTCATGCCGGGCTGGGTGAGGCCCAGCTGCGGGCCGATGACGTGCACGATGCCCTGGTTCTCGTCGCCCAGCGGGTGCAGGCGGATGCCGAACTCGGCGCAGTTGCGGCGCAGCGTCTCGATCTGGGTGCGGGAGGTGGGGTCCGCGATCGTGAGCAGGTCGCCGCGCCGGGAGCGGAACGCCGGGTCGTCGTACCCGGTCGGGGTGTTGTGGTCCTCGGTCGCGATCGTCAGGTCGGTACGGCGGACCCCGCGCCCGGCCAGACGCAGCCCGTCGAACGCCTGCGGGCTGGTCACCTCGTGCAGCAGGTGCAGGTCGATGAAGAGCAGGTCCGGCTCGCCGTCGGCGGAGCGGACCACGTGTGCGTCCCAGACCTTCTCGGCCAGGGTCCTCGGTTGAGTGACTCCCACCATCTGGACATCCTAAATTCTGGGAGGTAAATTTCGGCTTGTGGGACACAGTATGAGCGGTGTCGGCGTTCTCGACAAGGCGGTGGTCATCCTGGCCGCCTGCGTCGACGGCGCCAGCCTGGCCGAACTCGTTGAACGCACCAAGCTGCCCCGGGCCACCGCGCACCGGCTGGCACAGGCGCTGGAGATCCACCGGATGCTCGTCCGGGACACCCAGGGGCGCTGGCGCCCGGGTCCACGCCTGGGCGAGTTGGCGAACGCGGCCCCGGACGTGCTGCTGACCGCCGCCGAGCCGCTGCTCGCCGCGCTACGGGACGCCACCGGCGAAAGCGCCCAGCTCTACCTGCGCCGCGCCGACGAGCGGATCTGCGTGGCCGCCGCCGAGCGCGCCAGCGGCCTGCGGGACACCGTCCCGGTCGGCTCGGTGCTGCCGATGACAGCCGGTTCGGCGGCGCAGATCCTGCTGGCCTGGGAGCCCCCGGAGGCGGTCATGCCGCTGCTCCCCCGCTCCAAGTTCACCGGCCGCACGCTGGCCGAGGTGCGGCGGCGTGGCTGGGCCCAGAGCGTCGCCGAGCGGGAGGCGGGTGTGGCGAGCGTCTCAGCGCCGATCCGCGACCGCACCGGCCGGGTGATCGCCGCGATCAGCATCTCCGGCCCGATCGAGCGCCTCGGCCGCCGCCCCGGCGAACGCCACGCCATGGCCGTCGTCCGGGCCGGCCAGCGCCTCTCCGGCCTCTAACCCCGGCTGCCCGGCTGCCCGGCTGCCCGGCTGCGAGATCTTGGTACGAAACGGCCCCTGGAGGGGCTGTTCAGTCCCTGGAGGGGCCGTTTCGTACCAAGATCTTCGCTTGCCCGGAACGGCGACACGCCCACCCCTCCCCCCGCCCCTGATCAAGGAGTTTGCGGCGTATCGGGGCGGCAAGGGTGACCCAAACTCCTTGATCACCGGGGGGAGGGCCGGGGCGGGGCCGGGGCGGGCGGGGGTGGGAATGCGGAACGGCCCGCCTCGCTCGACGCGAGACGGGCCGTTCGATGACGTAGCCCCGACCGGATTCGAACCGGCGCTACCGCCTTGAGAGGGCGGCGTCCTGGGCCGCTAGACGACGGGGCCAGGCACTTTTCGTGCTTCACCGCCCTGCCGGGCGGCGTGGCAGTAGTCTAGCGGCATCCGTCCGGCGTCACGCGGAGGGGGTCACCCCCTTGCGCACGGGGGCCGGACAGCAGAAAGCCCGCCCCGGACAACGGGACGGGCTGTCGGTGCTGTAGCCCCGACCGGATTCGAACCGGCGCTACCGCCTTGAGAGGGCGGCGTCCTGGGCCGCTAGACGACGGGGCCAGAACCTTCATTGCACTCCGCCAGCGGTGAGCTGCCGGAATCCAGCGTCCGAGGGTTCTTGCGAACCCTCGGTTGCGCTGGGGTACCAGGACTCGAACCTAGACTAACTGAACCAGAATCAGTCGGGCTGCCAATTACCCCATACCCCATTGGCCCCTTGCGGCGCCGGGAATGAACTTTACCCTCCCGGTGCCGACAGGCCAAATCCAACCCCTCGAACCCCATCTGACCAGCGGAAACGAGGCATCGGACCGAATCAGGCGACCGGGACGACAGGGTTGCTGAGCTCCCCGATCCCCTGGATCCGCACGGTGACCGTATCCCCCTCGGTGAGCGGGCTAACCCCCGCCGGCGTGCCGGTCAGGACCACGTCGCCGGGCAGCAGCGTCATCACGTGCGAGATGTACGACACCAGCCCCGGTACGTCGAACACCATGTTGTTGGTCCGGCCGATCTGGCGTACCTCCATCTCCTCCGGGTTGCGGCCCACCTCACAGCGGATCTCCAGATCGCTGACGTCGAGCCCGGTGGTGATCCACGGCCCGATCGGGCAGAACGAGTCGAAGCCCTTGGCGCGGGTCCACTGCCCGTCGGAACGCTGGAGGTCCCGCGCGGTGACGTCGTTGGCGCAGGTGTAGCCGAAGATGGCCCGTTCGGCGGCGGCCCGGTCGGCCCGGCGGGCGCCCGGGGCGCCGATCACCACGGCGAGTTCCGCCTCGTGCTCGACCTGCTTGGAGAAGATCGGCAGACGGATGGCGTCGCGTGGGCCGATCACCGAGGTGGACGGCTTGAGGAAGAGCAGCGGCTCCTTCGGCACCTCGCTGCCGTGTTCGGCGGCGTGTTCGGCGTAGTTGCGGCCGACACACACCACCTTGCTGGGCAGGATCGGCGACAGCAGCCTGACGTCGGAGAGCGCCCAGCGGGCGCCGGAGAACTGGATCTGTCCGAACGGGTGGCCCTCGATCTCGGCGATGGTCAGGCCCTGCGGCCCGGCCTCCGGCTCGCCCTCGACGACCCCGAACGACATTCCCTTGGCATGAGCGAAACGAGCGATACGCACCCGGCCAATCTATCCCCGCCCGGCCGCAGCCCGGCGGACACCGGCAGGCGGCGTGCCCGGCCGCCGCGCGGCCCACCCGCACCGGCAGCCGCCGGCCTCCACACGGCGACGTCGCGGCAGGGTACGCGCGATCGCGCCGGACGGGGCGGGAATGGCAGCTTCGTACCCGCCCGGCGGTCCCCGGCCCATAGCTTCGGGTCCGGAGGTTCGTTGGTATGCCTGCATCGAGACGACACCACAGGGCCCTGGCAGTGTTCGTGAACTGCCTCGGCGTCATCGCCGCCGTACCGGCGCTGTCCCCGGCGACGCCCCGCGCGGCCGCCGCCCCCGCCCATCCGGCCCCGCCCGCGGCGGTCATCCCCGGTGCCGCGGCCACCCCGATCCCGACCGGCGTGCCGGCGGTGCCCCCGGCGGTGCCGACCACCGGCCCGGCGCAGGTCCGGCCGACGATGCCCCCGGTAAGCGTGGCGGTGGGCGCGTCGGGTACCCCGGCGCCGGGGTACCGGATCGAGGTCCGCAACGCCGGCACGGCACCCGTCGACACGATGGTCCGGCAGGAGTTGCCGAACGGGTCGCGGGCCACCGCTGTGACCGGCGGTGGCCGGGCCAGCCGGCCCGCCGGGGCGAGCGCCGGTGAGGTGACCTGGCGGCTGCGGCTGCCGGCCAAGAGCACCACCACGGTGCACACCGCGCTGTCGGTTCCCGGCCAGGGCCGGTCGGTGACCGCGCCCACCTGCGTCTACGGCACGGACGGCACCCGCCCGTTCGACTGCGCCACGGCGACCTGGGTGGGGGCCGCGACGGCTCCGGCGGCCCAGATCACCGCCGCCCCGGCCTGGCGGCGGCCGCCCGTGCTGCTCGCCGCGTTCACCGCGCTGCTGGTGGTCACCGCCGGCGTGCTGTGGTGGGCCGTGCGGCGCCGCCGGCGCGCGGCGGCGGGAAGCGCCGCGCCCGGCGTCATGGTCCGCGGCGGGACGACACCTGCCGGGGGTACGCCCGGAGGCGGCGCGACACCCACCGGCGCCCCCGGAGGCGGTGCCCGCCACACCGGCGTCGTGCCCGGCCTCGGCATACCCGGCGAAAGCGGGCCGGGCCAGGCCGGATCGGCCCAAGGCGGACCGGGTCAAGGCATGCCGGGTCAGGGCGGACCGACCCAAGGCGGACCGACCCAAGGCATGCCGGGTCAGGGCATGCCGGGTCAGGGCATGCCGGGTCAGGGCGGACCGGGTCAGGGCGGACCGGGTCAGGGCATGCCGGCCCGAGGCGGTCCGGGTCGAGGGCCGGTCGAGCGGGGCACCGTCTATCCGCGGACGTCCGTACCGTCGCCCGCGAGCCGCCGTCGGAGGCCGCCGGTCTGGCTCGTGGTCGGCGTGGCCGCGGCCGTGCTCGCGGGTGTGGTCGGCGCGGCGGCCTGGTCGGCCACGCAGCGGGTGGCCGCGATGGACACCACCAAGCAGCCGACGAGCGGCGCGTGGGTGGGCACCAGCGTCACCGGCGCGCTGGGCCAGCCACTGCGCGAGAACGCGTTCGAGTTCACCGTCTACCGGCTGAGCTGCGGCGCCGACGTGCTGCCTCCGGCGCCCGGTGGCGGCCGGCCGTGCCTGGCCACGATCGGGGTGCGCAACCTCACGTCCGAGGACCAGACGTGGCACGGGCAGTTGCAGCGCGCGTACCTGCCGAGCGGGAACTGGGTGGCCGCCGACGAGGACGCGACCCGGGTGGCGAACCTGGGCCGGGACGTCTTCACCCAGCCGGTGGCAGCCGGGCGGCGGGTGCTGCTGCCGCTGGTGTTCACCATGCGTGGGGACGAGCCGCCGAAGCGGCTGGAGCTGCGCAGCGGCGTCTTCTCCGCGGGCGTGCGGGTGGACGTGACGTGATCCGGGCACGGGCGGCGGTCGTACCCTGGGGTGTGTGACCGCCGCCCTCGCCCCCGCACTCGACCGGGCCGACTGGCAGGCCCGCCGGCAGGCCCACGAGGCGCGGGTGGACGCCTGGCTGACGCCGCACCTGGCCCGCCGTCGCACCGGGGTGAAGCACCCGGTGGAGGACTTCCTGTTCACCTACTACTCGCACCGCCCGGCGCAGTTGCGCCGCTGGCACCCGGGTGCGGGCGTGGTGCTGCGCGACGCCGAACCGGCCGCCTTCGGCCCGGACTACACAGCGGGCGCCGCCGGGCTCACCCTGGACACCGACCGGGTACGCGCGCGCCGCGCCGAGTCGATCGCCTGGATCCGTACGCTGCTCGCGGCGACCGCCGCACGCCCGGCGCACTTCGGCTGTTTCGGCATGCACGAGTGGGCGATGGTCTACCGGCAGACTCAGGAGCAGGTGCGGCACAACGCCTGGCCGCTCCGGCTGAGCCCGGCGGCGACGGCGGCTGTGGTCTCCGAGCGCGGCGTGCGGTGCAGCCACTTCGACGCGTTCCGCTTCTTCACCGCGCCGGCCCGGCCGCTGAACGTGCTCCAGCCGACCCGGGAGGGTCAGCACGCGCTGGAGCAGCCGGGCTGTCTGCACGCCAACATGGATCTCTACAAGTGGGCCTACAAGCTGTCGCCGCTGGTCCCGTCGGAGCTGGTGGCTGACTGTTTCGCGCTGGCCCGGGAGATCCGGGCGCTGGACATGCGGGCCAGCCCGTACGACTTGGCCGATCTGGGCTACCCGCCGGTGCGGGTGGAGACGCCGGAGGGCCGGGCCGAGTACGCCGCCGCCCAGCGCGAATTCGCCGAGCGGGCCGCCGGGTTGCGGGCCCGGCTGCTGGCCGCGCTGGACCGCGCGACGCCGGCCGACCACCGCTGAGCGCGGGGCCGGCCGGCGCGGCCGGTCAGTTCGCGGCGCAGGTCACCGTCGGCGCCGGGTTCGGGGCGGCACCGTCGGCCAGGAACCCGAACGTGGTCTGGGCGGCCGGGGCCAGGGCGCCGTTCCAGCTCGCGTTCCGGGCGGTCACAGTGGTTCCGGTCTGCGTCACGTCGGCGCTCCACGCCTGGCTGATCCGCTGGCCGCCGGCGAGCGGGAAGCGCACGGTCCAGCCGGCGATCGGCGCGGTGCCGTCGTTGCGCACGGTCACCTCCCCCTGGAATCCGCCCGGCCACTGGCCGGCGAGGCGCCAGGTGGCGGTGCAGCCGCCGGGCGTCGACGTCGGGCCCACGGTGGGCGACGGGCTGAGGCTGAGGCTGACGGTCGGCAACGGCGTGGGGCTCGTTGTCGGGCCGGGCGTGGTGCGGCCGAGCGCGGCGACCAGCGCGGGGTACCACCTGTCGGACATCTTCTGGTCCCCGGCCGCGTTGGGGTGCACTCCGTCGTAGGTGTCGGTGGCGGTGCTGAACCCGGTCCACTGGTCGACGACCACGATCGGTGAGGCGGCTGTGGTCTTCCCGGCCGCCCAGCCGTCGATCAGCGCGTTGAGCGCCACGGTCCGCTGGCCGCACTCGGGGCAGCTCGCCGGGTTCATCGGGATAATCTTCGCGACCAGCACTGTCGTGGCCGGGTTGGCGGCGCGCATCTGGTCCACCAGTTTCGAGTACGCGGCCAGGATCGTGGCGGGCGCGATGTTGCTCCACACGTCGTTGGTGCCGAAGTGCATCAGCACGACGTCCGGGCGGGTGGCGGCCAGCCAGCCGGGCAGCAGGTTCTGGTTCGCCACGTTCGTCGCGAGGTAGCCGCCGTGGCCCTCGTTGTCGCCGTCGTAGGGCACGCCGCAGCCCTGCGGCCCGAGTGTGCCGACGAAGTCGACGTCGGTGTGGCCGGTGGACTGGAGGCGGTTCCAGAGCAGCGCCCGCCAGCAGCCGGGCGACCCGGTGATGGAGTCGCCGAGCGGCATGACGCGGATCGGGGTGGCGGCCGCGGCGGCCGGGGGCGGGGTGGCGGTGAGGGCGAGGCCGAGGGCGAGGACCGGTAGCAGCGCGGCGAGCGCGGTCAGCGCGGCGCGCAGGGGGTTTCGGGACATGCGGAAGGGACTCCTGTCACTGTGACGTGGTGGTCGGTGACGGCCCTGAAGCTCCCATACGCATTGAAGCGCTTCGACGCCTTCGGCTCAACCCTCCGGGTTGCCCCGGTGCTCGTTCCACTCCGGGGCGAGAATCGACATGACCGTGGCGTCCACCCAGTCGTCGCCGTCGCGCAGCACCTGCCGCAGCGTCCCCTCGGCGACGAAACCCACCTTCTCGTAGGCACGCCGGGCGCGCGGGTTGAACGCGAACACCTCCAGGCCGATGCGGTGCAGGCCGAGCTGTTCGAAGCCGTACCCGACGACGAGCCGGACCGCCTCGGTGCCGAGGCCGCGGTCGCGGCCGCCGGGCCCGATCAGCGTGCGGAAGTTGCAGCTGGCGTTGGCCCGGTCCCACTCGTTGAGCACCACCTCTCCGACGCAGGTGCCGCTCACCCGGTCCACCACCGCGAGGTCGAGCCGGTCGCCCTGGCTGTTGCGGGTGCCGTACCAGGCGCGCAGCCGGGACGGCTCGAACGTCTCGCCGGCCGGGCTGCCGGTCAGCCGGGCCACCTCCGGGTCGGCCAGGATCTCGGCGAGCGCCGGCAGGTCGTCGTCGTGGAACGGGCGCAGCACCACGCGCTCGCCGGTGAGCGTGGGCTTGACGGAGAAGTCGATCACGGAGCGGAATTCTCCGGGCGGCGTGCGCGACGGCTCAACCGGATTTCGGTCAGTCGCCGTCCACCCGGCGGTCGCGTTTGCGCTGGGACTGACGTTTCTTCTCGGCCAGGCGGCGTTCCTTGGCGCCGCGCGACGGGCGGGTCGGCCGGCGCGCCTTCGGCGGCGGGGCGACCGCGTCGCGCAGCAGCGCGGCCATCCGCTCGCGGGCCGCCTCCCGGTTGGCCAGTTGCGCGCGGTGTTCGCTGGCTGTCACCGTCAGCACACCGCCGACCAGGCGGCCGGCCAGCCGGGCCAGCGCCCGTTCCCGCAGCGCCTCCGGCACGCTCGGCGAGCCGCCCAGGTCGAAGCTCAGCTCCACCCGCGAGTCGGTGGTGTTGACTCCCTGCCCGCCGGGCCCGGATGACCGGGAGAACCGTTCCCGCAGTTCGGCTGCGGGCAGCACGAGCCGGTCGGTCACCCGCAGTCCGTCGTCCACGCCCCGAGGCTAGCGCCCGGCGCGGTGACTCGGGGTGGGGGTGGCGCTCGGCGTGGGACCGGCCCGCTCCTCGCCGCCGCCGGCCGCCGCGTACGCGGCCGCGCCGAAGAGCAGCAGGGCGATCACGGCGAGCTTGACTGCCACGCCCCGGATCGCCAGCCAGGCGTTGCGCCGGGCGGTGGGGACGGTGGTCCGGGCCGTCCGGTAGTCCGTCCAGCCACGCTTCGCACGCGCGTAGGACGCGCCGACTCCGGCGCCGATGATCAGGCCCACCAGGAGGAGGGCCGCGATGACAGCTTGCTCCACCTCCGCCAGTATCCATACTCAGCGTAATATTTCTATGCTCGGATGATTTCGCGCCGGATATCCGACACTTCGTACCGATCTTGCACTGCTTGTGCAGGTCAGCGCCCTGCGCGGGGCGGCGGGCCGCCCGCGCGGGCGGCTCAGCCACCCCGGCCGATGATGGTGTCGGCGGTCTGCTGGACCTGGTCGATCGGGATGGCGAAACCGATGCCGATCGAGCCGCTGCCGTCGATGGTCGCGATCGCCGTGTTCACGCCGACCACCTCACCGCGCGCGTTCACCAGCGGCCCACCGGAGTTGCCCGGGTTGATCGAGGCGTCGGTCTGCACCGCCGTGTGCCGGCCGTTGCCGATCCGCACCTGCCGGTCCAGGGCACTGACGATGCCCGCGGTGACGGTCCCGGCCAGCCCGAGCGGCGACCCGACCGCCAGCACCGGCTCCCCGACCCTCGTCGAGTTCGCCTTCGCGAGCGGCAACGGCGGCAGCCCGGCCGACGCGGGCACCTTCAGCACCGCGAGGTCGCTGCCCGGCTCCCGGCCCACCACCTCGGCCGGGAAGCGCCGCCCGTCCGAGGTCTCCACAGTCACCGCGCCGGCGCCGCCCCGGGCCAGGATGTGGTCGTTGGTGACGATGTGCTGCTCGTTGTCGATGGCGAACCCGGAGCCGGACGCGGACGCGCCGGAGCGGCCCCCCACCATCACCGAGACCACCCCGGGCACCGTCTTGCCGGCGGCGGTGACCAGTTCGGCCGGCACCGGCGCGGCGGACGCCGCCGCCGGTCCCGGCGCGCCCCGGTCGGCCGCCCAGGTGCCGGCCGCCGCGCCGGAGACGGTGGAGAGCGCCACCACCGCCGCCACGCTCAGCAACCGGTGCCGGAGGCTCCGCCGCCCGGCCTCCGGCCCGCCCCCGGGTACGTCCCGGTAGCCGCGCCCGTCCGGGTCCAGCTCCGGCGAGACGAACCACGGGCCGCGTGGCTCGCCGAGTCCGGTCTGCACTGCCATGCCTGGCTCCTCACGTGTCGTGCGGTAGTGGTGTGCGGGTCAGGGCAGCCGGGAGAACCACCGCAGCGAGCCGGCCGCGGCGCCCATCGCCAGGACCAGTCCGAGGCCGATGAAGCGGGCCGAGACGTCCTGCCGCTCGGTGCGGTAGCCCACCGAGGTGCCGATGTCCTCGTAGACGTCCTTCAGCTCGGCGCTGGTGGACGCCTCGTGGAAGCCGCCGCCTGTCGCCTCGGCGACCGCCCGCAGCGTCTGGCCGTCCACCGGCACCTGGATCGCCCGGCCTCCCCTGTCGACCGAGCCACCGGGCGTGCCGAAGGAGATGGTGTGCACCGGCACCTTCGCGGCGACCGCCTGGTCGGCGGCCTCCATCGGGTCCATGCCGGAGGTGTTCGCGCCGTCGGAGAGGATGATGATCCGGGCCGGCGGCGGGTCCTTGGCGGCGGTGGCGTCCAGGCTCTTGACCGCGCCGAGCGAGGTGCTGATCGCCTCGCCGATGGCGGTGCCCTGCACGCCGGTGATGCCCTCGGCCAGCCGCCCGATGCCGTCGTGCAGCGCCTCCCGGTCGGTGCTCGGCGGCACCAGCACCGCCGCGCTGCCGGCGAACGCGACGAGGCCGACGTTGAACTCGTCGGGCAGCCCGTCGACGAACCGCCGGCCCGCCTCCTTGGCCGCCGTCAACCGGTCCGGGTCCACGTCACCGGCGAGCATCGAGGTGGAGACGTCCACCGCGACCATCACCGTGGCCCGCTCCCGGGGCACCCGCACCTCCGCCTCGGGCCGGGCGAACCCGACCACGAGCAGCGCCAGCATGGCGAGGAACAGGCCCGCCGGGACGTGCCGCCGCCAGGCCGGGCGGCGCGGTGCGACCCGGTCGAGCAGGCGCAGGTTGGTGAAGCGCACCGCGTACCGGCTCTGCCGCCGTTGCAGCACCAGGTAGCCGGCGACCAGGGCGACGACGGCGAGCAACAGCCAGAGGCGGGCGGGTGACTGCCAGGTCATGCGACACCTCCGCGGGCCGCGGCCGGCACGGTGGCCAGCCGGCGCTGCTCGTGCACGTACCGGACGACGTCCGCGCACCAGTCCCGGTCGGTGCGCAGCGCCAGGTGGGTGGCGCCGGCCCGGCGCAGCGTGCGGCGTACCTGGTCGCGCTGCTCGGCGGCGGCGTGCGCGTACCGCTCGCGCAGGGCCGGGTCGCCGGTCCACACCTCGCGGTGCCGGCCGCTCTCCGGGTCGACCAGCGTGACCAGGCCGACGTCCGGCAGCTCCAGCTCACGCGGGTCGGTCACCTCGACCGCGAGCACCTGGTGCCGGACCGCGAGGCGGCGCAGCGCCGCGGCCCAGGGCGGCGGCGCGGCGTCCGGGTCGTCGGGCAGCTCGTCGAGGAAGTCGGAGACGATCACCACGAGCCCGCGCCGGGTGGCCACGCGCTGGAGGCCGTCCAGCCCGTCGACCAGGCCCGGCGCCGCGTCCGTCCGGCCCGCGCCGACCGCGCCGACGCCGTCGGAGTCCGGCAACTCGCCGGTACGCGGGGCGCCGAGCAGCGCGCGGAGCAGCCCGAGCAGATGGGTACGCCCGCTGCGGGCCGGGAACCGGCGCAGCCCGTCCGGGGTGAGCACCTGGGCGCCGAGCCGGTTGCCGACTCCGGCGGTGAGGAAGCCGATCGCCGCCACGGCGGCCACCGCGAGTTCCCGTTTGTCCAGCGTGGACGTCCCGTACTCCATGCTGGGGCTGGCGTCGACGAGCAGCCAGGTGGTCAGTTCCCGGTCCGCGTCGACCTCCCGTACGTGCGGAACCGTGGTCCGGGCGGTGACCGCCCAGTCCATCCGGCGTACCTCGTCCTCACCGGGCCGGTACTCGCGGCTGCCGGCCGCCTCGCTGCCGGGACCGGGCAGCAGGCCGCGATAACGGCCGTGCAGCAGGCCGTCGAGCCGCCGGGTCACAGTCAGCTCCAACCGGCGCAGCCGCTGGTCCGGGGCGAGATCGGCGAGCCCGGGTTCGGCCGCGCCGGTCATGCCGCCGCCAGGTCGGACACCGTCTCCGTGGGCCCGTTCACCAGCCGGGGCGGCGGCACCGCCTCGATCACCCGGCGCACCACGTCCTCGCCGGAGATCCCGTCGGCGATGGCGTCGAAGGAGAGCACGAGCCGGTGCGCCAGTACGTCCACAGCCAGTTCCCTGATGTCCTCGGGGAGCACGTAGTCCCGGCCGTGGATGAGCGCCTGGGCGCGGGCGGCGGCGACCAGGCCGAGCGTGGCCCGGGGGCTGGCCCCGTACGCCAGCAGGGGCACGACGTCGGCCAGGCCGAAGCGCTGCGGGTCGCGGGTGGCGAGGATGAGGCGGACCACGTACTCGGCGAGCGCGTGGTGGACGAAGACGTCGGTGGCGCGGCGCTGGAGGTCGCGCAGCCGGACCGGATCGAGCACGGTACGCGCGGTGGGTCGCGCGGTGCTCATCCGGTAGAGGATGGCCAGCTCGTCGGCGTCGCTCGGGTAGTCGACCACGACCTTCATCAGGAAGCGGTCGCGCTGTGCCTCGGGGAGCTGGTAGACGCCCTCGGACTCGATCGGGTTCTGGGTGGCCAGGACCAGGAACGGGTCCGGCACCGGCCAGCTCCGGCCGGCGATGGAGACCTGCCGCTCGGCCATCGCCTCGAGCAGCGCCGACTGCACCTTGGCCGGGGCCCTGTTGATCTCGTCGGCGAGCACCAGGTTCGCCATGATCGGCCCCAGCTCCACGTCGAACTGTTCGGTGGAGGCGCGGTAGATGCGCGTGCCGACGATGTCGGAGGGAACCAGGTCGGGGGTGAACTGGATGCGGGAGAACGTGCCACCGACCACTGTGGCGAGCGTCTGCGCCGCCAGCGTCTTCGCCACCCCCGGTACGCCCTCCAGCAGGCAGTGCCCGTCGGCGATCAGGGCGGTGAGCAGGCGGTCGACGAGCCGATCCTGCCCGACGATCACGCGTTTGACCTCGGCGAGGGTCTGTTCCAGCTCGACGCCGCTCGCGTCGGCATCGACCGGGCTGGGCACGCTGGCGCGGGTGTCCGAGATGTCCGTCACGGTGCTTGCTTCCCGTGCCGGACCGGCGACAAACGTCGGATTATCGGCCCCTGGGCGGTGGTCGCCGGGCCGGACCGGCAGCATCTCCCCAGCCGGGGCGCAACGGCACGAACCGGCGCGGCACCGGCCGGACCGGCACGGAACACACCGGCCCCCGCCGGAGCGGAGGCCGGTGCGGGGTGGGGCCTGTCAGTTGGCGATGACCAGGTGGAACGGCCGGTCCGCGGCACCGCCGGTGGAGTTGCGCGTCTGCACGAAGACCGCGTTCGGGGTCAGCGTGCGGGGCGCGACCGACACCTCACCGGCCGGCGGCACGTTCGCCGTGTCGTTGGTGCCGATGGTCGCCACGTACGCCTTGGCGGACACGTTGTAGTCCAGCAGCACCTGGTACTGCCCGGGGGACACCCCGGTGCCCGGGGCGAACCGGAACGCGGACACCACGTTGCCGGAGTGCTGCAGCAGCGTCCCGTTGGCCGCGACGACGGCCCAGGCGACCTGCCCGGCGGCGGGCGGGGCCAGGGTGGCCCGCATGGCGGTGCGGGCGGCCTGCCGCTCGACGGCGGTCACCGGCGGCTGCGCCGTGGCGTGCCGGACGCCGGGCTGCGGCTTCGCCTCCGGCTGGGCGGCCGCGGCGATCCCGCCACCGGCCAGGCTGAGCGACAGCGCGGCGAGCGCCACCACCGTCGCCTTTCGCTTGAAGAATGTGGCCATGAGTTCTCCCTTGGTAGGCCGTGGTGATACGGCGACTGCGCGCGTCGAATTGCGGATCATCGGGATTCCGCCGGGAGCGCACCGCTCGTGAGCTGGCCTTACTACAGAGAGTCGCGACATCTCAATCAGGTGGAACCTAGCACCGGAAAATGCGGGGGGTCAATAGCGTCATTGCGTGTCCGAGCCACGGGAAAGATGCTCAAAATTGCGAGGAACAATTCGCGAAATTGTTTCGGAGGGCGTCGCGCCGGCGTCGCCCCGGGTAGTCTGACCGCCATGATCACCATGTCGGGGCCGCCCCGGGGCGGACGCCCGGCCACTGCCGCGTGCTGGCTCGCTGTCGCGCCGGTCGCCGCGTGGGCGCTGATCCGCCTGACCGGGCTGGAACGCGGTCCGCTGGTCCAGGCGATCGCCTTCACGCCGTACGTGGCCGCCACGGCCCCGGTGGTGGCGCTGGCGGCGCTCGCCCTGCGGCGACGTGCCCCGGCGGCGGTAGCGGTGCTGGCCGCGCTGGCGCTGATCGGCGCGGTGGCGCCCCGCGCGATACCCGGCGACCGGCCCGCCGCAGACGGGCCGACGGTACGCCTGCTCACCGCCAACCTGCGCCTCGGCTCGGCCGATCCGGCCGCGCTGGTGGACCTGGTCCGCAGGCGGCGGGTGGACGTGCTCACGGTGCAGGAACTCACCCCGCCGCTGGCCGCCGAGCTGGACCGGCTCGGCCTGGCCACGCTGCTGCCGCACCGGTCGTCGAACCCGGAGGTCGGCTCGACCGGCTCGGGCGTCTACGCCCGCCACCCGCTGCGCGACGGCGGTCACCGCCGCAACCAGGGCTTCTTCTTCACCCAGGCGTACGCGACAGTGGCGGTGCCCGGTGCGCCGCCGCTTCGCGTGGAGTCCGCGCACCCGGCCGCGCCGTACGCCCTCGACGTGGTCCCGGACTGGTGGACCGACCAGCGCGCCCAGCCACCGGCCACCCCCGACGGCGGGCTGAGCGTGCTGGCCGGGGACTTCAACGCCACGCTCGACCACGCGGCGCTGCGGGACCTGATCACCACCGGCTACACCGACGCGGCGGACGCGGCCGGAGCCGGGTTCGGCGGCACCTGGGGCCCGTACGACGGCGACCCGATCCCGCCGATCACCATCGACCACGTACTGGTGGACCGGCGCGTCGCGGTGGTCGCCGCCGGCACCTTTCCGGTGCCGGGCAGTGACCACCGCGCGCTGCTGGCCGAGCTGCGCCTGCCGGCCGGCTGAGTCAGGCGGCCGTACCGCCCGCCACCCGGGACCGGTCCAGGCCGTAGGTGAGCGCGTCGACGAGCGCGTGCCAGCTCGCCTCCACCACGTTCGGGTGCACGCCGACTGTGGTCCAGTCCCGGCCGACGCCGGCGGTCTCCACGAGCACCCGGGTGACCGCGCCGGTGCCGTGGGTGCCCTCCAGGATGCGCACCTTGTAGTCGGCCAGCTCGAACTCGCGCAGCTCCGGGTAGTGCCGGGCCAGGCCGACGCGCAGCGCCTCGTCCAGCGCGTTCACCGGGCCGTTGCCCTCGGCGGTGGCGATCACCCGCTCGCCGCGTACCCGGATCTTCACCGTCGCCTCGGAGACCACCGCGCCGTCCTCGCGGTGCTCGACGATCACCCGGTACGACTCCAGCGCGAACGGCCGGGCCGGCGCGGCATCGGGCAGCTCGGAGCGGACCAGCAGCTCGAACGAGGCGTCGGCGGCCTCGAACGACCAGCCGTCGGCCTCCAGCTCCTTGACCCGCCGGGTGACCTGGGACAGGGCGTCCGGATGGCCGGCCAGGTCCAGACCGAGCTCGCGGCTCTTGAGCTCGATGCTGGCCCGGCCGGCCATCTCGGTCACCAGGATCCGCATGTCGTTGCCCACCACAGCGGGTTCCACGTGGTTGTAGAGCAACGGGTCGACCTTGATCGCGCTCGCGTGCAGCCCCGCCTTGTGAGCGAAGGCGGCGGCCCCGACGTAGGCCTGGTGGGTGTCGGGGGCGATGTTGGCGATCTCGGCGATGGCGTGCGAGACCCGCACCATCTGTTCCAGGCAGCCCTCCGGTAGGACGGGCATGCCCAGCTTGAGCTGGAGGTTGGCGACGATCGCGAAGATGTCGGCGTTGCCGGGGCGCTCGCCGTACCCGTTGGCGGTGCCCTGCACGTGCCGGACGCCCGCCTCGACTGCGGCGATCGTGTTGGCGACCGCGCAGGCGGTGTCGTTCTGCGCGTGCATGCCGAGCAGTTCCGGCGCGATCCCGGTCCGCGCCACCAGTCCCTCGATCACGGCGGTGACCTGCGACGGCAGCATGCCGCCGTTGGTGTCGCAGAGCACGAACCGCTCGGCGCCGGCGGCCAGCGCGGTCTCCGCCACCGCTGTGGTGTAGCCGGGATCGAACCGGAACCCGTCGAAGCAGTGCTCCCCGTCGACGAAGACGCGCCGCCCCTGCGCCACCAGGTGCGACACGGTGTCGCGGATCATGGCGAGGTTCTCCTCGGCGGTGGTGCGCAGGGCGCGCTCCACGTGCCGCAGGTCCGCCTTGGCGACCAGGGCGACGGCCGGGGTCTGCGCGTCGAGCAGGCCGCGCACCTGCGGGTCGTCCTCGACGGCGAGGCCGGCCTTGCGGGTGGCGCCGAAGGCGACCAGGATCGCGTGCCGCAGCGTCAGTTCGGTGCGGGCGCGGCGGAAAAACTCGGTGTCCTTCGGCACCGCGCCCGGCCAGCCGCCCTCGATGAAGCCGACTCCGAGGTCGTCCAGCAGGCGGGCGACCGCCAGCTTGTCGACCACCGAGTACGTGAGCCCTTCGCGCTGCGCGCCGTCACGCAGCGTCGTGTCGTACACCTGGAACGTCATCGGAGTCCTCTTCTCGTGCCCTGGGGAGCAAACAAAAAGACCCCCCGCGGGATGCGGGAGGTCTGCGCGCTCGGCGAGGGAGAGCCGGCGCGCTAGCTGCTAATGATCAGGACGAAGCTGGTCACGACACGTACTCTGCCACCCCACCCCGGTTTTTGGGAGGCCTAACCCATATTTCGGGACGACGACCCGGCCGGTGATCACCTTCACACACGGCGACGCCCGCCACGAGCACGAACCGGGCTCCGGAAGAATCTTGAACTGATCCAGTTACTGGCCCGGCGGTATCGCCGGGCCACGCTCAAGGAGGACCCGTGCTCACTGTCGGTGACCACTTCCCCGAGTACGAACTCACCGCCTGCGTGTCGCTCGACGCCGACAAGGCGTTCGAGACGATCAACCACAAGTCCCACGAGGGCCAGTGGCGAGTCGTGTTCTTCTGGCCGAAGGACTTCACCTTCGTCTGCCCGACCGAGATCGCCGAGTTCGGCCGCCTCAACGGCGAGTTCGCCGACCGCGACGCCCAGGTGCTCGGCGTCTCCGTCGACAACGAGTTCGTCCACTACGCCTGGCGCAAGGACCACCCGGACCTGCGCGAGCTGCCCTTCCCGATGCTCAGCGACATCAAGCGTGAGCTGACCTCCGCCTGCGGCGTGCTCGGCGCCGACGGTGTCGCCCAGCGGGCCACCTTCATCGTGGACCCGAACAACGAGATCCAGTTCGTCATGGTGACCGCCGGTTCGGTCGGCCGCAACGTCTCCGAGGTGCTGCGGGTGCTCGACGCGCTCCAGACCGACGAGCTGTGCCCGTGCAACTGGAACAAGGGTGGCGCGACGCTCGACGCCAACGCGCTCCTCGCCGGCGCCGGGGCCTGACCATGGGTCTGGACGCGATCAAGGCGGGCCTGCCGGAGTACGCCAAGGACATCCGGCTCAACCTCGGCTCCACCATCACCACCTCGACGCTGAAGCCGGAGCAGGCCTGGGGCACCGCCCTGGCCTGCGCGGTGGCGGCCCGCAACCCGGTGGTGCTGCGGGAGATCGCCGCCGAGGCGGCCGGTCACCTCACGCCCGAGGCGGTCACGGCGGCCAAGGGCGCGGCCGCGGTGATGGCGATGAACAACGTCTACTACCGGGCCAAGCACCTGATCGGCGACGAGCAGTACGCGTCGCTGCCGGCCCGGCTGCGGATGCAGATCATCGCCCGGCCCGACGTGGAGAAGACCGACTTCGAGCTGTGGTGCCTCGCCGTCTCGGCGATCACCGGCTGCGGCGTCTGCCTGGAGTCGCACGAGAAGACGCTGCGCGCCGCCGGGTTCAGCCGTGAGCAGGTGCACGAGGGGCTGCGGATCGCCGCCGTCGTACACGCCGCCGCGGTGACCCTGGACGCGGAGGCCGCCCTGGCCTGACCCACCGGCCCGCGCGGCCCGACCGGTCACCGCGCGGCTGACGGCCCGAGGGGCCGGCGTCACCACCGTGGCGCCGGCCCCTCGGCGTCGGCGGGTCGGCCGCCGGCGGGTTGGCGCCCGGACAGGGTGGGTAACCGTCCCGACTGACGACGGCGCCGCGACGGCCGCGGCCCTGGGGACGGGAGGCGGCACATGGACGGACTGGACCCACGCAGCACGCACGGCGGCACCGAGCCGATCCTCGACGACGGCCGGGGCGCGGTCGCCGGGGGCGCTCCGGCGGGCGCCTTCGACCCGTGGCGCTACCGCGACGAGGCGGGCGTCGCGAGCGCCGACCTGACCGGCTACAAGGTCGAGGCCACCGACGGCGCCATCGGCAAGATCGACCGGGCGAGCCACGAGGTGGACGACAGCTACCTGGTCGTGGACACCGGGCCGTGGATCTTCGGCAAGAAGGTGATGCTCCCGGCCGGCACCGTGAACCACGTCGACCACGACGCCCGCACCGTGCACGTCGACCGGGAGAAGGACCAAATCAAGGCCGCCCCGGAGTACGACGAGTCCAGCCACGCCGATCCGGGCTACCGGGACCGGCTCGGCGGCTACTACGGCGAGAGCCACTCGGCGCTGCCGCCGGACGTACCGCCGCGCATCTGACAGCTCGGCGACGGCCGGCGGGGACGTGCTGACGCCCGCCGGCCGTTACCGTGTCGGATGTGGACGCCCCGCAGAGCCCCTTCCCCACCCTGTTCAACTTCCGCGACGTCGGTGGGTACGCCGCTCGCGACGGGCGCACCGTGCGTCGCGGCCGCCTCTACCGCTCCGACTCGCTGCACCGCATCGACGAGACCGACCGGAGCGCGTTCACCGCGCTCGGCATCCGCACGGTGATCGACCTGCGCCGGCCGTCAGAGGTGGAACGCGACGGCCGGGTGCCCGCCTACGACGGGCTGGCCTACCGGCACATCCACCCCGAGCACGCCGACTGGGGCGCGAAGCGGTTCGGTGACTCCGGCGTCAGCCTGGCCCGCTACCTGGCCGACCGGTACGCCGACCTGGCACGCACCGGCACGGCGGGGCTCGCCGAGGCGGTCGGGCTGATCGCCGACAGCGCCAACGCGCCGGTGGTGGTGCACTGCGTCGCCGGGAAGGACCGCACCGGCATCGTCTGCGCGCTCACGCTCTCCGTGCTCGGGGTGCCCGACGAGGACGTGGTGGCCGACTACGCGCTCAGCACCGCCGCGTCGCGGCGCTTCACCGAATGGGTCCGCGCCACACTGCCGGACGCGGAGGAACCACCGCCGCCGTTCCTGGAGTCACCGGCCGAGACGATGGAGCTGTTCCTCGCCGAGTTGCGCACCGGCTACGGCTCCGTCGAGGGCTACCTGGCCCACGCCGGCGTCACCGAGACGCAGGTGGAGTCCCTCCGCACCCACCTCCTGGGCTGACCGCCGCGCCGCCCCGACCCTGCCCAGCGGTGATCAAGGAGTTGGTGTCCTCGTCCGCGCCGGAACCGGACGCAAACTCCTTGATCACCGCGGGAGGACAGTCAGAGGACGCGGGTGACCCAGCCGTGCCGGTCCTCGGCGCGGCCGCGCTGGATGTCCACCAGCTTCTGCCGCAACGCCGTGGTGGCCCGGCCCGGCTCGCCGCCGCCGATGAGGAACTCGCCGTCCGGGAAGCGCACGCCGCCGATCGGGGTGATCACGGCGGCGGTGCCGCAGGCGAACACCTCACGCAGCCGCCCGCTCGCGGCGTCCGCCTGCCAGTCGTCGAAGCTGACCGGTGCCTCCCGCACCTCGTGCCCGGCCTCGGCGGCCAGGGTGAGGATCGCGTCGCGGGTGATGCCCGGCAGGATCGTGCCGCCCAGCGGCGGGGTGACGATGCTGCCGTCGTCGTAGACGAAGAAGACGTTCATGCCGCCCAGCTCGTCGACGTACCGCCGCTGCACCGCGTCCAGGAACACCACCTGGTCGCAGCCCGCCTCGATCGCCTCGGCCTGCGCCGCCAGCGAGGCGGCGTAGTTGCCGCCGCACTTGGCCGCGCCGGTGCCGCCGGGCGCGGCCCGGGTGTAGTCCGGCGAGACCCACACCGTCACCGGCTTCACGCCGCCGGCGAAGTACGCGCCGGCCGGCGAGGCGATCACGCAGTAGAGGTATTCGTTCGCCGGGCGGACGCCGAGGAACACCTCGCTGGCGAACATGAACGGACGCAGGTAGAGGCTGGCGTCCTCGTGCTCCGGGATCCACGCCTGGTCGATCTCGACCAGGCGGCGCAGCGAATCCACGAACGCCGCCTCCGGCAGCTCCGGCATGGCCAGCCGGCGGGCCGACGCGACGAACCGGGCCGCGTTGGCCTCCGGGCGGAACATCGTCACCGCGTCACCGGTGCGGTACGCCTTCAGCCCTTCGAAGATCTCCTGCGCGTAGTGCAGCACCGCCGCGGCCGGGTCCATCGGGATCGGCGCGCGCGCCTCCAGGCGGGCGTCGTACCAGCCCTTGCCCTCGGCGTAGCGGATCGTGACCATGTGATCGGTGAAGACCCGGCCGAAGCCCGGGTTCGCCAGCAGGGCGGCCCGGTCGGCGGCGGATACCGGCGCGGGATTCGGACGGATCTCAAAATCGAGCATGTCACCACCGCTCATCGCGCTGACCTCCCTGCGGGTTCCCGGCGTGCGGGATCGCACGCCGACGTCACTGGTGCCAGAAACTTACCCCGAACGGTCGTTCAGCGGATAGCGCCGCCCCGGCGGACGCGACGCGCCGGACGGTCGGGGTGGGCCCGGTGACGGGTCTGGCGGCCCGGTACCGGGCCGCCAGGAGGGTCGGCCCGGTCAGGCTACGGCGTACGCGGCGAGCCGGTCGCCGACCTCCTCGGTGCGCAGCGATGCCCCCGGCGTACGCCCCGCCAGCTCGGTGCCGACCGCGGCGGTGACCCGGGCGGCGGCGTCGGCGTGGCCGAGCTGGTCCAGCAGCAGCGCGGCGGACAGCACCGCGGCGACCGGGTCGGCGACGCCCTGGCCGGCGATGTCCGGCGCCGAGCCGTGCACCGGCTCGAACATCGACGGGTAGCGCCCCTCGGGGTTGATGCAGCCGCTGGCCGCCAGCCCGATGCCACCGGTCACGGCGGCGGCGATGTCGGTGAGGATGTCGCCGAAGAGGTTGTCGGTGACCACCACGTCGTACCGGGACGGGTTGGTCACCAGGAACATCGCGGCGGCGTCGATGTGCTGGTATTCCGTGGTCACATCCGGGTGCTCGGCGGCCACCGCGGCGAAGGCGCGCGCCCAGAGCGACCCGGCGTGGGTGAGCACGTTCGTCTTGTGCACGAGCGTGACCTTGCGGCGCTCCCGGCGGCCGGCGCGGGCGAACGCGTCGCGGATCACCCGCTCGACGCCGTGCCGGGTGTTCAGGCTCTCCTCGGTGGCCACCTCGGCCGGGGTGTCCCGGTGCAGCGCGCCGCCGGCGCCCGCGTACAGCCCCTCGGTGCCCTCGCGGACCACCACGAGGTCGACCTCGCCGGGCTTGACCGCGGCGAGCGGACCGGCCACGCCGGGCCAGAGCCGGGACGGGCGCAGGTTGACGTACTGGTCGAAGGCGAACCGCAGTTTGAGCAGCAGACCGCGCTCCAGCACGCCCGGCGGCACGGTCGGGTCGCCCACCGCGCCGAGCAGGATGGCGTCGTGACCGGCCAGCTCGTCGAGGACGGAGTCGGGCAGCACCTCGCCGGTGCGGTGATAGCGCGCCGCGCCCAGGTCGTACTCGGTGGCCTCGATCCCGGGCACCACCGCGTCGAGGACCTTGCGGGCCTGCGCGACCACCTCGGGTCCGATGCCGTCGCCGGCCACCACCGCGATGTGTGCCACCTGACGCTCCTCGTCTCGTCGTTACGCGCCACGGTAGCCGTCGTCCCGGCTCCCGGTACGAATCGTCCACCATTCGGGAATCCTCAATCACAGGATGCTCCCAGCCGGCACTCATGGTGTGGTCATCTCCACTGCTTAGGGTCGGGTTCACCGGGTCGACGAAGCCCGGGACCGGCCACCGCCGTGACACGGCGGCGACCACGAGGGGGCAGGTGTCATGCGGATCGAGCACCGGCGGGCCCACTGGGCGGACCAACAGCCACGCACCCGCTGGGTCGACCAGTCCGCCTTCCGCCCGGTCCGCCCCGACCTGCACCTGGGCGCCAGCAGCCACCGCGTCGAGCGGCCCGGTGCCGGCGCGTCCGGCCGGATCAGCGTCCGGCACACGGTCAGCACCTCGACCGCCGACTACACGTTGCTGCTCAACGCGCCCGAGTGGCTGGGGCACCGGGTGGTCGGCGAGGCGCTGCGCGACGCCGTCGCCGAGCTGCGCGCCATCGACCTGACCTACGGCCCGAACCGGCCGGAGAGCCTGGTCTCCCGGCTGCGCCGCGACGAGATCAGCCCCGACTCGTACCCCCCGCTGGCCGACCTGGTCGACCTCTGCGCCGCCATGCGCGCCGCGACCGACGGCTGGTTCGACGCCTGGGCCGTGCCCGGCGGCTTCGACCCGGGCGGCCTGCTCGGCGGCTGGGCGGTGGAGCGGGCCGCGGCGCGGTTGCGCACCGCCGGCATCGACGACTACGCCGTGCTCAGCGGCGCCGACCTGACGGTACGCGGGCGCGCGGCGCACGGCGGGCCGTGGCGCGTCGCGGTGCACCACCCCACCGACACCAGGCGTACGCCGGTCGTGCTGGAGATGACGTCGGGCGCGGTGGGCACCTCCGGTGTCACCGGGCGGCGGGGGCACGTCGTCGACCCGCACACCGGCGAGCCGACCGATCGCCTGTCGGCCGCCACCGTGATCGGTCCGGACCTGGCCGTCGCCGACGCCTACGCCACCGCCCTGTACGCCGCCGGACCGGCCGGGCTGGCCTGGTTCCGCCACGACTGCGAATACCGGCCGCTGTTCGCGCACCACCGGCGCTGATCTGCTGCCTGCCCGCACGACACCGGCCGGGAGCGCGATCGGCCCCCACGGTCTCGGCAACGACCGTGAGGGCCGGTCAGCGACGAGTGCGCGTGGCTCGCGCAATCGAGGGGTGCGGGCCGAGGGGCCGGGTGCCCGGCCGCGCCACCCGAAGACGGGCCGGGAATCGACTCAGCGGTAACCGCACCGGTACGCTAGCGAATCGACGCAACTCGACGCAAGAGTCTCCACAGCGGACGCCGGGTGAACGAAGTCGCGGATCAGCGGTGAACGCACGGTGGGGCAGAGGTGACGGGCGCGGGCCCGGGATGGCACGCTGTCCGCCGTGAGTTTCGATCTGAGCGTGTGGGCCCTGTCGAACGGGGCGACACCGGAGCAGGTGCGGGCGGCGGCGCAGCAGTGCCGCGAGGGCTGGCACGGCAGGCAGCAACCCGACCCGAGGCTTGTCGCGTTCTACCGGGAGATCACGGCGAGCTACCCCGACGGTCCGGCCCGGCCGGGCACGCCGTGGGAGGCGCCGCTGCACACGGCCGCCGACCACATCGAGATGAACCTGAACCCGGCCTGCCCCGATCAGGTCCTGCTGGACATCGAGCGGCTGGCCGGCGAGCACGACCTGATGCTCTTCGACGCCCAGGACGGTTCGGTCTACCCGCCACCGGCCCGCGTCCGTTCCTGACCCACGGGGACGACGAAGGGCCCGGCCGATCCGGCCGGGCCCCGATCTGTCCTGTCCGGACTACACGTCGCGCAGGTCGGCCGCGCTGGCCGCGACCGCCCCGATCGAGTCGGCGGCGGAGGTGAGCAGGTCGGCGCCGAGCGCCTGGTCGACGGTGAGCGTCATCAGCGTTTCGCCACCGGCCTCGCGGCGGGCCACCTGCATGGCGGCGATGTTGACGCCGGCCTCGCCGAGCAGCGTGCCGACGGTGCCGACCACGCCGGGCCGGTCGGCGTAGCGCAGGAAGACCAGGATGCCCTCCGCGCCGATCTCCACGTCGAAACCGTCCACCTCGGTCAGCTTGAACACGTCGCGGGTCCCGGTGTGCGCCACAGTGCCGGAGACGCGGACGGTACGCCCGTCCGGCAGCGCCCCGCGCACGGTCACCAGGTTCGGGTGGTCCACGGTCTCGCCCGGCGTGGCGAGCGTGACCTCGACGCCCCGCTCGGCGGCCAGGTGCGGCGCGTTGACGTAGGTGACCTGCTCCTCCACCACGGAGCTGAACAGCCCCTTGGTCGCGGCGAGCTTGAGCACCGACACGTCGTGGGCGGCGATCTCACCGCGCACCTCGACGGTGACGCTGGCGGCCACCCCGCCGGCCAGGGCGGTGAACGCCCGGCCCAGCCGCTCGGCCAGCGGCAGCAGCGGACGGACATCCTCGGCGACCACGCCGCCGGCCTGCACGTTCACCGCGTCCGGGACGAACTCGCCCTGCAGCGCCAGCTTGACGCTCTTTGCCACCGCGAGACCGGCCTTGTCCTGCGCCTCGTTCGTGGAGGCGCCCAGGTGCGGGGTGGCCACCACGTTGTCGAAGGCGAACAGCGGCGAGGAGGTGCACGGCTCCTTGGCGTACACGTCGACGCCGGCACCGGCGACCCGGCCCTCGGCGATCGCGTCGGCGAGCGCCTGCTCGTCGACCAGACCGCCCCGGGCGGCGTTGACGATCCGGACGCCCGGCTTGACGATCGCCAGCTCCTTCTCGCCGATCAGGCCCACCGTCTCCGGCGTCTTGGGCAGGTGGATCGAGATGAAGTCGCTCTCCCGCAGCAGCTCCTCCAGCCCGACCAGGCGGACGCCGAGCTGTGCGGCGCGGGCCGGCTGGATGTACGGGTCGTACGCGATCAGCCGGGTGCCGAACGCGGCGATGCGCTGCGCGAACAGCACGCCGATGCGGCCGAGGCCGACCACGCCCACGGTCTTGCCCTGGATCTCGACGCCGGTGTACTTGGACCGCTTCCACTCGCCCGCCTTGAGCGCGGCGCTGGCGCTGGCGGTGTTGCGGGCCACTGCCAGCAGCAGCGCGACCGCCTGCTCGGCGGCGGAGACGATGTTCGAGGTGGGCGCGTTGACGACCATGACGCCCCGCGCGGTGGCGGCCGGCACCTCGACGTTGTCCAGGCCGACGCCGGCCCGCGCGACCACCTTCAGCCGCGGCGCGGCGGCGATCGCCTCGGCGTCGATCTGGGTGGCGCTGCGTACGATCACCGCGTCCGCCTCGGAGAGGGCGGAGAGCAGGGCGGGGCGGTCGGTGCCGTCCACGTGGCGCACGTCGAAGTCGTACGCGAGCACCTCGATGGCGGCGGGGGCGAGTTCTTCGGCGATCAGTACGACAGGATTCATCGGTCCTCGTAGACGCTCGGTAATGGTTCGGCCTGGGACGCCGGGGCGCCGCACTGCGCCCTGCGCCGATCCGTGCCACGGCCGTCGGGTGCGCTCGGGCACCACACCAAGGATGGTAGGTGGCCGCCCGCCCGGCGTGTCCCGGACTGCGGGGTGAGGGCCCTCACACAGGCCCGTCGCACGCCTGTCATCCCCCGTTCACCGGGGACGGCACGGCACGAGGTGTTACTCACCGTGTCCCAGCACGTGAACGGATGCGGCCCGCGGTCCGACGCCGGGGAGAGCGTCGGGCCACGGGCCGCACGGGGGAGAAACTCAGGCGGTCTCGGTGATCGGCCGGTCGACCCAGCTCATCATGCCGCGCAGCTTCTGCCCGGTCTCCTCGATCGGGTGCGCCGCGCCCTCGGCCCGCCACTTGGCGAAGTTCGGCCGGCCGGCCTCGTCCTCGGCCACCCACTCGCGGGCGAACTCGCCGGACTGGATCTCCCCGAGGATCTTGCGCATCTCGTCCTTGACCCGCGAGTCGATGACGCGCGGGCCCCGGGACAGGTCGCCGTACTCGGCGGTGTCGGAGATGCTGTAGCGCATCCGGGCGATGCCGCCCTCGTACATCAGGTCGACGATCAGCTTCAGCTCGTGCAGGCACTCGAAGTAGGCCACCTCGGGCGCGTAGCCGGCCTCGGTGAGCACCTCGAACCCGGTCTGCACCAGCGCCGCCGCGCCACCGCACAGCACCGCCTGCTCGCCGAACAGGTCGGTCTCGGTCTCCTCGGTGAACGTGGTCCGGATCGCGCCGGCCCGGGTGCCGCCGATCGCCTTGGCGTACGCCAGGGCCAGACCGAAGGCGTTGCCGCTGGCGTCCTGCTCGACCGCGACCAGGCACGGCACGCCCTTGCCGTCGACGTACTGGCGGCGGACCAGGTGACCGGGGCCCTTCGGGGCGACCATCGCCACGTCCACGTCGGCCGGGGGCGTGATCAGGCCGTACCGGATGTTGAAGCCGTGCCCGAAGAACAGCGCTTTGCCGGCGGCCAGGTTCGGCGCGATGGCCTCGGCGTACAGGCCACGCTGGGCGGTGTCCGGCGCCAGGATCATGATCACGTCGGCCTCGGCCGCCGCCTCGGCGGGCGTGAGCACCCGCAGGCCCTGCTCCTCGGCCTTCGGCCGGCTCTTCGACCCGGCGGGCAGGCCGATCACCACGTCGACGCCGGAGTCGCGCAGCGACAGCGCGTGCGCGTGGCCCTGGCTGCCGTACCCGATCACGGCGACCTTGCGGCCCTGGATCAGGCCCAGGTCGGCGTCGTCGTCGTAGAACACCTCAACGCTCATTGACTTCCCTTTCGTACGGCGGTGCCCGTCGGCCCGTCGAAAAACTTGTGGGTACGGATCAGGCGGCGCGCAGGGACGGTCCGGCGGTGATGGCCCGCGAACCCCGCCCGATCGCCACGGTGCCGGACTGGACCATCTCCTTGATGCCGAACGGCTCCAGGTCGCGCAGCAGCGCGTCGAGCTTGTCCGGTGTGCCGGTGGCCTCGATGGTCAGCGTGTCCGGCGCGACGTCGACCACCCGCGCGCGGAACAGGCCGACCGTCTCCAGCACCTGGGCGCGGGCCGCGCGGTCCGCGCGGACCTTGACCAGCAGCAGCTCGCGCGCCACCGACACCTGCGGGTCCAGTTCCACGATCTTGAGTACGTTGACCAGCTTGTTGAGCTGCTTGGTCACCTGCTCCAGCGGCGAGGACTCGGCGTTGACCACGATGGTGATGCGGGAGACGTCCGGGTTCTCGGTCTCGCCCACGGCGAGGCTGTCGATGTTGAACCCGCGCCGGGAGAACAGCCCGGAGACCCGGGCCAGGACACCCGGCTTGTTCTCCACCAGCACGGACAGCGTGTGCATAGTCATTGCTGAGCCTTCCTCGTCATGCCCTCATGGCCCTCGCTGCGCTCGGTGCATTCGGTCATGACTACAACTCGTCCTCGTCGAACGCGGGGCGCACACCCCTGGCGAACATGATCTCGTCGTTGCTGGTGCCGGCGGCGACCATCGGCCACACCATCGCGTCCTTGCCGACCACGAAGTCGATGACCACCGGCGCGTCGTTGATCGCCATGGCCGCCTCGATGGTCTTGTCCACGTCGGCGGCGTTCTCGCAGCGCAGCCCGACGCAGCCGAGCGCCTCGGCGAGCTTGACGAAGTCCGGGATGCGGTGCTTGTGCGTGCCCAGCTCGGTGTTGGAGTAGCGCTCCCCGTAGAACAGGGTCTGCCACTGCCGCACCATGCCCAGGTTGCCGTTGTTGATCACGGCGACCTTGATCGGGATGCCCTCCAGCGCGCAGGTGGCCAGCTCCTGGTTGGTCATCTGGAAGCAGCCGTCACCGTCGACCGCCCACACTGTGGTTTCCGGCTTGCCGACCTTCGCGCCCATCGCGGCCGGGACGGCGTAGCCCATGGTGCCCAGGCCGCCGGAGTTGAGCCAGGTGTGCGGCTTCTCGTACGAGATGAACTGGCTGGCCCACATCTGGTGCTGGCCGACGCCCGCCACGTAGATCGCGTCCGGGCCGGCGATCTCGCCCAGCCGCTTGATCACGTGCTGCGGGGAGAGGGTGCCGTCGGCCGGCTCCTCGAAGCCCAGCGGGTACCGCTCGCGCAGGTCGTCGAGCTGGGCCCACCAGTCGGTCAGGTCCACCGACGGGTGGGCGGCCTGCTCGGCGGTGACCGCCGCGATCAGCTCGTCGATCACGTGCCGCGCGTCACCCACGATCGGGACGTCGGCGTGCCGGTTCTTGCCGATCTCGGCCGGGTCGATGTCGGCGTGCACCACCGTCGCGTCCGGCGCGAACGAGTCCAGCCTGCCGGTCACCCGGTCGTCGAAGCGGGCGCCCAGCGCCACGATCAGGTCGGCCTTCTGCAGGCCGTACACCGCGGCGACGGTGCCGTGCATGCCGGGCATGCCCAGGTGCTGGCGGTGCGAGTCGGGGAACGCGCCCAGCGCCATCAGGGTGGTGACCACCGGGATGCCGGTCTGCTCGGCCAGCTTGCGCAGCCCTTCGGTGGCGTCGGCCTTGAGCACACCGCCGCCGACGTAGAGGACCGGACGGCGGGCGCCGGTCATGAGCCGGGCCGCCTCGCGGATCTGCTTGCCGTGCGGGTGCAGCGTGGGCCGGTAGCCGGGCAGGTCGAGCGTGGGCGGCCAGGAGAAGGTCGCCGGCGCCTGGAGCACGTCCTTGGGGATGTCGACGAGCACCGGGCCGGGGCGGCCGGTAGCGGCCAGGTGGAACGCCTCGGCCAGCACCCGGGGGATCTCGTCAGCGGTCTGCACCAGGAAGTTGTGCTTGGTGACCGGCAGCGTGATGCCCTGGATGTCCGCCTCCTGGAAGGCGTCGGTGCCGATCGACGGCCGGGCCACCTGCCCGGTGATCGCCACCATCGGCACCGAGTCCATGTACGCGTCGGCGATCGGGGTGACCAGGTTCGTCGCGCCCGGTCCGGAGGTGGCGATGCACACACCGACCCGGCCGGTGGCCTGCGCGTACCCGGTGGCGGCGTGCCCGGCACCCTGCTCGTGGCGGACCAGGATGTGCCGGACCGTGGAGTCGTAGAGCGGGTCGTAGGCGGGCAGGATCGCGCCACCCGGAATGCCGAAGACCACGTCGACGCCGAGCGCCTCGAGCGACCGCACGAGCGAACCGGCGCCCGAGACCTGCGCGGTGGCGGTCTCCCGTACGGGCGTCTCGGCGTGCGCGGCCGCCGGAACGGCACGGCCGGGGCGGGCGGCGGGGTCGGAGTCACCGGCCGCGCCGGTGCCGGAGCGGGCCCGGCGGGCGGAGTGGGCGAGGGTCTCTGGCGTGGGTCTCGTCATGGCGGTTCAAAGCCTTCGGAAGTGAGTGGGTGACGCGCTTCTCAGGATGGGACGCGGAGGTCCCTCGGTGGTCCGACGGCAACAAAAAAGCCCTCGTGCAGGTTGCACGGGGCCAGCGCACTCTCGGTGGGAGAGTGCGCTCAGGTAAGTACTCGCGGCGACCGGTTCGACGACATGCGGCTAAGCCTGACGCATCTCACGCGATGAGTCAACTGATCCCACATTCTGGTTCACGGACGTGGGCGTGTCGCCCGCCGGCACCCCCTCCGCGCCCGGTGCCACCTGCGAAGATCCCCCCATCGGGGGACGCGGGGCGGGCGGGTTGTCGCGCAGCCGGGGCAACAGCGGAGACGGGGTGCGCGCCGGTGGGGCGGGCGGCGCCGGCGGCATCGCCGTGTGCCGGTTGCCGGGCGCCGTCGCCGCCTCCAGCATCGCCTCCAGGTGCTCGGCCGGTACGCCCCAGCCGAACAGCGCGCCCTGACCGAACCGGCAGCCGGCGGCCACCACCGCGGCCAGCTCGGCCGGGTTGGTGACGCCCTCGGCGATCACCTCCAGCCCGAGCTGGTGGCCCAGGCGCATGACGATGTCGACCATCGGGGCGAACGCCGGGCCGTCCCGGCCGACCGGCCGGACCGGCTCGTGCTCGGCGACCAGACTGTGATCGATCTTGAGGATGTCGATCGGCAGCCGCCGGAGCTGGCCGAGCGACGAGTAACCGGCGCCGAAGTCGTCCAGCGCGATCCGCACGCCGGTCAGCCGCAGCGCGGTGAGCCGCCGGATCAGCTCGTCCACGTCGGTGGCGACGGCGTGCTCGGTCACCTCCAGCACCAGCCGTTGCGGCGGTACGTGGTGCGCGCGCAGCGCGTCGGCGACCTGGACCACGTACTCCGGGGCGTGCAGCTCGCGCGGTGAGACGTTCACCGACACCCAGACGTCGTGCCCGTCGGCCAGCCAGCGGGAGAGCTGGTAGCAGGCCTGGTGCAGCACCCACGCGCCGAGCTTGGCGATCATCCCGCACTCCTCGGCGAGCGGGATGAACTCGTCCGGCCGCACGTTGCCCAGCTCGGGGTGCCGCCAGCGCAGCAGCGCCTCCGCGCCGACCGGCCGCACCGACGGCAGCGAGGCCACCGGCTGGAAGACCAGCCGCAGCTCGTCGCGCTCGATCGCGCCGCGCAGCTCGTGCTCCATCCGGGTACGCCGGCTCAGCAACTGGTCGTACGTGGCGTCGTAGCGCTCGATCCGGTTCTTGCCCCGCTGCTTGGCGTAGCGCAGCGCCAGGTCGGCGTTGCGCAGCAGCAGCTCGACGTCCTGCTCCCCCTGGCCGGCGGCCACCCCGATGCTCACCGAGAGGAAGACCGGCCCGTCCCGGTGCTCGTACGGGCGGCCGAGCACCCCGAGCAGGCGGTCGGCGACCGGGCCCGGATCGGCCGGCCCGGGCATCAGCACCGCGAACTCGTCGCCGCCGAGCCGGGCGGCCAGGTCACCCGGGCGCAGGTTGCCCCGCAGCCGCCGCCCCACCTCGATCAGCACCGCGTCGCCCACGTCGTGCCCGCGCATGTCGTTGACGTTCTTGAAGCCGTCGAGGTCGAGCCCGAGCAGCACGCACGGGCGGCCCGACTCGGCGCAGCGGTGCAGGGCACGCAGCAGCCCGCGGCGGTTCGCCAGCCCGGTGAGCGGGTCGGTGTGCGCCAGCTCGCGGAAGTGCGCCTCCCGCTCGGCCAGCCGGATGGCGTAGCCGCGTACGTCGCCGAGAGCGAGATACTGCCGGGTCACCAGGGCGAAGCCCTCGACGGTGCCGGCCACGATGGCGTACCCGTCGAATCCGCCGCCCTGCACCAGGTGGTACATCGCGGAGGCGGCCATGGCGAACATCGGCACGAAGGCGTACTCGCCGTCGCGGCGGATGAAGTCGACGTCGAGCTGCGTCAGGTCGGCGCGGCGCCCGGCGACGGCGGTGGCCAGCAGGCCGGCGGCGGTCAGCACGGCGCCGGTGAGCACCGTGCCCGGGCCGGCCTGGCAGAGCCCGGCGGCCACGGCCAGCCCACCGGCCGCCACCGCTGTCGCCCCGGCGGCGAGCAGCGTCAGCCACCCGCGCGGCGGCGCGACCCGCAGCACGACGATCACGGTGAGCCCGATGGTGAGCGCCGCGCTCACAGTGGCCAGCACGATCGGCAGGCAGGCGACCGGGGTGGCGTCACCGAGCAGCCGGGTCGGCTCGCTGACCGCCACCCAGCCGACGAACCAGAGCGCGCTGCCCATGATCAGGCCGTCGAGCAGCAGCCGGGCGGTGGCGGCCCGGGTCGCGGTGGCGCCGGGCAGCCGCAGCACGGCGGCACCGAGACCGAGCGCGGCGAGCGTCGTGCCGACGGCGACGAGGACCGCCCACGCGGTCCGCTGGCCCTGCCGGTGCGCCCAGTGGTCACCGGCGGCCAGCAGGCCGCCGAGGCCGATCAGCAGGCTGAGCAGGGCCGCCCCGGCGGCGCACGCCAGCAGCAGGTGGGCCGGTCCGCGAGGGCCGGTGCGGCGCCGCGCGGACACGGCGAGCAGCACCGTGGCGGCGGTCGCGGCGACCCCGCTCAGCGCCGCGACGGTGACCATCCCCGGGGACGACTGCACGGGTCAACTCTGCCGGATGAGCGCCTCCCGTGGGGCACCGGGTGTGCAACTGTTGGGACACAGGGCGCGCGCCGCCGGATCGCCGCGCGGATGGTGTCAGACTTGTCCTCATGCCTGAGCTGCGGTCGAGGACCTCCACCCACGGTCGGACGATGGCCGGCGCCCGGGCCCTCTGGCGGGCCACCGGGATGACCGACGACGACTTCGGCAAGCCGATCGTCGCCATCGCGAACAGTTTCACCCAGTTCGTACCCGGTCACGTCCACCTCAAGGACCTCGGCGGCCTGGTCGCCGACGCGGTGGCCGAGGCCGGCGGCGTCGGCCGGGAGTTCAACACCATCGCCGTGGACGACGGCATCGCCATGGGCCACGGCGGCATGCTCTACTCGCTGCCCAGCCGGGAGCTGATCGCCGACGCGGTGGAGTACATGGTCAACGCGCACTGCGCGGACGCCCTGGTCTGCATCTCCAACTGCGACAAGATCACCCCGGGCATGCTGCTGGCCGCGCTGCGCCTCAACATCCCGACCGTCTTCGTCTCCGGCGGCCCGATGGAGGCCGGCAAGACGGTGGCGATCGAGGGCGTCGTCCACTCCAAGATCGACCTGATCGACGCCATGATCGCCTCCTCGAACGAGGCGGTCACCGACGACCAGCTCGGCGAGATCGAGCGCTCCGCGTGCCCGACCTGCGGCTCCTGCTCCGGCATGTTCACCGCCAACTCGATGAACTGCCTCACCGAGGCGATCGGCCTGGCGCTGCCCGGCAACGGCTCGACGCTGGCCACCCACGCCGCGCGGCGGTCGCTGTTCGTCGAGGCCGGGCGCACGATCGTGGAGATCGCCAAGCAGTGGTACGAGAACGACGACGCCTCGGTGCTGCCGCGCTCGATCGCCGGCCGGGAGGCGTTCGAGAACGCGATCGCCCTCGACGTGGCCATGGGCGGCTCGACGAACACCGTGCTGCACCTGCTCGCCGCCGCCCGCGAGGCGGAGCTGGACTTCGGCGTGGCCGACATCGACGCGATCTCCCGCCGGGTGCCGTGCCTGGCCAAGGTCGCCCCGAACTCGCCGAACTACCACATGGAGGACGTGCACCGGGCCGGCGGCATCCCGGCCATCCTCGGCGAACTGGACCGCGCCGGGCTGCTGCACCGCGACGTGCGGTCGGTGCACTCCCCCAGCCTCGACAAGTGGCTGGCCGACTGGGACGTGCGCGGCGGCGCGGCCCGGCCGGAGGCGATCGAGCTGTTCCACGCCGCCCCGGGCGGCGTGCGCACCACCGAGCCGTTCTCCACCACCAACCGCTGGTCGTCGCTGGACACCGACGCGGCCGGCGGCTGCATCCGCGACGGGGAGCACGCCTACAGCGCGGACGGCGGCCTGGCCATCCTGCACGGCAACCTCGCACCGGCCGGCTGTGTGGTGAAGACCGCCGGTGTGCCCGAGGAGTGCCTGACGTTCCGCGGCCCGGCCAAGGTCTACGAGTCGCAGGACGACGCGGTCACCGCGATCCTCGCCAAGGAGATCGTCGCCGGGGACGTGGTGGTGATCCGGTACGAGGGCCCGAAGGGCGGCCCCGGCATGCAGGAGATGCTCTACCCCACCTCGTTCCTCAAGGGCCGTGGTCTGGGCCGGTCCTGCGCGCTGCTGACCGACGGCCGGTTCTCCGGCGGCACCTCCGGCCTGTCCATCGGGCACGTCTCCCCGGAGGCGGCCTCCGGTGGGCTGATCGCGCTGGTGCGCGACGGCGACGAGATCGTCATCGACATCCCGGGCCGGTCGATCGAGCTGAACGTGCCCGCCGACGAGCTGGAGGCACGCCGGGTGGCCGAGGAGAAGCGGGACCGCCCGTACACCCCGCTCGACAGGCAGCGCCCGGTGTCGGCGGCGCTGCGCGCGTACGCGTCGATGGCGACCTCGGCCAGCGACGGCGCCTACCGCCGCGTCCCCGAGTGACGTAAGGAAGGGCCCCCTATTAACGCCTCCGGTAGAGGAGGGGGCCCTTCTTAACGCCCGCGCGCCGGTAACGTCCGGCGGCGTGGAGACGACGGTGAGCTACGCGCGACTGGTCCGGCCGGCGATCGACCGGGTGTACGTGGGCGCCCGCTGGGCAGCCCGTGCCCGGATGGAGGCGTTCTACGCCGAGCGGGGCTGCACACTCGGCGCGGAGAACAGCTTCTTCTCCGGAGTGCTGGCCCGCCCGATGCCCGCCGAGGCGCTGACCGACGGCCTGATCTACACCTCCGGCAGCATGGACGAGGAGCTGGAGCGGGGCGTCGTCGTCCGGGACGACGAGGGCGCGTGGCACCTCACCGACCTGGGCCGGGAGCTGACGCTGTTCGCGCAGCGGGCCACCGGCGAGGCCGCCGAGGAACTGTGGGCCATGCTGCCCGGGGTGCTGCCCGGCCTGGGCATCGTGCCCCGGCTCGCCGAGCTGGTCGGCCGGGTGCTGGCGCACGCGCAGGCCACCGGCGGGCCGGTGTTCCGGGCGATGTCCCCGCCGTACGAGCCGGAGGACGCCTCCCCGGCGCTGCTGCTCGTCACCCGGCTGGGCTCGTTGCGGCACCACCGCGCGGACGCGCACCGGGCCGCGTGGCGGGCCGCCGGGCTGACCGCCGACGAGATCCGGGCGATGACGGACGGGCCGCAACGCGCGGCGATCGAGGCGGACACCGACCGCCGCGACGAGCCCGCGTACGCGATCCTCACCGAGGCCGAGCGGTGGGAGCTGCTGGCCGGCCTCGCCGCCCTGCCGAACTAGCGCCGGCCGGTGGAACGTCATGGGTGTCACACGCGCCCGCAGACACCCATGACGTTCCACCGACGCGCACACCGCTGACGGCGGCGGGCGCGTCAAGGACGGGGCGGATCTTCCTGGGCCGGGGCGGTGCCGTCGATGGGCAGGCCGAACTCGGCAGGCGAGTTCTCGTCGGTGCCGTCCAGGTCCGCGTGCGGCTCGTCCGGGGTGACGTCGTCGGGGTCGGCGCCTCCGGCGTGCAGTTCGGACAGCTCAACCGGGTCAGTCATGCCGTCCTGGTACCCGCGCGACGCCGTCCGAACCCGCCCGGGCGTCAGCGCGGCAGGTGCCGCTCCAGGCCGTCGAAGAGCAGGTCGAGGGTGAACTCGAACTCGGTCTGGCTGTCGCACCAGCCCAGCGTCGGATCCGCCGCGTCGTGCGTCTCGGCGGCGACCATGGCGGCCAGGTGCGGCAACTGCTCGGCCAGCGCCGTCATCTCGGCCTCCGCCGTGTCGGCCTCCCCGCCCGCGTCCGGCCGGAACACCTCCTGCGCGAAGCCGAGCGCCATACTGCCGAACGCGTGCAGCGCCCGGTGGGCGATCCGGTACGAGAAACCGCCGTCGACGAGCGTGGCGAGGATGGCGTCGTAGTAGGCGTACACGCCGGCGGGGACTGTGGGGCGGGAGCTGAGCAGCGCGGGGGCCCACGGGTGCCGCAGCATGACCGCGCGCGCGGCGAGGAAGCGCAGCCGCAGCCGGGTACGCCAGTCGCCGCCGGGCGCGTCCGCCTCGGCCCGTTCGGCGGCTGAGGTGATCTCGGCGGCGACCGCGTCCACGAGGCCGTCGAGCAGTCCGGCCTTGCCGGGTAGGTGGTGGTAGAGCGACATCGCCTCGACGCCGAGTTCGGCGGCGAGCCGGCGCATGGTGAGCGCCGCCATCCCCTCGGCGTCGACCAGGGCGATCGCGCTGGCCAAGGCCCGCTCACGGCTGAGCGGTTCCCGAGGTTTCCGCGCTCCCATCCGGCTCTCCATCTCCCTTGACCTTACAACGTATGGTTGGCCTTACGACGTAAGGCAACAAGTCACGGACCGTCGATCACCCCCAAGGAGCCGCCATGCCACAGCTGATCCGTACCGCCCGGGTGACCGGGCTGTTCTACCTCGGGCTCGCCGTCACCGGCGCGCTGGGGTTCCTCACCGTCCGGCCGATGCTCTTCGACGCCGACGACGCGGGCGCGACACTGGCCAACCTGGTGGCCCACGAGTCGCTGGCCCGTGCCGGCATCGCCCTCGAACTGCTGGTCGTCCTCACCCAGGCGCTCACCGCCGTCTGGTTTTACCGCCTGTTCCGTACTGTCGACAGCACCGCCGCGGGCAGCATCGCCGCCTTCGGGCTGGTGAACGCCGTCGCGATCCTCGGCAGTGCCGCCGTGCTCGGGACGGCCCTGCGGGTCGCGACCGGCGGGCCGGGCGACGCCGACACCGTCCAGCTGCTCTACCTGGTCAGCGGGAACCTGTGGGAGGTAGGCGGCCTCTTCTTCGGCCTCTGGCTGGTGCCGATGGGCTGGTGCGTGCTCCGGTCGGGCTGGCTGCCCCGGCCGCTGGGCTGGATCCTCGTCGCCGGTGGCGTCGGCTACGTGCTCATGACGTTCGTCGCGTACCTCGCCCCCGGCGCCGGCATCGCCGGCGACCTGCTGGTGGTGCCCGCCACCGTGGGCGAGGTCTGGATCCTCGGCTACCTGATCGCCTTCGGCGTGCGGAAGCAGGCCGGGGCAGGCGCAGGCGCGCGGAAGCAGGCAGGCGCAGGCGCGCAGGCGCGGGCGGAGGCGGGCGCCGGCGCGACCGCAGCCTAGGCCGGGCTCGCGGCGAGGGCGACACCCCGGGCGTACCGGATGGCGGCCGGGGTGTCCGCGAACACCAGGCCCTCGCGGCGCAGCTCGTTGGCGACGCCGAGCGTGCTGAGCACCTGGTCGTGGCCCGGGGTGATGCCGGAGAGCAGCACGGTGATCCCCCGGGCGCGCAGCCGGGCGACGGCGTCGCCGAGCACCTGGGCGCCCGTGGCGTCGATGGTGGAGACGCGGGACATCCGCAGGATCACCACCCGCACGTCGGCCACCTCGGCCAGCTCCAGCAGGAAGGTGTGCGCGGCGGCGAAGAAGAGCGGCCCGTCCAGCCGGTACGCGACGATGTGCTCGGCGAGCAGCGCGTGCTCCTCGTCGCTGTGCTCGCCGGTGTCCAGCGGCACCTGTTCCAGCTTGGCGCTGCGGGCCACCGCGCGCAGCGCCAGCACGACCGCGACGGCGAGACCGACGACCACAGCCGTCACCAGGTCCCAGATGACAGTGACGGCGAACGTCAGCACCAGCACCACCGCGTCGGCCCGGGTGGCCCGCATCAGCGCCAGCAGGGAGGCCGCCTCCACCATCCGGATGGTGGTGGCGAGCAGCACCCCGGCCAGCGCGGCCAGCGGGATGCGGCCCACGAGCGGGGCGGCGGCGAGCACGATCGCGGCGAGGGCGACCGCGTGGGTGAGCGCGGCGAGCTTCGAGGACGCCCCAGCGCGCACGTTGACAGCGGTACGGGCGATGGCGGCGGTCGCCGGGATGCCGCCGAAGACCGGGGAGGCGAGGTTGGCCAGGCCCTGGCCGAACAGTTCCCGGTCCGGGTCGTGCCGCTCGCCGACGGTCATGCCGTCCGCCACCGTCGCGGAGAGCAGGCTCTCCAGGGCGGCGAGCGCGGCCACTGCCAGGGCGCTCGGCAGCAGCACGCCCAGCGCGCCGAGGTCGACGAAGTCCAGCGACGGCGCGGGCAGCCCCTGTGGCAGCTCGCCGATCCGGGCCAGGTCGATCGGGGCCAGTTCGGCGAGGATCGTCGCGGCGGCCACCCCGACCAGGGAGAACGGCACGGCGGGCCGCCACCGGCCGCCGAGCAGCATCAGCGCGGCCACGCCGAGCGCCACGACGATCGCGGCGGGCCGGGGCTGCGCGGCGAACCGGGCGACCGCGTCGGCGGCCACCGCCCACACCTTCTCGCCGTGTGCCCCGGCGACGCCGAGGGCGGCGGGCACCTGTTGCAGCGCGATCACCACGGCGATGCCGGCGGTGAAGCCCTCGATCACCGGGGCGGGCAGGTAGCGGACGTACCGGCCGAGGCGGGCCAGCGCGAGCGCGATCAGGATCAGCCCGGCCAGCGCGCCGACCATCAGCACGCCACCGGCGCCGAACTGCTGCACCACCGGCACGAGCACGACTGTCATCGCCCCGGTGGGGCCGGAGACCTGAAGGTTGGAGCCGCCGAAGACGGCCGCGACCGCTCCGGCGACGACCGCGGTGACCAGGCCGGCCTGCGCGCCGAGCCCGGAGGTGACGCCGAAGGCGAGCGCCAGGGGCAGCGCCACCACGGCGACGGTGAGCCCGGCGAGCAGGTCGCGCCGGGGTGAGCGGCGCACGGCGGCCCAGTCGGCCCGGCCGGGCAGCAGCCCACGGAACAGCTGGCCCGCCTGCCGGAGGACGTCTCTCGCGCGGAGGACCGCCGCCGCGCTCACCGGTCCGTCCCGGAGGCCCGCAGCTCGTCGAGCAGGGCGTCCCGGTCGGTGAGGACCGCGCCGAGGATGCGCCGCCCGGCGGCGAGCAGGTCGGCCACGTCGGGGGTGCTGAGCGCGTACATCACCAGCGGACCGTCCCGGTACGAGGTGACCATGCCGGCCCGGCGCAGCACGGCGAGCTGCTGCGAGAGGTTCGACGCCTCCACGTCGATGGCGGCGAGCAGGTCGCGTACCGGCAACGGCCCGTCCTGGAGCAGTTCGAGCACCCGGATGCGGACCGGGTGCCCGAGGGTCCGGAACAACTCCGCCTTGGCCTGGTACAGCGGCACCGACATGACACACCTCCGACGACTCTGAAGACTTTAACACTTGCAGAAATCTTCAAATCGATGGAGATGGGGGGATGGCCGTCTCAGGCCAGGTCGTTGACGCAGCGCAGCACCGGGCGACGGGTGAGCGCGTCGGCGTCCAGCGGGCCGGGCGCGTGCACGACGAACGTCGCGCTCTCCCCCGGCAGCAGCGTCACCAGGGCCCGGTCCACCCGCGCGGCCGGGTCCAGGCGATCAGGGAACAGCGTCAGGTCGCGCAGCACCGTCCGCGCGGTCACCCGCACCCGCCATCCGCCGTCGACCGGCTCGACGCTCGCGTCCCACTCCGCCCTCGGCCACCGCACGTCGCGGTCCTCGGCGAAGAACCACAGCGCCCGCTCCGCGCCGTCCCCGGCGTCCGCGACGAGCAGTTCGGCCCGGCCGTCGTCCGGCCGTGCCACCTCCGCCGGCAGCGCCAGCACCACCGATGAGTACGCCGGGACGTCGAGGTCGACCGAGGTCTTCGCCCTCGGCTCCCCGGTGAGGGTCAGCCGGGTGACGGTGGCCGGCCCGGTCCACGCGTCGGCTGTCTCGTTCACCGCCACCAGCGCCGGCCCGCCGTCGCGCGGCTGCACCGTCAGCAGCCGGTCGGCGTAGGCGCGGCGCAGCGCGTACCACAGGGGTTTGCGGCGGCCGTCGCCGTCGATCGCCGACCAGGAGGTGACCGGCCAGCAGTCGTTCAGCTGCCACACGACGGTGCCGGCGCAGACCGGCCGGTGCGAGCGGAAGTGCTCGACGCCGAGCTGGATGGCGCGGGCCTGGTTGAGCTGGGTGAGGTAGTGCCAGTCGTCGAAGTCGGCTGGCGGTGGCAGGTGCGCGTCGAGCCCGCGCCGGAGCTTGCGGTCCCCGTCTGCCGCCTTCTGGTGATGAGCCATGCCGGGCGAGTCGGGCGCGAGCGGATCGTCCGAGAGGGCCCGGCGCAGCGTCGCGTACGCGGGCGGCGCCTGGTAGCCGAACTCGGCCACGAACCGGGGCACGTAGTCCCGGTAGCGGGTGTAGTCGTCGGTGTTCCACACGTCCCAGATGTGCGTGGTGCCGTGCGCCGGGTCGTTGGGGTGGAGCTCCTCGCTGCCGGACCACGGGCTACCCGGCCAGTAGGGGACGGTCGGGTCCAGCTCGCCGACGATCGCCGGGAGCAGGTCCAGGTAGTAGCCGCGTCCCCAGGTGCGCCCGGCAAGGGGCTCCTGCCAGTCCCAGTCGTGCCAGCCCCAGATGTTCTCGTTGTTGCCGGTCCACAGCACCAGCGACGGGTGCCCGGCCAGCCGGGTCACCTGTTCGCGCGCCTCCGCCTCGACCTCGGTGCGGAACGGTTCCTCCTCCGGGTACGCCGCGCAGGCGAACAGGAAGTCCTGCTGCACCAGCAGACCGAGGGCGTCGGCGAGGTCGTAGAAGTCGTCCGACTCGTACCGGCCGCCGCCCCAGACACGCAGCAGGTTGACGTTCGCGCCGGCCGCCTGCGCGAACCGCCGCGCCAGGCGGTCGCGGGTGACCCGGTTGGGGAACGCGTCGTCGGGGATCCAGTTGACGCCCCTGACGAACATCGGGACGTCGTTGACGTGCAGGGCGAACGGGGTGCCGTGGGCGTCGGGCGTGGTGTCCAGCCGTACCGAGCGGAACCCGATCCGCCGGGACGCGGTGTCCAGCTCCCGGCCGTCGGCGCCGAGCAGGCTCACGTCGAGGTCGTAGCGCGGCTGGTCGCCGTACCCGATGGGCCACCACAGCGCGGGGTCCGCGACGGTGAGCGTCACGACGGCGGTCCGCTCCCCCGCCGGTACGGCGACCTCGGCGGTGACCCCGGCGACGGCGGCGCGGACGGTCAGCGGCTCGTCCGACGTCCGCTCGACCTCGGCGCACAGCTCGACCCGGCCGACTCCGTCGGCCACCGTCACGAGCGGCCGCACCGACGCGAGCCGGGCGGTGGACCAGGCGTGCAGGCCGATGTCGCGCCAGATGCCGGCGGTGACGAGGGTCGGTCCCCAGTCCCAGCCGAAGTTGCAGGCGGTCTTGCGGATGAAGTGGAACGGCTCCGGGTACGCGTTCGGCCGGTCGCCGAGCCGGTCCCGGTGCGCCTCGGCGTACCGGTACGGGGAGTCGAAACGTACGGCCAGGGTGTTGCCGTCCGGACGCAGCAGCTCGCGGACGTCGAAGCGGTACGAGCGGTGCTGGTTCTCGGTGCGGCCGACCTCGACGCCGTTGAGCGTCACTGTGGCGACCGTGTCCAGACCGGCGCAGACCAGGTCGACCCGGTCCTCGTCACCGGGCTGCCAGGCGAACGTGGTCTCGTAGGCCCAGTCGGTGCGGCCGATCCAGGCGAGGCGGTTCTCGTTGTCGTCCAGGTACGGGTCGGGGATGAGCCCGGCCGCCAGCAGGTCGGTGTGCACACAGCCGGGCACCGTGGCCGGCACCGCTGCCCCGGCGATCTCCGGCGGCACCGCCGGGCCGCGCTCGGCCCGCAGCGTCCACCCCTCGTGCAGCAACGTTCGACGGCTCACGACTTCACCGCGCCTTCCATGATTCCGCGGACGATCTGACGTCCACCGACGAACAGCATGACCAGCAGGGGGACGGTGGCGATGAACGCGCCCGCGAGCACCCGCCGGTAGATCACGTAGTTGCCGCTGGCCAGGTCGGAGACCGCCACCATCGACGTCGGGTAGTCGGTGCCGCTCAGCGTGATCAGCGGCCACTGGAAGTCGTTCCAGGTGGCCACGAACGTGAGCAGGCCGAGCACCGCCAGCGCCGGGCGGATCGCGGGCAGCACTATCGTCGCGTACACCCGCATGGTCGTGGCACCGTCGACCCGGGCCGACTCGATCAGCTCGTCCGGGACGGTGTTCACGATGAACTGCCGCATGTAGAACACGCCGAACGCGGTGACCAGGCCGGGCGCGATGACCGCGAGCAGCGTGCCGTTCCAGCCGAGTTTGCCCATCACGATGTAGAGCGCGACGATGCCGAGCTGGTTGGGCACTGTGAGCGTGAGCACCACGAACAGCATCAACGCACGGCTGCCCCGGAAACGCAGCTTGGCGAAGGCGAAGCCGGCCAGCGAGCAGAAGAACAGCACCGAGGCGGTCACCGCCGCCGAGACGATCACGCTGTTGACGAGCGACGCGGCGAAGTAGACGTCCTGGAGGGAGAAGACCTCGTCGACGTTCGTGAGGAACCGGTCGCCGGGGATCACCGCCGGTGGCAGCTTCGCCAGCGCCTCGTCGTCACTCGTGGCGATGACGAACATCCAGTAGAGCGGGAACGCGGCGAACAGCATGCTCACCGCGAGCAGCAGGTAGGTCCAGAGCCCGGCCGGGGTGTCCTGTGGCGCGCGGGCCACCACGCGTCGCGTCGTCACCGGCGGCCTCCGGAGAGTCGGTTCGTCAGCAGGTAGTTGAGACCGGCGACGACCAGGATGATCAGGAACAACGCCCAGGACATCGCGGCGGCGTAGCCGAGGTTGAGGTCCTTCCAGCCGACCTTGTAGATGAGCTGCGCGATGGTCTGCCACTCGCCGTCCGGCCCGCCGGTCGCGGCCTGGGCGTTCGGGTCGAACAGCATCGGCTCGGTGAACAACTGCAACCCGCCGATGGTGGAGAGGATGACGGTGAACAGGACCACCGGCTGGATCATCGGCACGGTGATGCGCCAGAGCTGCTTCCACTGCCCGGCGCCGTCGATCGCCGCCGCCTCGTAGACGTCGCGCGGGATGGACTGCATGGCGGCCAGGTAGAGCAGCGCGTTGTAGCCGATCCACTTCCAGTTGACCATGGTGGCGATGGCGATCCAGGCGTGCAGCTTGTCCGCCCGCCAGTCGATCGGGTCGTCCGGGCCGCCGACGCCGAGCAGGCCGAGCGCCCAGTTCGCCATGCCGAAGTCGCGGGAGAAGAAGACGCTGAACACCATCGTCGAGGCCACGATCGGTGTCACGTACGGCAGGAGCACGCCCACCCGCCACCAGGTCTGCGCCCGCAGCTTGCGGTTGAGCAGCGACGCGACGAGCAGCGCGAGCAGCAGTTGCGGGACCGTGGAGAGCAGGAAGATGCCGAACGTGTTGACCAGGGCGTTCCAGAAGTCCTCGTCGGCGAACAGGCGGCTGAAGTTCTCGGTGCCGGCCCAGTACGGCAGCGTCGGGTCGTCCAGCCGGTAGTTGCGCAGCGACACGACCGCGTTGAACAGCAGCGGGAACAGCCCGAACACGACGAAGAGCAGGAAGAACGGCGCGATCATCAGGTACGGCATGTAGCGCATGTCGAAGCGGTACAGCCGGTCCCGCCAGCTCATCCGCCGGTCGCCGGCGCCGGTACGGCCGGGCTTGCGCGCGGGTGGGCGGCCGGGCGGCGCGGGCGCGGCACGGGTGCTGGACATCTGTTCACTCCAGGGCCGGGAGATCGGACGGCGACGGGGCGGACCGGGCCGCCCCGCCACCGCTGACACGTCAGGACTTGGCGGCCTTCTCGGCCTCCTTGACCGCCTCGGACCAGGCGGCGTCGGACTTGAGCGACTTGTTCTCCACCCGCCGGATCACGTTCTCCACAGCCACCCGGGTCGGGCCGTTCTTGCGGCCCAGGTACTGCGGGGTGAGGCCCTGCGCCATCTTCGGGAAGATCTGGCCCACCGGGGCGTCGTTGAAGAACGGGTTCGTGAAGTCGGCGATGGCCGGATCGGTGTAGAGCGCCGGCTGCGACGGCAGGTTCCCCACCTTCTTGAAAATCTCGATCTGCTGCTCCGGCGCGACCAGCCAGGTCAGCAGCTTGTACGCCTCGTCGACGTTCTTGCCCTGCTTCGGCAGGGTCAGGAAGGAGCCACCCCAGTTGCCGCCGCCACCGGGTACCGCGGCGATGTCCCACTTGCCCTGGGTGCCGGGCGCGGTGTCCTTGATGTGGCCGAGCATCCACGCCGGGCAGGCGAGCACCGCGAACGCGCCGCTGGTGAAGCCCTTGTCCCAGTCGGCCTGGAAGCTGACCAGGTTGGCCGACAGCCCGGCGCCCACGGCCTTGACCGTGTAGTCGAACGCGACCTTCGGGCCCTGCTCCATCCGGAGCTGGTCCTGCTCGTCGTAGAAGCCGACCGGCTGCTGGCCGAGGATCGGGTTGAACAGGTTGGTGCCGGCGTCGATGAACTTCTTCTTCGTCGTGGCTGTGTACTGCTGGCCGACCTCGATGAACCTGTCCCAGGTGGGCCAGAGCGCTGACACCTTGTCGCGTTCGGTGGGCAGGCCGGCGGCCTTGAACAGGTCGGTGCGGTAGCACATGGCCAGGCCGCCGACGTCGGTGCCGAGGCCGATCTGCGTCTTGCCGTCGGCCGACAGCGACTGCCTCCACTTCCAGGGCAGGTACTTGCTCTCGTAGGAGCCGGCACCCTTGTCGAGCAGGTTGACGAACTTGTCCGACTGGCTCCGGAACTGGACCATGAAGCCCTCGTCGATCGCCGCGATGTCCGGCGCGCCGTTGCCCGCCACGAGCTTCTTCTGCAGGTCCTCGTGCTGGGCGTTGTACTCGCCCGAGTTGAGCTGGATCTTGACGTTCGGGTGCTCGGCCTCGTACTTGGCCTTCAGGTCCTGGAGCCCGAAGTCGCCCCAGAAGTTGATTTTCAGCGTCACCTGACCACCGGCCGAGTCCGAGCCGCCGGTGGTGCTCCTGCCGCTGCAGGCGGCGACCATGACCAGGCTGACGGCACCGACGGCGGCCACCCGCGCCAGGTGCGTCCAGGACCGTCTCATCTCATCCTCCGCGCCAAATGGGAACGCTCCCGACATCGAGGAACGTTGACTGAACCGGATAAGTGACGCCACCGTACGGTCCTCATTCATGACTGTCAACGGGCGGTTACCGATGTTCTCGTCCGGCAATCTCACCGCCGCTCACCACGGTGGTTCGGCCGTTCACGGCAGGGCGGCCGGCGATCGGCCCTCTAGGCTGAACCGCGCAAGCGGCGAGCGCCGGAGGCCGCCCGCCGCCACCACCGGTGGCACCCCGGCCCGGCGCGGCGTGCAGTAGCGTCACCAGACGCCGGTGATCCGGCGACCGCAAGTGCCCGCGAGGGCCGGACACAGTGGAGGAACGCTTCGGTGAAGCGGCCGACCATCGCCGACGTCGCCCGGCGTGCCGGGGTCTCCAAGGGCGCGGTGTCGTACGCGCTCAACGGCCAGCCCGGGGTCTCCGAGGCGACCCGGCAGCGGATCCTCGCCATCGCCGCCGAGATCGGGTTCCGTCCCAGCAGCGCCGCCCGCGCGCTGTCCGGCGCCACCGCCAAGGCGGTCGGGCTGGCGCTGTGCCGCCCCGCCCGGATACTCGGCATCGAGCCGTTCTTCATGGAACTCATCAGCGGCGTCGAGGCCGAACTGTCGGCCCGCTCGTACGCGCTCACGCTCCAGGTGGTCAGCGACCAGGACGCCGAGATCGCCGTCTACCGGCGGTGGTGGGCCGAGCGCCGGGTGGACGGCGTGCTCGTCTGCGACCTGCGCACCGACGACCGGCGGGTGCCGGCGCTGGAGGAACTGCAACTGCCGGCGGTGGTGATCGGCGGGCCCGGGCACACCGGCGGCCTGGCGAGCGTCTGGGCCGACGACGCTGCGGCCCTCGTCGAGACCGTGGAGTACCTGGTCGCGCTCGGCCACCGGCGCGTCGCCCGGGTCGGCGGGCTGCCCTCGCTGCTGCACACCGAGATCCGCACCGAGGCGTTCACGGCCGTGTGCCGCCGGCTCGGGCTGGACGAGGCGGCCACCGTCTCGTCCGACTACACCGGGGAGGAGGGCGCGCGGGCCACCCGGCGGCTGCTCAGCTCCCCCGGCCGGCCGACCGCGGTGATCTACGACAACGACGTGATGGCGATCGCCGGGCTCTCCGTGGCGCAGGAGATGGGCCTGAGCGTGCCCGGCGACCTGTCCATCGTGGCCTGGGACGACTCGCCGCTCTGCCGGCTGGTGCACCCGCCGCTCACCGCGCTGGGCCGGGACATCCCGGCGTACGGCGCGCACGCCGCCCGCCGGCTCCTCGCGGTCATCGCGGGCGAGCCGGCCGCCGCCGTGCAGGACGAGACGGCGCACCTCACGCCGCGCGGCAGCACCGCCCCACCGCGTACGAGCGCTCGCTGAACCGGTTCAGCTCAGCGCGTGGTGGACGGGTACTCCTCGAACCACGCCTCGACCCGCTCGGCGGTCGCCGGGCGGGCCAGCGCGAACCCTTGGCCGTACCGGCAGCCCGCCCGGCGCGCACCTGCCACCTGCCCCTCCGACTCCAGCTCCTCGACCACCAGCTCCACCCCGAGCCGGTCGGCCAGGTTCGCCACCACGTCGATCAGCGGGCGCTGCCCGTCCCCGCCCGCGCCGACCAGGTGCGGGCCCACCTTGATCAGGTCGATCGGCAACCGGCGCAGCTGCGCGAGCGAGGCGTGCTCGGCCCGGAAGTCGTCGAGCGCGATCCGCACGCCGATCGACCGCAGACCGGCCAGCCGGGGCACCACAGTGGACAGCTCGGCGCCCACCACCGGCTCGGACACCTCCACCACCAGCCGGTCCGGCACCACGTCGTAAGCGGCCAGCGCGGTGGCGGTACGCGCCACGAAGTCCGGCGCGGCCAGCTCCCGCGGCGTCACGTTCACCGCCATCCACAGCTCGCGACCGCCGTCCGACCACGCCGCGAGCTGGCGGCAAGCTCGATCCAGCACCCACCGCCCGATCTCACCGGTCAGGTCGAGATCGGCCGCCACCGGCAGCAGCTCGGCCGGCAGCACCGTGCCCAGCGCCGGGCTGCGCCAGCGCAGAAACGCCTCGGTGCCCACCGGCATCCGGTCCGCGAGCGCCACCACCGGCTGGTAGACCAGGTCCAGCTCACCGCGCGCCACCGCACCGGGCAGTTCCCGCTCCAGGTCCAGGCGGCGGACCAGTTGCTCCTCCAGGTAGGCGTCGTACCACTCGACCCGGTCCCGGCCGAGCTGCGCCGCCCGGCGGCGGGCCAGGTCCGCCTGGCGCAGCACGTCCTCCGGATCGCCGCCGCTGGTCTCGGCCAGCCCGACGCTCACCCCCAGCCGGACGACCCCGCCGGGCCGGGGGTACGGCTCGGCCAGCGCCGCCAGCAGCCGCAGACCGAGCGCGTACGCGAGCACCGGACCGAGGTCGGTGAGGACCGCGTGCTCGGTGTCGCCGAGCCGGGCGACCAGATCGTGCGTCTCGGAGCCCGCCCGCAGGCGACGCGCCGCCTCGATGAGCACCGGCCCGTCCGGCACGGCGCCGCCCGTACCGTGCAGGTCGACGACGAGCAGCGCGCCGCCGCTGCGGTGCGCCATCACCCGGACCAGATCGGCGCGCGTCAGCAGCACGGGCCCGGCCGTCCCGGCGGCCGGTCCGAGCCGGCGCCGCAACCACGCCTCGCGGGCGGCGAGCCGCTGCACCCGGCGGCGCTGGTCGGCGGCGGCGAGCAGTTCACCCACCATGATCGGCGGTATGACGGCCAGCCCCAGTGCCATCGCGCCGGTGCTGAACTCCCCGGCCGCGCCCAGGTGGATCCCGGCGGCGAGCCCGGCGATCCCGGCCGGCGCCGTGAGGCGCGGCCACGCGGCAGACGCCACGTCCCGATCCGGCCGTTCCCCGCCCGAGGTGCGCCGGACACCGGCGACTGTGAGCAGCGCCCCGGCCACCAGCGGCGCCGCGACGACCGGCAACGCCCGGTCCGGCGCGTCGTACGCCAGCAGCACCACAAGTAGCGTCAACCCGCCGATTGTCAGCGCGGCCCCGGCGTGGCAGCGCGCGGCACCCGGCCGGCGGCGGCGTTCGGCGACCGCCACCACAGTGAGCACGGCGAGCACCACCGCGCCGCCCGTCGCAGCGGTCGCGGCGACGGCCGGGACCGGGCCGCCCGGCAACAGCATCCAGCCCGCGAAGACCAGGCTGACGCCGAGCGCGAGCACGTCGACGGTACGGCGCACCAGCTCCGGACCGGACAGCCGCGACCGGCCGGGCAGGCGCAGCAGGGCCGCCACGTGCAGCGGACCGGTGAGGGACAGCCCGGCCAGTGCGATCGGCAACCGGTGCGCGGGGGCGCTCAGCGGCAGCACCGCCACGGTGAGCCCGGCGGCCAGGACGGCGGCGTCCAGGAACGCGGCGACCCGGCGCGACAGCGCGGCCCGGCGAGCCCGCCGCCCGGTCACGGGCCGATCCGTCGGCGCATGCTGGTCGTTCGACGCGGGCAGGTTGTTCGACGCGGGGCGGCCGGTCGGCGCAGGCAAGCCGTTCGGCGCGGGGCGGCCGGTCGGCGCAGGCAAGCCGTTCGGCGCGGAACGGCCGGTCACTGCGGGACCGTCGGCAGGTGCGGGATGGTCGGCCGGCGCGGCGGCTCCGGCCAGCCAGGCGAGCCGGACGCAGGCGAGCGCGAAGCCTCCGGCGACGGCGAGCGCGGCGGCGGCCGGGCCGGGCAGGGCACCGGCGACGCCCGCCAGGAGGAAGGCCGCGCCGATGAGCGACACGGCGACATCGTGCAGGGCTGATCGCCGACGGGGGGCGACGGGAGGGGGGACGGGCACGGCGGTCGCCTTCGTGAGGGGGCACGGGGGCGGTGCGGTTGCGGTACGCGGTACGACGTGCGGGCTGGCGGGGCGCATCGGCGGGGACCACTGCGGCCACGCCCAGAAACGATCCCGGAAGCGCCCAGCAACGTCACCCAGCCAGTGACATCCGTCACACCGCCCCTCCGCAGTGCCGGCTCACGATCGCCTGCAAGCCGCTCACTCCCGCCGATCCCCCCCCGCCCACCAGACCTTGGAAGCAAACGGCCCCCCAAGAGGCCCAACGCTTCCAAGATCTCCGACCCGCGCAGATCTTGGTATCGGACCGCCCCGGGAGGGGCGGAGCCGTACCAAGATCGTCGGTGGGCACCGGCTACGCGGTGCGGCGAGCGGTTCGGACGGGGTGGCTCGCACGGCGGGGGACTCGGACGGAGGGTGGCTCGGACGGAGGGTGGCTCGGACGGGGGGTGGCTCGGACGGGGGTGGGGACGCCCGCGGGGTGGGGTGGGCTGGGCGGGTGGGATCATCGGGGGGTGAGCCGCGCCGATACCGTACGTTTCCGTCACAACCAGGCCATCCTGGTCGCCGCGATCGTCGCCACCATCGGCGCGCTTCCAGTGGCCAGTGCCCGCTGGTGGCTGCTCTGGGTGTTGCTCGTGCCGCTCGCCGTCGTGGTCTGGGCGTGGCGCGCCGGCACCGACGCCGACGCCCGGGAGCTGCGACTGCGGGCGCTCGCCGGGCAGCGCCGGGTGCCGTGGAACCGGGTCGCCGAACTCGCAGGTGATCGCAAGGGACGGGCCGTCGCCCGCCTCGACGACGGCGAGGTGGTGGTGCTGCCGGCGGTACGCGCCACCGAACTGCCCCGGCTGATCGCCGTCACCGGGCAGGAGCTACCGGACGCCGAAGCCGATCGGTGAGCAGGGATCAGTAGCCGTCGACCACCCGGTTCGTCAGCTCCGCCCCGGCCACGTACCGGCGCAGTTGCTCCCCCACCAGCCGGTACGCGCGCGGCAGCAGTCCGCGTACGGAGCCGCCGACGTGCGGGGTGAGCAGCACGTTCGGCAGCTCCCACAGGGGATGGTCGGCGGGCAGCGGTTCCGGGTCGGTGACGTCCATCGCCGCGCGCAGGCGACCCGAGGCCAGCTCGGCGACCAGCGCCGACGTGCGGGCCACCGGACCGCGGGCGGCGTTGACGAGCAGCGCGCCGTCCGGCATCGCGGCGAGGAAACGCTCGTCGACCATGCCCCGGGTCTGCTCGGTCAGCGGCACCAGCAGCACCACCACGTCCGCCTCGGGCAGCAGCGCCGGCAGCTCGTCGACGCCGTGCACGCCCTGGCCGGGGCGCGGCGTACGGGCCACCAGCGTGAAGCTCACCTCGAACGGGGCGAGCCGATCGCGTACCGCGGTGCCGATCGAGCCCGCGCCGACGATCAGCACCCGCTTGCCGGCCAGCTCGTCGGTGGGCGCCACCTCGTCGTACGCCCACTCGCGCCGCGCCTGCGCGCGGGCCAGCGGCGCGAACCCGCGTAGCGAGGCGAGGATCGCGGCGACCACCCATTCGGCGGTGGGCGAGTCGTGCACGCCCCGGGCATCGCAGAGCGTCACGCCGTCGGGCATCCGTCCCGCCCAGGCGTCCGCGCCGGCGGAGAGCAGTTGCACCACCTCGACGTCGGGCAGCTCGGCCAGGAGCGCGCCGGCGTCCGGGCCGGACAGGAACGGCGGAACCCAGAACCGCATCCCGGCCGGGGAGGACGGAAGCCGCCGGGGGTCGTCCAGCACCTCCACGGTGACGCCGGGCGGCAGCTCGCCGAGCAGTCTGCGGCCCTCGGGGTGCGGGATCCATGCCTTCACGACCGCCGACGATATCGGCCCCGGGCCGGCCGGCGCGGCGTGACCCGTGACGAACACCGCGCCGGGAATGGAGTGGCGGCCCAGCGGGGTATAACCGAGAGCGGGATGCCGCTCGGGTGTTCCGCTTGCCGAGGGCGGTGGCGATGAGCGAGGACGGCCGGGGACGGGTGTCCGTGCCGATTCCGGCGCTCGCCGATCCCGACCGATTGCGCTCACTCGACGAGACCCGGCTCGACGCCGTACCGGACGAGGCGTTCGACAGGTTCGCCCGGCTGGTCGGCGACCTGCTGGACGTGCCCGTCGCGCTCGTCTCCCTGGTGGACGCCGACCGTCAGTTCTTCCCCGGCGCGACCGGGCTGCCGGAGCCGTGGGCGGCCCGCCGGGAGACGCCGCTGACCCACTCGTTCTGCCAGCACGTCGTCGACGTCGAGATGCCGCTGGTGCTGCCCGACGCCCGCCTCTCCCCCCAGGTACGCCTCAACCTGGCCGTCGAGGACCTGGGCGTGGTGGCGTACGCGGGCATGCCCCTGACCGACCTGGACGGGCGGGTGCTCGGCTCGCTCTGCGCGATCGACAGCAAGCCCCGGGCCTGGACCGGGGAACAGTTGCGTACGCTCGCCGACCTGGCCGCCGCGTGCTCCTCCGAGCTGCGGCTGCGCATCGCGGTCCGGGGTGCCGAGGAGGCGCGCCGCCGCGCCGAGGAGGCGCACGACCGGCTCGCCATGCTGGCCGGGATGAGCGAGATGCTCGGCGGCACGCTCGACGTGGCCACCGCCGTCGACCGGCTCGGGCGCGCGATGGTGCCGCTGCTCGCCGACTGGTGCCTGATCACGCTCGTCGACCCGGCCGGCCGGCCACGCACGGTCACCGGCCTGCACCGGGACGCCGAGCGCGCGGCCGACATGGCCCGTTTCGCCGGGCTGCTGACCACCGGGCTCAGCGCGGAGTCGCAGATCCGGTCGGTGCTGCGTACCGGGCGGCCGGCGGTGCGGGCCACGGCCGACCTGGACGACGTGGCGCGCGGCACCACACGCCCGGAGCTGGTGCCGCTCGCCGACCGGCTCGGCATCGGTTCCCACCTGACCGTGCCGATCACCGCCGTCGGGGACCGGGTGATCGGGGCGGTCACGCTGGTCAACCGGCCCGGACGGCGCGGTTTCGACGCCAGCGACCTGCGCACCGCGCAGGACATCGGGGTACGCGCCGGACAGGCGGTCGGCAACAGCCGCCTCTACGGGGAGCAGCGCCACGTCGCCGAGGTGCTCCAGCACAGCATGCTGCCGAGCCTGCCGGCCGTGCCCGGGATGGAACTGGCCGCCCGCTACCTGCCGGCCGCCGACCGGGTCGAGGTGGGCGGCGACTGGTACGACGCCTTCGTCCAGCCCGACGGCGAGGTGGTCGCCGCGATCGGTGACGTCGCCGGGCACGACATCGAGGCGGCGGCCACCATGGGCCAGCTGCGCAACCTGGTGCGGGGCAACGCGTACGGGCGGGACGATCCGGTGGAGGACCTGGTGACCCACCTCGACCGGGCCATGGGCGGGCTGCGGGTGCCCACCGTCGCCACCGCCGTGCTGGCCCGGGTCCGCCCGGCCGCCGGCGGGCTGGTGGTCTCCTGGTGCAACGCGGGACACCCGCCGCCGCTGCTGGTCCGCGCCGACGGTTCGGTAGCGGTGGCGGACGGTCGCGGGCCGCTGCTCGGCCTGGCCCGCCCGCCCCGGCGCACCGGCCGGACGCTGACCCTGGCTCCCGGCGACACGCTGCTGCTGCACACCGACGGGCTGATCGAGCGCCGGGACCAGCCGATCGACGAGGGGCAGGCCGAGCTGCTCGCCCATCTCGGCACCGCCGGGCCGGGCGTTTCGCTGGACCTGCTCTGCGACCGGCTGCTCGCCGCCGCACACCAGCGGGAGGACGACGTCGCCCTGCTCGCGCTGCGGGCCGGCTGAACAGCACTCCCCCGAACGGGCCGGGTACGGGCCGCCGTCCGCGCGACGCGCCCGGTTCGCCGGTCCACACGGCTAGGCTGGGGCGGGTGAGCCCGCGTCTTGCGTACCCCCGTGTCAGCCGCCTCCGGACGGCGCTGGCGGCGTCCTGCGCGGCGCTGCTCCTGGGCGCCGCCGGCTGTGCCCTCGGCGAGCCCGAGCCGGATCCGGCCGGCGCCCCGCCCAACCTGCCCACACCGTCGAGCACCGCGAGTCCCGGCGGGGCCGGCCAGCAGGCGGTCGCCACGGTGCTGGCCAAGGGGCTGGAGGTGCCGTGGGGCATCGCGTTCCTGCCCGACGGCGGCGCGCTGGTGACCGAGCGGGACAAGGGGCGGATCCTCCAGGTCGGCCCGGAGTCCGGCCCGGAGGGCCTGGCGGTGCGGCCGGTGCAGACCGTGCCGGACGTCGCCGCCGGCGGCGAGGGCGGCCTGCTCGGCATCGCGGTCTCCCCGGCGTACGAGCGGGACCGCACGGTCTTCGTCTACTACACCGCCGAGAACGACAACCGGATCGCGAAGATGCAGCTCGGGCAGGCGCCGAAGCCGATCCTGACCGGCATCCCGAAGTCCGGCACGCACAACGGCGGCGGGCTGGGCTTCGGCCCGGACGGCCACCTCTACGCGAGCACCGGGGACGCCGGGCGCACCGAGAACGCCCAGGACGCCAAGAGCCTCGGCGGCAAGATCCTCCGGATCACCCCGGACGGCAAGCCGGCGCCGGGCAACCCCACCGCCGGGTCGCCGGTCTGGTCGACCGGCCACCGCAACGTCCAGGGCTTCGCCTGGACGCCGGACAAGAAGATGTACGCGGTGGAGTTCGGCCAGAACACCTGGGACGAGATCAATCAGATCAACAAGGGCGGCAACTACGGATGGCCCCGGGTCGAGGGGCGTGGCGACGACAAGCGCTACGTGAACCCGATCACGCAGTGGCCCACCGGTGACGCGTCCTGCTCCGGCCTGGCGGCGGCGGACCGCGTGCTCGTCGCCGCCTGCCTGCGCGGCCAGCGGCTCTGGCTGGTGGAGCTGGCCGGCAACGGCACCGTCCTCGGTCAGCCACGCGACCTGCTCACCGGCCGGTACGGTCGGCTACGGGCCGTCGCGGCGGCGCCGGACGGCTCGCTGTGGGTGAGCACCTCGAACCGGGACGGCAGGGGCACCCCCACCGCCGAGGACGACCGCATCCTGCGACTCGTGTTCGCCGACGGGGGCGCCGGCCGGAGCTGATCCGGGCCGGGCGGGTTTGTCAAGATCGCGCAAGGGGCAGGTCAGGATCTCAGCATGGACGGCCACGAGAACGAACAGCACCGCACCGGGGACGAGATGTCTCCGGAGCGCGGGCGTGCCCGCCGCGTGACGGCGTGGCGGCCCGGTAACCGGCTGCGCCGGCTGGGTGTCGTGCTGGCTCTGCTCGCTGTCACACTCGGCGGCATCGTGATCGGCACGTACGCGGGCGGCCACGTCGGCACCGACATCGGCCCGTTCCGCGCCGAGCTGAAGCTCAGCCCGTCACTGAGCGGCGGCACCACCGTCGACATCCCTCCCCTGGGCGCGCTGCTGCTGGACAGCCACGACGGCCCGGCGTACCTCACCGTCGAGGTGGGCTCGCTGGACCAGGGGCGCACCGAGGCGCTCCTCGACGACCCGGCCAGCATCAGCCGGGCCAGCCAGTCGGCGGTGCAGGACGTCCGCGACGGCGTGATGCGGCTCGGGCTGCGTACGCTCGCCTCGGTGGTGCTGGCCACGCTGATCCTGGCGGCGCTCGTCTTCCGGGACGTCCGGCGTACCGCGTGGGCCGGCGGTATGGCGCTCGTCATCACGGCGGGCAGCCTCGGGGCGGCGGCGAGCACCCTGCGCCCGCAGGCCATCGAGGAGCCCCGGTACGAGGGCCTACTCGTCAACGCGCCCGCGATCGTCGGTGACGCTCGGCGGATCGCGAACGACTACACCAAGTACGCCGAGCAGCTCCAGCGGCTGGTCGGCAACGTCAGCAAGCTCTACACGACCGTCTCGGCGCTGCCGGTGGTGCAGCCGTCGCCCGGCACCACCCGGGTGCTGCACGTGTCGGACATCCACCTCAACCCGACCGGCTGGCAGTTGATCCGTACCGTGGTCGAACAGTTCGGCATCGACGTGGTGGTCGACACCGGCGACATGACCGACTGGGGCAGCGAGCCGGAGGCGTCGTTCGTCGGCTCGATCGGCCTGCTCAAGAAGCCGTACGTGTTCATCCGCGGCAACCACGACTCGCCGCGTACCGCCGCCGCGGTGGCGCAGCAGCCGAACGCGATCGTGTTGAACAACTCCGTCACCACAGTCGGCGGGCTGACCATCGCCGGCCTCGGCGACCCCCGCTTCACCCCGGACAAGGAGACCTCACCGGCCGGGAGCGGGCTCACCTCGGCCGTGGCCGACCAGGTGATCGGCGCCGGCGAACAGCTCGCCGCCACGATCGAGAAGTCGCCGCGCAAGGTCGACATCGCGCTCATCCACGATCCCGCCTCGGCCGGCCCGCTCTCCGGCACCTGCCCGCTCGTGCTCTCCGGGCACACCCACTCCCGGCAGGTGTCGAAGCTGCCGCAGGTGGAGGGCAAGCAGCCGACCACGCTGATGGTGCAGGGCTCGACCGGCGGGGCCGGGCTGCGCGGCCTGGAGGGCGAGAAGCCGACTCCGCTGACCATGACGGTGCTCTACTTCGACCAGCAGAAGCTGCTCCAGGCGTACGACGACATCACAGTCGGCGGCACCGGGCAGTCGCAGGTCAACCTGGAGCGGCACGTCATCCGCGACCCGGCAAAGGGTGACCAGGTGCCGGTCACCCCGACCCCCACCCGCGGCCCCTCCGAGTCGCCGTCGCCGGGTACGACCACCCTGAGCCCCACCCCCACGAGCTGACCGTCCCGGATCCTCGCCTTCCTCGCGGCCACGCCGGGCGCCCTGCCGCGTGACACCCGGTCACTGCGCGTCATGAAGCCGTCCGGCACCGGGATGCCCCACCGCCGCCTTTGCTCTGCACCCATCGGCGCGGCAGGCACCGAGAGTCACCGCGCGGATGGGTGCAGAGCAGCGAGCGATCCATTCCGCCCCAGCTCAGGGTGGTGCTGCGGATTTGGCTGCAGAGCAAAGGCGGCACGAGGCCATACCTCCGACCGCAGAGGCAGTCACTTTCCGCAACCGAAATCGCTTATGACCTTCCGTTACGGCAGCGGGCTGTCGTGCCACCCGGACCGGCCGGCAGCGACCCGCCGTCGTCGCGAGCCGGCGCAGCCGCGCAGCCGACAGACTGGGCGCGAGCCGGCGCGCTGGCGAGCCAGCGAGCCGACCGACCGGGCGCGAGCCGTCAGCGCAGCGCGATCGCGGCCAGCGCGGCGTTGACGATGCTGCCGGGCAGCAGGTCGTGCAGCTCGTACAGCTCCCGGACGCTGCCGGACTGGCCGAACTCGTCCACGCCGAGCGGCACCGCCGGGGCGCCGACCGCCGAGCCGAGCCAGGCCATCGCGTGCGAGGCCGCGTCGTGCACGGTGACCACCGGCACCCGGTCGGCGAACGCCGACCGCAGCGCGCCCGGGACGCTCGGCACGGTAGCGGTCCGCACACCCTGGCGCAGCGTCCGCTGCCACGCCCGGTAGAGCCGGTCCAGGCTGGTCACGTCGACCACGTGCGCGGCCACGCCCTCCTCCGCCAGCTCCGCGGCGGCGGCCAGGACCTCCGGCAGCACCGCGCCGGAGGCGGCGAGCTGCACGACCGGGGCATCAGCCAGATCGGGGTACGCCTGGTGCGCGTCGACGAGCCGGTACGCGCCGGCCACCACCTGCCGCCGCAGCACCGCGTCCCCGAGCCGCGCCCGGGCCGCCTCGAACGGCGCCTGGTCGACCGGCCGGGTGCTGAGCCGGAAGTAGTACGCCCCGTCCTCGGCCGGCGCGGCTGTGGCGGCCGGTGCGGCACCACCGGCGATCTGCCCGAGCGCGTCGCAGAGCAGCCAGTCGAGGCTGCCGGCGTACGCGGGCTCCAGGAACGTCACCCCCGGCAGCTCCAGGCCGACCGACGCGGTGATGGTGGACTGGTGCGCCCCGCCCTCCGGGGCGAGCGTGATGCCCGACGGGGTGCCGGCCACCACGAACCGGGAACCGGAGTACGTCCCGTAGAGGAACGCGTCCAGACCGCGCAGCACGAACGGGTCGTAGACGGTGCCCACCGGCAGCAGCGGCTGACCGGACAGGTCCCAGGACAGGCCGAGCTGGCCCAGCAGCAGGAACAGGTTCATCTCCGAGATGCCCAGCTCGATGTGCTGCCCGGCGGGGCTCTCGGTCCAGCGCAGCATCCGGTCCTCGGTCCAGGAACGCTGCTCCGTCGGGGCGAACACGCCCGTCTTGTTGATGAACCCGGCCAGGTTGGTCGAGGTGGCCACGTCCGGCGCGGTGGTCACCAGGTAGGGCGCGACCTGCGGATCGCGGGCCAGGTCGACAAGCACCCGGCCGAAGGCCTCCTGGGTGGAGACGGGCTTGTTCGCGCGTACCCTCGTGGTCTCCGGAACGGTGACGCCCAGCGCACGCTCGCGCGGCGGGCGGGACAGCGCCTCCCGGCGCTCGCCGGCCCGGATACCGGCCGGGGACGCCGGGTCGAGGCGGTCCCACTCGGTCTCCGGCGTCAGGCCGTGCGCGGCGCGCAGCGCGTCGACCTGCTCGGTGGTGAGCAGCGCCGAGTGGTTGCGCGGGTTGCCGGCGATGGGCAGGCCCCAGCCCTTGACCGTGTACGCGAACACGACGCTGGGCCGGTCGGTCACCGCGTCGCACTGGGCGTACGCGTCGAGCATGGCCTGCGCGTCGTGCCCGCCCAGGTCGGTGACGAGCGGGCCCAGCTCGTCGTCGCCGATGTCGGCGACGAACGCGGCCACCTCGGCCGGGGCGCCGTCCAGGAACTGCTTGCGCAGCGCGGGCCCGGCCAGCCCGAACAGCGACTGGTACTGCTCGTTGGGCATCCGGTCGATCCAGTCGCGCAGCGCCGCGCCACCCGGCCGGGCGTACGCCTCGGCGAGCCGACGGCCGTACTTGACCTCCACGACGTGCCAGCCGGCCGCCTCGAACTGGCCGCGCCACTGGTTGATCCGGATGCCGGGGACGACCCGGTCCAGCGACTGGCGGTTGAAGTCGACGAGCCACATCACGTTGCCGAGCCCGGTGGTGGCCGGGTCGGCGACCGCCTCCCAGATGTTGCCCTCGTCCAGCTCGGCGTCGCCGATGAGGGCGACGAACCGGGAGTGCGGGCGCGGGCCGAAGTGCGCGTCGACGTAGCGGCGGGTGACGGCGGCGAACAGCGGCGCGGCGGCGCCCAGGCCGACCGAGCCGGTGGAGAAGTCCACCTCGTCCGGGTCCTTGGTCCGCGACGGGTACGACTGGAGCCCGCCGCGTGCCCGCAGCTTCGGCAGGTACGACCGGTCGAGGTTGCCCAGCAGGTACTGGATGGCGTGGAACACCGGCGAGGCGTGCGGCTTCACCGCGACCCGGTCCTCGGCGTCCAGGTGCTGGAACCAGAGCGCGGTCATCGCGGTCACCAGCGAGGCGCTCGACGCCTGGTGGCCACCGACCTTCACCCCGTCACCGGTGTCGCGGTCGTGGTTGGCCGCGTCGACGATGCGGGTGGCGAGCCAGAGCACCCGGCGCTGGATCTCGTCGAGGACGTCGAGGTCGTGCTGGTTCACGGTGACTCCATCCGGGCGTCGCCGTTGACGCCCCGTGAGTGGGGTGAGGCGTTAGGAAGGGCCCCTTCCCATGCACCAGGCGTTAAGAAGGGGCCCTTCCTTGCACGTCAGGCGCCGAGGCGCGCCAGGATCAGCTCGCGGACGGTCTTCGCGTCCGCCTGGCCGCGCGTGGTCTTCATGACCGCGCCGACCAGCGCGCCGGCCGCCGCGACCTTGCCGCTGCGGATCTTGTCGGCGATGGCCGGGTTGGCCGCGATCGCCTCGTCCACGGCGGCGGTGAGCGCGCCGGTGTCCGAGACGACCTCCAGGTTGCGGTTGGTCATGATCTCGGTCGGCGAGCCCTCGCCGGCCACCACGCCCTCCAGCACGGTACGGGCCAGCTTGTCGTTGAGCTTGCCCGCGTCGACAAGGCCCTGAAGCTCGGCGACCTGAGCCGGGGTGGCGCCCACGTCGGCCAGCTCCACGCCGGTCTCGTTGGCGCGGCGGGACAGCTCACCCAGCCACCACTTACGGGCCGCCGCAGGGGTCGCGCCGGCAGCCACAGTCGCCTCGATCAGCTCGACCGCGCCCGCGTTCACCACGGACTGCATGTCGAGGTCGGACAGGCCCCAGTCCTGCTGGATCCGCTTGCGGCGCAGGCGCGGCAGCTCCGGCAGGGCGGCCTTCAGCTCGGCCACCCACGCGGTGTCGGGGGCGAGTGGCACCAGGTCCGGCTCCGGGAAGTACCGGTAGTCGGTGGCGGTCTCCTTGGACCGGCCCGACGTGGTGTCGCCGGTGTCCTCGTGGAAGTGCCGGGTCTCCTGCGTGATCCGGCCGCCGGCCTCCAGCACCGACGCCTGGCGCAGCATCTCCGAGCGCACCGCCCGCTCGACCGAGCGCAGCGAGTTGACGTTCTTCGTCTCGGTGCGGGTGCCCCACTCCTCGCCCGGGCGGTTCAGCGACGTGTTGACGTCGCAGCGCAGCGAGCCCTCCTCCATCCGCACGTCGGAGACGCCGAGCGAGCGGATCACGTCGCGCAGCTCGGCGACGTACGCGCGGGCGACCTCGGGCGCGAGCGCGCCGGTGCCGGGAATCGGCTTGGTGACGATCTCCACCAGCGGGATGCCGGCCCGGTTGTAGTCGACGAGCGACTCGGTGGCGCCGTGGATGCGACCGGTGGCGCCGCCGACGTGCAGCGTCTTGCCGGTGTCCTCCTCCAGGTGCACCCGCTCGATGCCGATGCGGACCAGCTCGCCGTTCACCTCGACGTCCAGGTAGCCGTCGGAGCACAGCGGCTCGTCGTACTGGCTGATCTGGAAGTTCTTCGGCATGTCCGGGTAGAAGTAGTTCTTCCGGGCGAACCGGCACCACTCGGCGATGGAGCAGTTCAGCGCCAGCCCGATCCGGATGGTCGCCTCGATGGCGGCCTTGTTCGCCACCGGCAGCGAGCCGGGCAGGCCCAGGCAGACCGGGCAGACCCGGGTGTTCGGCTCGCCGCCGAAGTCGGTCGGGCAGCCGCACCACATCTTGGTGTTCGTGCCCAGCTCGACGTGGGTCTCCAGGCCGATCACCGGTTCGAAGCGCGCGACGACCTCGTCGTACGCGGGCAGTGTCGTCGTCATCTGAGCTCCAGGCGCGATCCGGACAGAACCGTTCCAGCCTAATCGGCTGGCCCGGCCACCCCGCTGCCGGGCTTCGAGATCACCGCGTGGACCGCCCCGACGCCCCGGCCCGGCCCGGGCGTCACTCGGGTGGGGTGAAGGTCCGACGACGGTTGTACGCCAGCACGAGCAGGATGCCGCCGACGGAGAAGGCCACGACGCTCAACAGCAGCAGCACGAGCGGCGAACCCGGCCCGGTGGCCGGCAGCCACGTGCCACTGGCCTTCGACGGTGACGGCGTCGGCTGGGGCGTCGCCGGGCTGCCCTCCGACGGCGTGGCGGCCGGATCGCTCGCGGTCGGCGTGGCCGTCGGGTCGGTCGGAGCGGGCGTCCAGCCGGTCGGGGTCGCCGTCGGGGTGCCCGGGGTCCGGGCGGCGACGGTCAGCGACACCTGCTTCGTGGCGCTGGTGCTGTGCCCCTTCGCCGCGACGGTGAAGGTGAACGTGCCGGCGCTGCCCGGTGTGCCGCTGAGCCGGCCCTTCTCGTCGAGGGTGAGGCCGTCCGGCAGGGCCCCGGCGGCCAGGGCGAACACGATGTCCGAGTCGCCGTCGGCGGTGAACCGGAAGGAGTAGTGCTTACCGACTGTGGCGGCGGGCGGTTCGCCGGAGGTGAAGGCGGTCGCCGCCACGGCGACGACGACGGTGGCGTCCTGCTCGTCGAAGAGGCCGTTCTTGTCGGTCATCCGCAGCGTGAACGTGTATGTGCCGGCTGTGGTCGGCGCACCGCCGAGCGACGTACCCACCACCAGCATCCCCGGCGGCAGGCTGCCCGAGACCACCGACAACCCGTACGGCGCGGCGCCGCCTGTCGCCTCGACCGTGTGGATCGCGTACACCCGGCCGAGGTACATGGGAGACCGGGGCTTGCCGGACGTGATGACGACCTTCGGCTGGCGTACCTCGATCGTCGCCGTCTGCTCGTCGAAGAGGTCGTTCTGATCGGTCATCCGCAGCGTGAACGTGTACGTGCCGACTGTGGTCGGCGCGCCACCGAGCGACGTACCCACCACCAGCATCCCCGGCGGCAGGCTGCCCGAGACCACCGACAACCGGTACGGCGCGGTCCCGCCTGTCGCCTCGACCGTGTGGATCGCGTAGACCTGCCCGATGACCATGACCGACCGGGGCTTACCCGAGGTGATGGTGACGGTCTCGGTGGCGGCGGTGACCGGTTGCGCGGTGGCCGGCTGGGCGACACCCAGCAGCAGCGCGACGGCCATCGTCAGGGCCATGACCGGGCGAAGTGTCCCCATCGCACATCCAGGTCTCGATCGGAGCCGCTCGCATCCGCCAGCGGACCGTAGTCCAGTCGATCCAGCAGCCTCGAATCCTATTCGACCAGTGCCAGTGACAGGTGGCAATCCGCTGTTCGGTGATCACCGTGTCGGTACGGAGGCGGGTGGCCCGCCTCCGTACCCCCGGTTTCTAGAGCGTCGGCGGGGTGAGCGTGCCGACGGCGTTCTCCAGCGCGGCGGCGACCCGGTACATCCGGTCGTCGGCCATGGTCGGCGCCATGATCTGGAAGCCGACCGGGAGCCCGTCGGACAGGCCGCACGGCACCGAGATGGCCGGACCGCCGTACAGGTTCGTCGGGATGGTGAACAGGTCGGCCAGGTACATCTGGTACGGGTCGGCGGTGCGCGACCCGATCGGGAACGCCACGAACGGCGTGGTCGGCGAGATCAGCGCGTCGACCTGCTCGAACGCGCTGGTGAAGTCCCGCGTGATCAGGGTGCGGACCTTCTGCGCCTGGCCGTAGTAGGCGTCGTAGTAGCCCGACGAGAGCGCGTACGTGCCGATCATGATGCGGCGCTTGACCTCGGGGCCGAAACCGGCCTCGCGGGTCAGCGACATGACCTCCTCCAGCGACCGGTTGCCGTCGTCGCCGACCCGCAGGCCGAACCGGACGCCGTCGAACCGGGCCAGGTTGGAGGAGCACTCGCTCGGCGCGATCAGGTAGTACGCCGGCAGCGCGTACTTGAAGTGCGGGCAGGAGATCTCGACGATCTCGGCGCCCAGCTTCGCCAGCGCCTCGACCGACTCGCGGAACGCGGCCATCACGCCCGGCTCCGCGCCCTCGCCGGTGAACTCGGTGACCACGCCGAGCTTCACGCCGGTCAGGTCGCCGGTGGCGCCGAGCCGCGCCGCGGCCACCACGTCCGGCACCGGTGCCGGGATCGAGGTGGAGTCGCGCGGGTCGTGACCGCCGATCACCTGGTGCAGCAACGCGGCGTCGAGCACGGTACGCGCGCACGGGCCGGGGGTGTCCAGCGACGAGGAAAACGCCACAAGGCCGTAGCGGGAGGTGCCGCCGTAGGTGGGCTTCGCGCCGACGGTGCCGGTGACCGCGCCGGGCTGGCGGATCGAGCCGCCGGTGTCCGAGCCGATCGACAGCGGCGCCTCGTACGCGGCCAGCGCCGCCGCGCTGCCACCGCCCGAGCCGCCCGGGATCCGCTCCAGGTCCCACGGGTTACGGGTCGGCCCGTACGCCGAGTATTCGGTGGAGGAGCCCATCGCGAACTCGTCCATGTTCGTCTTGCCGAGCATCACCGTGCCGGCGGCGCGCAGCCGCTCGACGATCGTCGAGTCGTACGGCGGGCGCCAGCCCTCCAGGATCTTCGACCCGACGGTGGTCGGCACGCCCTTGGTGGTGAGCACGTCCTTCACCGCGACCGGCACACCGGCCAGCGGGCCCAGCTCCTCACCGGCGGCGCGACGCTCGTCCACCGACCGCGCGGCGGCGAGCGCACCCTCGGTGTCGACGTGCAGGAACGCGTGCACCCGGTCGTCGACGGCGCCGATCCGGTCCAGGTGCGCCTGGGTGACCTCGACGGCGGAGGTCTCGCCGCTCGCCACCAGCCCGGCGATCTCGACGGCGCTCAACTTCGTCAGGTCGGTCATGCCGGCACTCCCGCTGCGCTCGCTCATGAGGCCACATCCTCGTCCAGGATCCGCGGGACGCGGAACCGCTGCTCCTCGGCGTCGGGGGCGCCCGACAGCGCCTCCTGCGGGGTCAGGCCCGGCCGCACCACGTCCTCGCGGAGCACGTTCGTCAGCGGCACGGAGTGGGACGTCGGCGGGATGTCCGCCGCGGCTACCTCGCCGACCTGCGCGACCGACTGGAGGATCACATCCAGCTGGCCGGCGAAGGTGTCCAACTCCTCCTCGGTGACGGCGAGCCGCGACAGTCGCGCGAGGTGCGCGACCTCCTCGCGGGAGATGGCGGCCATCGGTGCCCCCTTCGTGGCTGTCCTGAGACGTCTGGCGGTGGGCCGGCCGCGCGTACGGGCGTGCTCGATGACGCGCGGTGACCGGAGCGAGTCTATTGTCCCGCCGTCACGACGACGCCTTCGACTCCCCCTCCGGCGCCGGAGCTCCACGGCTGCCCGCCTCGGCCGGGCGCACCGGACGGTAGCGGGACAGCCAGGCCACCAGGTCCTCGGCCGGCATCGGCCGGGCGTGGAACCAGCCCTGCGCCACGTCGCAGCCGGCGGCGTGCAGCAGCCGCCAGGTGCGCTCGTCCTCCACGCCCTCGGCCACCACGCGCAGCCCGAGCGCCCCGGCCAGCTCGATCATCGAGCGGACGATCGCCGCGTCGTCCGGGTCCTCGGCCATTCCGAGGACGAACGACCGGTCCACCTTCACCTCGGACAGCGGGAGCCGGCGCAGGTGTTGCAGCGACGAGTAGCCGGTGCCGAAGTCGTCGAGCGCGATGCCGACGCCGATCCGGTGCAACTGGGTGATGCTGGCGAGCACCCGCCGTGGGTCGGCCATCAGCGCGCCCTCGGTGATCTCCACCTGGAGCCGCTGCGGCGGCACGCCGTACCGGGTCAGCCGGTCGGCGATCTGGTCGGCGATCTCGCCGGTGTGCAGGTCGCGGACGCTGACGTTGAGCGCGGCACGCAACGTGAGCCCGGCCGCCGACCACTTGGCGAGCTGCTCCACCACGTCGTCCACCACGCGGCGGGTCAGCAGCCGCATCACCGCGCTCTGCTCGGCGACCTGGATCAGCTCGCCCGGGTCGACCATGCCCCGGCGCGGGTGCCGCCAGCGCAGCAGCGCCTCGACGCCCACCACCTCGCCGGTGGCGATGGCGATCTGTGGCTGGTAGTACATGGTGATCTCGCCCGGGTGCCCGGCCTGCTCCTCCGGCCCGCCGGCGGCGCTCCCGTCCGCGGTCGGCCCGATGACGCCCGGCGCACCGGTGCTGACGGCCACCTGCGCGTCGTGCGCGGCGTCGGTCCCGTCGGCACGGTCCGGCGTGGCTTCCCCGCCACCGACCACGAACGGCGTGACCACCGGCCCGGCGGCGGCGCCACCGGGAGCGGCCCGGCGGCGGATCGGGTCGGCGCCGGTGAGGATGCGCTCGATCAGGTCGTCCTCGTGCCGCTCCTGCGCGCGGTCCCGGCGGCGCCGCAGCCACCGGTTCGACCCGTCGCCGGACCGTCCCCCGCCCGCCCGTCCGCCGCCCCGGCCTCCGTCGCGCGCCGGGCGCTGGTTGCGCGACGGCCGCTCGGCCCGGGCCGGTCGCGCGCCCGGCAGCGCCGGCTCCAGCGCCGCTCCGTCACCCCCGCGTACGCCCACCGTCTCCCCGGCCGACGCGGACGGGCCGGACTCCAGCACCCGCCGCAGGTCGGCCAGCAGGCTCAGCCGCTCGGCCGAGTTGTGGTCGGACTCCGGCGCGTAGACCGCCACCGTGTCGTTGCGGTGCTTCGCGTCGTACATGGCCACGTCGGCGTGGCGCATCAGGGTCGCGAAGTCCTCGCCGTGGTCGGGGTAGAGCGCGATGCCGATGGCACCGCCGACGTCCAGCGGCAGCCCGTCCAGCGGCACCGGCTCGGCGAGCGCGGCGACCACCCGGTCGGCCCGCTCGCGCGCCTGGTCGATGTCGGTGAGCCGGGGCACCACGATGGCGAACTCGTCGCCGCCGAGCCGCGCCACCATGTCGCCGCCGCCGACCGCGCCCATCAGCCGGGCGCTCACCTCGACCAGGAGGCGGTCTCCCACCGCGTGCCCGAGCGCGTCGTTCACGTGCTTGAACCGGTCGAGGTCGAGCAGCAGCAGCGCCAGGTGCGCGTCCGGCGCGCCCCGGGCGGCCCGCTCGCCGTGCAGGTGCACCTGCTCGGCCACCTCGGTCAGCAGCGCCTTGCGGTTGGGCAGCCCGGTGAGCGGGTCCACGTCGGCGAGATGTTCCCGTTCGTCGGAGAGCCGGGCCATCCGGTAGACCGCGAACAGCGGCACCAGCACCAGCGGGATCAACGCCGCGCTGGCCCGGGCGGCGGCCACCAGGACCGGGGCCAGCAGCAGCAGCGAACCGGTGGCCAGCAGCTCGTAGGCAAGGCCGCTGCGGAAGCTCGGCCACCACCGGTCCCCGAAGCGCAACCGGACCGCGGAGCTGACCAGCCCGTAGTTGACCACGAACCAGGCCACCGTCGCGCCACCCACCGCCGCCACGTCGGTCCAGCGCAGCCCGCCGTCGTCGAACAGCTCGCCCGGGCCGAGCCGGGTGACTGCGTACGCGGCGGCGAGCGCGCACGCGTACTGGGCGGCGTTGAAGCCGGTGCGCCAGGGGGCGTACCCGAGCCGCCAGCCGCTGACCGCGACCGCCACGGCCTGCACCGCGACGGCCGGACCGAGGCCCCAGCCGAGCAGGATCGCGAAGGTGAAGCAGGTCGACGGGAACACCGCCGAGGTCTGCCGCCGGCCGGGCGGGACGAACGGGCGCGCGTCGCAGGCGACGGCGAGCGCCGCCATGGTCCAGAAGGCCGCCGGCAGCTCGGTCAGGCGGTCGGCGAGCCTGACGAGCGGCACGGCCGACACCAGTAGGGCGACCGCGCCGATCGCGCCGACGAAGCCGAAGAACGGCCCGCTCCGCCCGGGCGGGACGGAGTTACGCGGATCGCCGGTCTCCATCGCACCTCCCGGGGGAACGTCCTGGCGCGCGCCGTCACGCGTCGTACGCCAATGAAACGCCCTCCGAGGCGGTTTCCCCGACACGACAGTCACGAATCGGTCGTAGTCGTAATTAACTTGGTATCCGCCGGCGTTCGCCGTGACCAGCCCGTCAGCCCTCCACCCGGGCCACCTCGCGGGCGGCGTCGGGGCCGGAGTCGAGCAGAACGCGGAAGCCGTCCTCGTCGAGGATCGGCAGTTTCAGGGTGGCGGCCTTGTCTGCCTTGGAGCCGGGATTGTCGCCGACCACCACGAAACCGGTCTTCTTGGAGACCGAGCCGGTCACCTTGCCGCCCCGGGCCTGGATCGCCTCGGCCGCCTGGTCGCGACTGAACCCACTCAACGTGCCGGTGACCACCACTGTGACGCCGTCGAGCGGTCGCGGACCCTCGTCGGCGGCCTCCTCGGCCATCCGTACGCCCGCCTCGGCCCACTTGCGCACCACCTCGCGGTGCCAGTCGACGGCGAACCACTCCTTCAGGCTGGCCGCGATCGTCGGGCCGACGCCGTCCACCGAGGACAGTTCCTCCTCGCCCGCGGTCTCGATCGCCGCGATGGAGCGGAAGTGCCGGGCGAGCGCCTGCGCGGCGGTCGGGCCGACGTGCCGGATGGAGAGCGCCACCAGCACCCGCCACAGGTCGCGTTCCTTGGCCTCGGCGAGGTTGTCGAGCAGTTTGGTGGCGTTGCTGCCGAGGCTGCCGTCCTTGTTGACGAAGAACGGCGACCGGCTCAACTGCTCGGCGTCGAGCTGGAACAGGTCGCCCTCGTTGGTAATGATCTCGGCGTCCAGCAGCGCCGCCGCGCCCTTCTCGCCGAGCACCTCGATGTCGAGCACCTTGCGGCTGGCCAGGTAGAAGACCCGCTCGCGAATCTGGCCGGGGCAGGCCCGCCCGTTGGGGCAGCGGATGTCGACGTCGCTCTCCTTGGCCGGCGCGAGCGGTGTGCCGCAGGCCGGGCAGGTGGTCGGCATGACGAACGGGCGGGCGTCGGCCGGACGCAGCTCGACCACCGGGCCGAGCACCTCGGGGATCACGTCGCCGGCCTTGCGCAGCACCACCGTGTCGCCGATGAGCACGCCCTTGCGCTCGACCTCACGGGCGTTGTGCAGGGTCGCCAGCGCGACAGTGGAACCGGCCACCCGGACCGGTTCGAGGACGGCGAACGGGGTGACCCGGCCGGTGCGCCCGACGTTGACGTCGATGTCGAGCAGCTTGGTGTTGACCTCCTCGGGCGGGTATTTGAAGGCGATCGCCCAGCGGGGCGCCCGGCTGGTCGAGCCGAGACGGCCCTGGATGGAGACCGGGTCGACCTTGACCACCACGCCGTCGATCTCGTGCTCGACGTCGTGCCGGTGCTTGCCGTAGTAGGCGATGTATTCCGCCACTCCGGCCAGGTCGTCCACCACCTTCCACCTGTCACTGGTGGGCAGTCCCCACGCCTTGAGCGCCGCGTACGACTCGGACTGCGCGGCCGGGCGGTAGCCGGTGCGGGCGCCGATGCCGTGCACCACCAGGCGCAGCGGGCGGGAGGCGGTCACCCGTGGGTCCTTCTGCCGCAGGCTGCCGGCGGCGGCGTTGCGCGGGTTGGCGAACGGCGCCTTGCCCTGCTCGACCAGGCTCGCGTTCAGGTCGGCGAACGCGGCCACCGGGAAGTAGATCTCGCCGCGCACCTCCAGGAACTCCGGCACGTCGGGGAAGCCGTCGGCCGGGGTCAGCCGGGCCGGCACGCCCTTGATGCTGCGCACGTTGGCGGTGACGTCCTCGCCGGTGCGGCCGTCGCCCCGGGTGGCGGCGCGGACCAGCCGGCCCTTCTCGTAGGTCAGGTTGATGGCGAGCCCGTCAACCTTCAGCTCACACAGGTAGGGCACCGGGCCGCCCGCGTCGCGCTCGACCCGGTCGGCCCAGGCGGCCAGCTCCTCGTCGGCGAAGGCGTTGTCGAGCGAGAGCATCCGCTCGGCGTGCGCGACCGGGGTGAAGTCGGTGGAGAAGGTGCCGCCGACCCGCTGGGTGGGCGAGTCGGGGGTGCGCAGCGCCGGGTATTCCGCCTCCAGCGCCTCCAGCTCCCGCAGCTGCCTGTCGAACTCCGCGTCGGTGATGGTCGGCGCGTCCAGCACGTAGTAGCGGTATTGGTGCTCGGTCAGCTCCTGGCTGAACGTGGCGTGCCGCTCCCGCGCGGCCGGGGTCGGCTCGGCCCCCGCCGCCGCCTCCTGGGCCGCGTCGGCCGCTGTGGGAACCACTTCTTCGGACACGCCGCCGCCTTCGGACACCGCTGTCGACCTCCCGTGTCGGTGCTACCCGAGAACCGTAGCGGTCGGGACTGACAGTCGTCCGGCCACCCGCGCCGAGCAGGGCGGACCGGCACGCGTCGCGCCACCCGGGCGGGGCGGCCCCCGGCGTGCGACGATCGCGTCGGCGGCACTGGGCGGCAACGGTCGGGAGGCGGGCGGCGGATGCGCGACGGGGTGATCTGGGCGCTGGTGATCGTGGCCTGTGTCGCGGCGGGCTGGTTGTGGAACGAGTGGCGCCGCCGGGCGGCCGAACGCGCCGCCGGGACACGTGGCCGGTCCGACGGGCGGCGGCCGGGCACCGGTCGTGGCAGCCGGACCGGCGGACCGGGCGGCGGTCGGACCGGCACCGACCGGCCCGGTGGTGGACGGCCCGGCGGCGCGCGTCGCGGCGACCGGGCCGGCGCCGGGTCACGTGGTGACCGCACCGCGGCGCCGCCGCGGCCACGTGCGGCCGGGCGGACGGACCGGGACGAGCCCCGGCCCGGGGAGATCTGGTGGGCCGACGTGCCCTACGCCGACGGGACCGGCTCGAAGGTGCGCCCCTGCCTGGTGCTGCGGGTCGACGGCGGGGACGCCGAGGTATTGAAGATCACCAGCCAGGACAAGTCGGATCGGGACGACCACCTGCCGATCCCGACCCGGGACTGGGATCCGGACGCCGACCACGACAGCTTCCTCGACGTCAGCGAGCCGATCCCGGTGCCGCTCGACGCGTTCGCCGACCGGGCCGGCACCTGCGACCCGGACCTGTGGCGGGGTGTGCGTCGGCTGAGCCACCTCACCGGCTGAGCGAGCCGCCCCCGGCCCGGCCGCACCCGCGACGAACCCGGGCAAACCGCCGTGTCGGTCGACGACTGCCGGAACCCGGACCGGTTGCGCGCCACGCGGGCGATCCCCCCGATCGCCGCCGTGTCACCCCGCGCCGGGCGTATCCCCCTCGAACGCGGCGGCGAGCGCGGTGAGCTGGCCCGCGTACTCGATCCGGCCGGCCCATCCGGCAGGCCAGGCGGCCGTGCCGTACGCGGCCCCGACGAACGCGCCGGCCAGCGCGGCGATGGAGTCCGAGTCACCGGCGGTGGTGGCGCCCCGGGCCAGCGCGCCGACCGGGTCGTCGCTGTGGCGCAGCGCGCAGAGCAGCGCGGTGGCCAGCGCCTCCTCGGCGATCCAGCCCTCGCCGGTGAACCGGCACGGGTCGCCGCCGTCGTCCGGGCGGGCCAGCGCCGCCTCCAGCCGGCCCAGCACGTGCAGGCAGTCGTCCCAGCCCTGGGCGACGAACCCGGCCGCGCTGCTCTCGCCAGACCGCTGCCACAGGTCACCGAGCCAGTCGTCCCGGTAGACGGTGCGCTGCTCCCGGGCCCGCTCGGTGAGCAGGCCCGGCAGCTCCGGCAGCGCCGCGCCGTCGCGCAGCAGCCGGACCGCGTACGCGGTCAGCTCGCTGGCCGCCAGCCCGGTCGGGTGGCCGTGGGTGAGACCGGCCTGGAGCTGGGCCAGCCCGGCCATGGTGTCCAGGTCGACGTCGAGCAGCCCGACCGGGGTGACACGCATGTTCGCACCGCAGCCCTTCGAGCCCGCCACTGTGGCCTCCTGCCAGCGGGTGCCCCGGGCCAGTTCGGCGCAGGCCCGCAGGCAGGTCATGCCGGGGGCACGGTTGTTCTCCGGGCTGACCGACCAGTCGACGAAGCGCTGCCGCAGCAGCGGCTCCACCGCCCCGGCCGTGTACGCGGGCGCGTCGTGCAGCGCCCACGCCACGGCCAACGCCATCTGGGTGTCGTCGGTGACCAGGGCCGGATCGCCGGTCAGCTCGCGCGGACCGGCCGGACCGTAGCGCCGGACGATCTCGGTGACGGTGAGGAACTCGGTGGGCTTGCCCAGGGCGTCGCCGTAGGCCAGGCCGAACAGCGAACCGGCGGCGCGGCCGGTGGCGGTGGAGGCGGTCACGCCGGTGATCATGCCTCCGCCGCGCAAGTCGCGGAAGATCAGTCCCAGCAGAGGCAGAACGGGTGGCCGGCCGGGTCGGCGTAGACCCGGAAGCCCTCCCCCTCGCCGGGCAGCCGCCGCGCGCCCAGCGCCAGCGCCGCCTTCTCGGCCGCCTCGATGTCGTCGACAGTCACGTCCAGGTGGAGCTGCTGCGGCCGGGCCGGGTCGGGCCAGTCGGGGGCGCGCAGGCCGGGCGCCTTCTGGAAGGCCACCCGCGGCTGGTGCCCGGGCGGGCCGCCGAGCACCACCCACTCGTCGCCGTCGGAGTTCTCCTCCACCACGGGCAGGCCGAGCAGCTCGGCGTAGAAGGCGGCGAGCGCACGCGGATCGGGGCAGTCGATCACTGTGGAACGCAGTCGTCCAATCATGCCGGTCATCGTGCCCGGCGGGTACGACGGAAAAACGTCAGTCCTCGGCGAGACGCCGGCCCGCGTCGCGGCAGGCGGTCAGCACCGCGCGGGCGTACCCCGGGGTGGCACCGGCCAGGCCGCACGCGGGGGTGACCACCACCTGCTCGGCCAGCCGGCGGCGGGGGAAGCCGAGCCGGTCCCAGACCCGGCGGACCCGGTCGGCGACCTCGGCCGACGTCGGCGCCCGGCCGGAGGCCGGCGGCAGCGTCGGCGCGGCGCCTGCGAGCAGACCGAGCCCGGCGTCGATCGCCTCGCCGAGCGGGTCGAGCTCGGTCACGAGCGACAGGTCGAGCGCGACGCCCACCGCGCCGGCGGAGCGGATCAGGTCCAGCGGTACGTCCGGCGCGCAGCAGTGCACCAGCGCCGGTACGCCGGCCGCCTCGATCACGTCGCGCAGCAGCGCCCGCGCCACCTCCGTCTCGACCGGGCGGTGGGTGCCGAAGCCGCTCTCGGTGGGCACCCGGCCGGCCAGCACCGCCGGCAGGGACGGCTCGTCGAGCTGGAGCAGCACCGAGGCGCGGGGCAGCCGCCGGGTCACCGCGTCGACGTGCCTGCGCAGCCCTTCGCCGAGCGAGCCGGCGAGGTCGCGTACCGCGCCCGGGTCGCGCAGCATGCGTCCGCCGATCGGCAGCTCCAGCGCGGCGGCCAGGGTGAACGGGCCGGCGGCCTGGACCTTCACCGGGCCGGCGTACTCCTCGGCCTGCTCGGCGAGCTGGTCGAGATCGCGTTCCATCAGGTCGCGGGCGCGGCGCAGATCCCGGCCGGGGCGCGGGGCGATCCGCCAGCGGGCCGCGTACAACTCGACAGGCAGTTCGACCAGCAGGCCGGCGGTGCGGCCGACGAGGTCCGCGCCCGGCCCCCGGGCGGGCAGCTCGGGCAGGTGCGGGAGGGCGGGCAGCTCGCCGAGCACGATGCGCTGCGCCTCGGCGATGTCGGTGCCGGGCAGCGACCCGATCCCCGTCGCCGCACCGGTGGGCCAGGGCCACGCCTGCTCAGTCACCGCCGCAGCCTATCCGCTGCCCGTCGCCGGTCAGGCAGCGGTGATGGTGGCGGAGCCGAGCACCACGTCGCCGGCCGGGTCCGGCCGGTAGGCCACGATCGCCTGACCGGCGGCGACACCCCGGACCGGGCGGCGCAGCGACGCGCGCAGGCCGTCGGCGTCCACCTCGACGGCGGCCGGCACCACGTCGCCGTGGGCCCGCAGCTGCACCTCGCACTCGACCGGCCCCTCCGGGCACGGCCCGCCGGTCCACACCGGGCGGACGGCGCGCACGTCGGAGACCTCCAGCGCCTCGGCCGGGCCGACCGTCACCGTGTTCGTGGTCGGGGTGATCGACAGGACGTAGCGCGGCCGGCCGTCCGGCGCCGGGCGGTCCAGGTGCAGCCCGCGCCGCTGCCCGACGGTGTACTGGTAGGCGCCGCTGTGGCTGCCCACCACCGCGCCGGTGAGCGCGTCCACCACCTGCCCCGGGGCCTCGCCGAGGCGCTCGGCGAGGAAGCCTCGGGTGTCGCCGTCGGCGATGAAGCAGATGTCGTGCGAGTCGGGCTTGCCGGCCACGGCGAGGCCGCGCCGGGCGGCCTCCGCGCGCACGTCGGCCTTCGTCGAGTCGCCGAGCGGGAAGATCGACCGGTCGAGCTGCGCGCGGGTCAGCACCGCCAGCACGTACGACTGGTCCTTGGCGAGGTCGACGCTGCGCCGCAGCAGGCCGTCCGGGCCGAGCCGGGCGTGGTGGCCGGTCACCACCGCGTCGAAGCCCAGGGCGACCGCCCGGTCCAGCACCGCGGCGAACTTGATCTTCTCGTTGCAGCGCAGGCAGGGATTCGGGGTACGCCCGGCGGCGTACTCGGCCACGAAGTCGTCCACCACGTCCTCGTGGAACCGGTCGGCCATGTCCCAGACGTAGAACGGGATGCCGAGCACGTCGGCGGCCCGCCGGGCGTCCCGGGAGTCCTCAAGCGTGCAGCAGCCCCGGGCGCCGGTGCGGTACGTCTGCGGGTTGCGGGCCAGCGCCAGGTGCACGCCCGTCACGTCGTGCCCGGCCTCCACCGCCCGTGCCGCCGCGACGGCGGAGTCCACCCCGCCCGACATCGCCGCCAGAACCCTCACCGGCCCACTCCCCTCGTCCTCACCGAGCGTATCCGGGTCAGCGGGGCGTACGCAGAGCGGCCGCGCGGCGGGCCCGTTCCACCGCGGCGGGCAGCGCGGCGATCAGCGCGTCCACGTCCGCGCCGGTGCTGGTGTGCCCGAGCGTGAAGCGCAGCGAGGACCGGGCCCGGTCGTCGTCGGCGCCCATCGCCAGCAGCACGTGCGAGGGCTGGGCCACGCCGGCCGAGCAGGCCGAGCCGGTCGAGCAGGCGATGCCCTGGGCGTCCAGCAGCAGCAGCAGCGCGTCGCCCTCGCAGCCGGGGAAGGAGAAGTGCGCGTTGCCGGGGAGCCGGTCGGCCGGGTCACCGTTGAAGATCACCTCGGGGACCGCCTGCCGCACCCGCTCGACCAGCTCGTCGCGGAGCGCGGCGACGCGTGCGGCGTACTCCTGCTGGCCTTTCACCGCGGCCTCGACGGCGACAGCGAACGCGACGATGCCGGCCGTGTCGAGCGTGCCGGAGCGCACGTCGCGCTCCTGGCCGCCGCCGTGCAGCAGCGGGGTGGCCGCCACGTCGCGGGCCAGCAGCAGCGCGCCCACGCCGGTCGGCCCGCCGAGCTTGTGCCCGGTCACGGTGAGCGCCGACACACCGCTGGCGGCGAAGTCGACAGGCACCTGCCCGACCGCCTGGATGGCGTCGGTGTGGAACGGCACACCGTGCTCGGCGGCGACGGCGGCCAGCGCGGCCACCGGCTGGACGGTGCCCACCTCGTTGTTCGCCCACATGGCGGTGACCACAGCGACGCGCTCGCCGTGCTCGGCCAGCTCGGCGCGCAGCCGTTCCGGATCGAGCCGCCCGGCGGCGTCGACCGGAAGCCGGCCGGCCTGCGCGCCCTCGTGCTCGACCAGCCAGTCCACCGCGTCCAGTACGGCGTGGTGCTCGACCGCGCTGGAGACCACCCGGACCCGCTCGGCCCGGTCGGCGCGACGGGCCCAGAAGATGCCCTTCACGGCGAGGTTGTCGCTCTCCGTACCGCCGCCGGTGAAGATCACCTCGGAGGGGCGGGCGCCCATCACGGCCGCCACCCGCTCACGGGACTCCTCCACCCGGCGCCGGGCCCGGCGTCCCGCCGCGTGCAGCGACGACGCGTTGCCGACCTCGCGGGCGACGGCGACGTACGCCTCGAGTGCCTCGTCCAGCATCGGGGTCGTCGCCGCGTGATCAAGGTATGCCATCACGGTTCAGCCTAACGGCCTGCGCACCCGGAGCCGGGGGCCGGACCGCCCCGTCCCACCCGAGTCGGTCCGGCCCGCTCACGCGGGAACGGCCACGATCACGCGGGAACGGCCGTGACCACGATGTTGTCCCGGTAGCTGCGGGTCTTCGCGTCGAACGGCCCGCCGCAGGTGATGAGCGTGAGGCGGGGCTTGCCGTCGCGGGCGAAGTACCGCTCCAGCGGGATCTTCGACTTCCGGTACTCCTCGCGGGCGACCACCCGGTAGGCGCGCTCGCGGCCGTCCGAGCCGGTGGCGGTGAGCTTGTCCCCCTGGTCCAGCTCACGCAGCCGGAAGAACGCCCCCTTGCCCTGCTCGGCGCTGTCCACGTGCCCGGCGATCACCACCGACCCGGCGCCGGCCTCCAGGCCCGGGCCGTAGCGGTACCAGCCGACCCGGTCCACGCTGGGCGGCACCTCGAACTCGTCGGTGCGCTCGTTGACGCCCACCGGGTTGACAGTGGCGGTGACCCGGATCGGCGGGATGCTCAGCTTCACCGGCGGCACGATCTCGTTGTCGGCGGGCAGCGTGCCCGGGTTCACCGGGACCGATCCGCCGCCGCTCGCCGCAGCGGCCGGTGTGGGTGTGGGCGTGGCGCCGGACAACGCTGTCACCTCGTCGCCACCGACGTCCTCGGCGCTGCCGGACCCGCACGCCACCACACCCGCCAGGGTGAGCGCGGCGGCGCCGGCGGCCATCGCCGCCAGCGCCCCGCGGTTGCGCACCGTCACCGGCGACCGGCCCGGGCGGTTGCCGCCACCCGCGCCGAGCCGCCGACCAGGAGCAGGACGCCGGCCCCGGCCAGCACGTACCACCAGGTGTCCACGCCGGTGCCGGCCTGACCGCCGGTGCCGCTGGGCACGCCGCCCGGCGCCGAGTGCAGGCCGTTGATGGTCTGGGCGACCACGCTCAGGTTCTTTGCCTCGGCCGAGCCGATCGCGTAGACGATGGTGGCGGTGCCCTCCTTCAGGTTCAGGTCGGCCGGGCCGATGGCGACGGTGTCGGTGCCGGCGAGCACCACGTCCGCCTTGACCGAGCCGGCGGCCACGTCCGCCTTGGCCTCCTTCGGGTTGGTCAGGTCCTCGAAGACCGGCGTGCCGCCGGCCCGCACGTCGACGGCCGGGGCGGCGGCGGTGTGCCGGACGATCAGCCGGGCCTTGCCGGCGCCCACCTTGGACACGTCGTTGACGAACGGGGTGATCCGCGGCTTGCCGTCGGCGCTCAGGTGCGCGGCGAGGCTGATGTTCGCCCCGCCCGGCACCTCGGCGTCGTCCACCTTCAGGATCGCCTTGTCGATCGCCTCACCCGGCTTGGTCAGGGCGATGTCGTACTCCCCCTCGGGCAGGGTGAGCGGGCCCGCGACGTCGCCGGGCTTGAAGTTGTCAAGCGTCTTCTCGCCGTTGACGTACACGTCGACAGGGGTGTCCGGGATGCCGTGGACCACGGAGACCTTCGACGAGGCGGCGTAGGCCGGGCTCATGGTGGCCGCGCCGACGCCGGCGAAGGTGAGGGCGGCCACCGCGCCGCCCGCGGCGACCCGACGGAACATCGCGTACTGCATTGTCTGCCTCCTGGTGGTTGATGCTGATTCGTCAGGCCTGGCTTGCAGAACGGGTTACGCCGGCTCCGTCGCACCCGGATGCGCCCGGATCGGATTTCTTTTTCCCGTCTCCGGGCGCATCCGCCGGACCCTCCGGCGACGAAGGAGAGGTGACGAGGGTCGTGACCGACACACCGGGAGAGTGGGGCGGGGGCTGTGGGAGTTACAGTCGGGCATGCCCCACGGAAGGCGAGCCGCCCGGTGACGGCGGCGAGGCAGGGCCCCGAACCGCCGGGCGAGGACGACCTCGCCGTCCGGTTCCGCGACGGCGACGAGGCCGCCCTGCGAGAGGCGTACGACAGGTTCGGCCGAGCGGTGCTGCACCTGGCCACCACGACGCTCGTGAACCGCAGCGACGCCGAGGACGTGACCCAGGCGACGTTCGTCGCCGCCTGGCTGGGCCGGGAGACGTTCGACCCGGCGAAGGGCTCACTGGTCGGCTGGCTGCTCGGGATCGGGCGGCGCAAGGTGGTCGACCGGATCCGGGCCGCGGCCCGGGAGACCCGGGTGGTCGAGACGGTGAAGCAACTGCCCGAGCCGGTCTCCACCGGCCCCGACCCGGACACCGTGGTCGACCGGCTGGTGGTCGCCGACGAGCTGGCCCGGCTCCCCGACGACCAGCGCCGGATGCTGGAGCTGGCGTTCTACGACGACCTGACACACCAGCAGATCGCGGCCGTGACCGGAGTGCCGCTCGGCACGGTGAAGAGTCACATCAGACGCGGCATGCAGAGCCTGAAACGCAGATGGGAGGTGGACGGTGCAGCACCTGGACCACGACCGGCTGGTCTTTCTGGCGCTCGGTGAGAGCGAGGCGGCTGACGGTGAGGCCACCCATCTGGACACCTGCGACCACTGCCGGGGCGAGATGGAGACGCTCCAGCACGTCGCCGGGCTCGGCGCGGGCACCCAGGGCCTGGCCGACCTGCCCGACCCGCCGGAGCACATCTGGCAGGGCATCGTCGCCGAGATCCGGGCCGCCGAGGAACTGCCGGCGCTGACCGACAGGCGCCTGCCGCGCCCGGCCGACCCGGTGGAGCGGGCCGCCGTACCCGCCGTCGCAGGTCGTTCGCGCCGCAGCCGGCGCTGGCCCGCCTGGGCGACCACAGCGGTCACCGCCACCGCCGCCGCGGTGATCGGCGTCGCCGGCACCGCAGCGGTGCTCGGCGGCGGCGGCGAGCAGGCCGATCCCCAGCCGCAGGTGGTGGCGAGCGCGCCGCTCGCGGCGTTCGGGTCGACGCCGAAGGACGCCTCCGGCGACGCCCGGGTGCTCGGCGACAACCGGTTGCATCTGCACGTCGCGAATCTCCCGAGCGTTCCGGGGTACTACGAGGTCTGGCTGATCGATCCGAAGACGATGGAGATGCTCTCCGTGGGTACGCTGAGCAACGGTTCGGGGGACGCTCTCCTGCCGATCCCCGGCAACATCGACCTGCGCACCTACACCGTCGTCGACATCAGCGCGGAGCAGTACGACAACAACGCCCGTCACTCCGGCGACAGCCTGCTGAGGGGCACCCTGACGGGCTGATCGGCGGGCCGGCTCAGCTCCCCGGCCCGCCGATCAGCTCCCCACGAGGAAAGGCCGCCGCCCGGTGATCCGGGCGGCGGCCTTCTCGCACGCGACGCTCACTTGCGCTTGCGGATCTCCTCGGCGGCCTGCGGGACGACCTTGAACAGGTCGCCGACCACGCCGTAGTCGGCCAGCTCGAAGATCGGCGCCTCGGCGTCCTTGTTCACCGCGACGATGGTCTTCGAGGTCTGCATGCCGGCCCGGTGCTGGATCGCGCCGGAGATGCCCAGCGCGACGTAGAGCTGCGGGGAGACCGTCTTGCCGGTCTGGCCGACCTGGAACTGGTGCGGGTAGTAGCCGGAGTCGACCGCGGCGCGGGACGCGCCGACCGCGCCACCGAGCAGGTCGGCCATCTCCTCGACCAGCTTGAAGTTGTCGGCGTTGCCGACACCGCGACCGCCGGAGACGACGACCGACGCCTCGGTCAGCTCGGGGCGGGAGCCCTTCTGCTCGGCGACCCGCTCGACGACCTTGGCGAGCTTGTCCGCGTCGGTGACCGACACGGTGAGCTGCTCGACCGCCGGGGTGGCCGCGGCCGGGGCCGGGTTGAGCGAGTTCGGCCGGACGGTGACCAGCGGCAGGCCCTTGGTGACCTTGGACTTGACGATGGTGGAGCCGGCGAACGCCACCTGGGTGGCGGTGCCGTCGGCGGCCAGGCCGACCACGTCGGTCAGGATGCCGTTGTCCAGCTTGACCGCGAGGCGGGCGGCGATCTCCTTGCCCTCCTGCGAGGAGGCGAGCAGCACGGCGGCCGGCTGGACGCGCTTGACCAGCTCGGCGACCACTGTGGCCTTGGGGGCCACCAGGTAGCCGTCGATCTCCTCACCCTCGGCGGCGTAGATCTTCTCCGCGCCGTACTCGCCCAGCTTGGCGCTCAGCGCCTCGGCGGCGCCGGCGCCACCGAGTACGACGGCGCTCGGGGTGCCCAGCTCGCGGGCGAGGGTGAGCATCTCCAGGGTGACCTTCTTGACGCCGAATTCCTTCGTGGCTTCGACGACGACGAGAACCTCAGACATGTCCCAGACCTCTCACACGAACTTCTCGGTGGCGAGGAACTCGACCAGCTTCACGCCGCCCTCGCCCTCGTCGGTGATCTTCTCGCCGCCGGAGCGCGGCGGGCGCTTGGAGTGCTCGACCACGGCGCTGGTGGCGCCGTCGAAGCCCACCTCGGCCGGGGCCACGCCCAGGTCGCCCAGGGAGAGCGTCTGCACCGGCTTCTTCTTGGCCGCCATGATGCCCTTGAACGACGGGTAGCGCGGCTCGTTGATGGTGTCCCAGACGGAGACCACGGCCGGGGTCGAGGCGGTGACCACCTCGTAGCCCTCCTCGGTCTGCCGCTCGACGGTCAGGTTCGCCCCGTCGACGGTGAGCTTGCGCGCGCCGGTCAGGGCGGCGACGCCCAGCCGCTCGGCGATCATGTGCGGCATGACCTGGACCCGGCCGTCGGTCGACTCGGCGCCGCAGATGACCAGGTCGGCGTTGAGCTGCCCGAGGGCGGCGGCCAGCACCTTCGAGGTGGCCACCGCGCAGGAGCCGTGCAGGGCGTCGTCGACGACGTGGACGGCCTTGTCCGGGCCCATGGAGAGCGCCTTGCGGATCGACTCGGTCGCCCGGTCCGGACCCATGGTCAGGATGGTGACCTCGCCGCCGTGCGCCTCCTTGATCTTCAACGCCTCCTCGATGGCGTACTCGTCCATCTCGTTGATGACGTTGTTCGCCGAACCGCGGTCGACGGTGTTGTCGTCAGAACGCAGGTTGCGGTCCGCGCCCGAATCGGGCACCTGCTTGACGAGTACGACGATGTTCATCGCGCTTCGACGACCCTCCTGTTTGGTGTAGCGATCACTCGCCCGGTCACGGGCGCAGCCTCCCGCGTGACGCAACGTGGGTCAACCGCGGGTTGCTGTGCACTTCCCCACGAGGCAATGTTACCCGCAAGTAGCATGCCCACCCCGGCGGCCCGGAGTGACGCAACTCACGACCGTCAGGCCGCCTCGCTCAGCGCCTGCCGGATCTTCTCGATCGCCGCCGCCTCGGCCGGCTCGATCCCCCGGTGCGCCAGTGCCACCCGCTCCGCCGCGGCCAGCACCACCGAGCGGTACGTCTCGACGTCGCCCGGCGACTTGGTGCGCAGGATCTCCACCGACCGGCCGAGCGCGGGCAGCACCACCGACTCGACCTCCAGGGCCGAGTCGCGGGGGATCTGCGGCAGCGGACCGGTGGTCAGCGCCTCCTTGACCACGCCCCCCACCTCGGCGAGCGCGCCCGAGGCGGCGAAGCTCTCCCGCACCATGGCCAGCACGCCGGGTACGGCGTTGGAGACCAGGAACACGGCCCCGAACGCACCGGTCTTCAGGGTGAGCCGCTCGTCCGCCGTCAACCGTTCCATGATCACGGAGTGTAGACGTACGGCGTGGAGGTGGTGACCGCAACGAGTCCGAGCCGCTCCAGGATGGGCCGGCTGTCCGGGGAGCAGTCCACCTGCAGGAGCGTCTTGCCACGCTGCTGCGCCAGCCGCGCCCGGTACGCCACCAGCGCCCGGTAGACGCCCTTCCGGCGCCACCGCGGCAGCGTCGAGCCGCCCCAGAGGCTGGCGAAGCCGGTGCCGCGCTGGTAGCGGACCCAGCCGGCGCTGACCACCGTCCCGCCCGCCTCCGCCACCACGATCGTGATCGACTGCGGGTCGGCCTCGATCTCCCGGGCCAGCCCGTACACCAGGTGACTGCGGTCGGACTGCCAGACCTCCTCCTCCATGGCGGCGATCCGCTCCAGGTCGGCCCGGCCGGTGACCTCGCGCAGGCGTACCCCCTCGGGGAGCACCGGGACGGCGGCGGCGAGCGGCGCGACCGGGCCGACCACCACCGTCTCCTGGCCCTCCGGCACGAAGCCGGCCGCGCGCAGCCGGTCGCCCAGGTCGGCCGGCTCGTCGTGACCGGCGAGCTTCCACTCGACCGACTCGCCCCGGGCCCGGAAGAACTCGACCTGCCGGGCGATCAGCGCGTCCAGCTCGGCACCGGCCAGGCCGTCGAGCGTCCGGTAGGTGAGGAAGCCACGGTGGTCCAGGCCGAGCACGCGGAACAGCGGGCCGTCCCGCTCCACCGTCACACCGTCCGGCAGCGGGTCCGGCAGCTCCGGTCGGATCTGGGCGTCGTAGGCGTCGCGCAGCCCGCGCGCGTCAAGATCGGTCATCCACCCAGGCTAGGCGCGGGGTAAAGCGGATAATCGGCAGCGTGTGGGAGTCGATCAAGAGCTGGTTCGACCAGGGTGAGCTGCGTTCGGTCGGCACCCCGCCGGACTACCGCTTCTCGCTGGCGAACGAACGGACGTTCCTGGCCTGGCTGCGGACGGGTCTCGCGCTGGTGGCGGGCGGGCTGGCCGCCGCGCAGTTCCTCCCGCCGCTGCGCCTGGCCCACCTGCGCGAGGCGCTCGCCGTCGCGCTGCTGCTGCTCGGCGCGACCGTCTCGATCCGGGCGGTCGACCACTGGGCACGCACCGAACGCGCCATGCGGCTGAACGAGGAGCTGCCCGCGTCCCGCTTCCCGGCCGTCCTGGCGCTCGTCGTCGCGGTCGGCGCGCTGGTGCTGGTGGCGGCCGTGCTGCTGGGCGGCGCGGGGTGACCCGCGACCCCGGCCTGCAACCCGAACGCACCCGGCTGGCCTGGCGGCGGACACTGCTCACGCTCACCGCGGTGCTGCTGCTCCAGCTCCGGCCGGCTTTCCACGGCCGGGCCGTGGACGCGGCACTGACCGGGGTCGCGGTGGTGATCTGGCTCGCCGTGCTGGTGGTGACGTGGCACCGGGCCACCGGCACCGGGCCACGCCGGCTCGACAGCTGGTCGGTGCCGCTGACCGCGCTCGGCGCGGCCGGACTCGCGGTGCTCGGCGTGGCGCATGTGCTCGGCGGGGTGCACTGACGTGTCCGGGTGAGCCATCATGGGGCATGCCCCGCCTCTTCGTGCTGCTGTTCCTGGCTCAGGTCGTCCTTGCCGTCGTCGCGCTGATCAGCTGCCTCTCCGCCGACGAGGAGATGGTCAAGGCGCTGCCCCGGATGATCTGGGTGCTGATCATTCTCTTCTTCCCGCTGGTCGGCTCGATCGCCTGGTTCCTGGTGGGCCGCGAACGCCCGGCCGGGATCGCGGGCGTCGCCGGCACGGCCGGCACCCCCGCTCCGGCTCGCCGCCCGCTCGCCCCCGACGACGACCCGGAGTTCCTCGCCTCGCTCGCCGAGCGGTCCCGCCGCGAGGACGAGGAACGGCTGCGGCTGTGGGAGAAGGACCTGCGCCGCCGCGAGGAGGAGCTGCGCGGCCGCCCGGACGACAGGGACCGCCCCGAGGTCTGACACGCGCCGCGGGCCGCCCGCCGGTCACCCGGCCGACGGCCCGCACGCGTCGTGTTCAGGCCAGGTTCGACGAGCGGGGGTACGCGTCTGCCGGGTCGGTCAGCACGTTCACCAGGTACGGCACGCCCGAGTCGAACGCGCGCCCCAACGCGGGCCCGAGGTCGGTGGCCTTCTCCACCGTCTCGCCCGCGCCGCCGAGCGCCTCGACCACCTTGTCGTAGCGCAGCCCCGGCTGGAGGTCGGCGGCCACGTCGTAGCCGTACATCGCCCGCATCGGGTGCTTCTCCAGCCCCCAGATGCCGTTGTTGCCGACCACGATCACCACCGGCAGCTTCTGCCGGGCCAGCGACTCCACGTCCATCAGCGAGAAGCCGGCCGCGCCGTCGCCCATCAGCACGCAGATCTGCCGGTCCGGGTGGCTGACCCGGGCGCCCATGGCGTAGCCCATGCCGGTGCCGAGGCACCCGTACGGGCCGGGGTCGAGCCAGGTGCCGGGCTGGGCCGGCTCCAGGTACCTCCCGGCGTACGACACGAAGTCGCCGCCGTCGCCGATGGTGATGGCATCGGGCGCGAGCGCCTTGCGCAGCTCGCCGTAGATCCGGGCCGGCCGGATCGGGTCGGTCTCGGCCGCCATCTCCTCGGCGTCGCGGGCCTTCGCCGCGTCCTCGGCGGTCCGCAGCTCGGCGATCCAGTCGGCGTGGTCGGCCCGGTCACCGGCGTGGTCGGCGAACGCGCCGAGGACCAGCCGCAGGTCACCGGCCGGCGCGGCGGCCGGCTGGACGTGCCCGGCCCGCTGGCTGGGCGCGTCCACGACGTGCACGACCTGGGCGTCGCCGAAGTCGCCGAAGGAGAGCCGGAAGTCCAGCGGGGTGCCGATCACCACGACCACGTCGGCGCCCTTGAGCGCGACCCGGCGGGCCTTGGCGAAGGCGAGCGGGTGCTCCGGCGGCAGCGCGCCCCGGCCCATGCCGTTCGTGAACACCGGCACCCGCAGCGACTCGGCGGCGGCACGAAGCGCCTCGACCGCGTCGCCCGCGTACACGTCGGAGCCGGCGATGATCACCGGCCGGGACGCGCCGGCGATCAGACGGGCCGCCTTCGCCACCTCGTCCGGGTCCGGCTCGATCGGCGCCGGCGGCGTGACCGCCGGCAGGTCGGCGTCGCCGACGGAGAAGACCGCCTCCAGCGGGAAGTCCAGGAACACCGGGCCGCGGTGCGGGGTGAGCGCGGTGGTCAGTGCCGCCGAGACCGCGCGCGGGATGTCGTCGGCGCTGAACACCGTCTCGGCGTGCTTGGTGACCGGCGCGACCAGCGGCAGGTGGTCCATCTCCTGGAGGCTGCCCGAGCCCCAGCGGAACTGCGGGGCCCGGCCGCCGAGCACCAGCACCGGCGAGGCGTTGAAGAACGCGCTCGTCAGGCCGGAGACGCCGTTCGTGACGCCGGGGCCGGCGGTGAGCACGGCCAGGCCGGGGCGGCGCTGGAGCTTTGCCACCGCCTCGGCGGCGAACACGGCGGACTGCTCGTGCCGCACGTCGTAGAGGGGGAAGCCCGCCTTGTGCGCGGCGTCGTAGAGCGGGAAGACGTGCCCGCCGGAGAGCGTGAACATCTCCCGTACGCCGTGCGCGCGTAGTGCCGCGAGCGCCAGATCGCCGCCGTGGCCCTCGACCCGTTCCGTCATGCCATTCCCCTTCATCGACCGACCGGGGTCACGCTACTGGCCGGTAGCGCGGATGTGAACACCTCTCGCGTCAGCGGCCGGTGAAGCCCGGCTTGCGCTTCTCCACGAACGCGGCCATGCCCTCGCGCCGGTCGTCGGTGGCGAACAGCGCCGCGAAGAGCTGGCTCTCCCAGGCCAGGCCCGAGGTGAGGTCCATGTCCAGACCCGCGTCCACGGCCGCCTTCGCCGCGCGCAGCGCCTGCGCCGGCCCGGTCAGGAACGGCTTCACGTACGCCACCGCGGCGTCGTAGACCTCGGCGGCCGGGACCACCCGGTCGGCCAGGCCGATCCGCAGTGCCTCGGCGGCGTCGACCATCCGCCCGGTCATGATCAGGTCCTTGGCGCGGGCCGGGCCGACCAGGCGGGCCAGCCGCTGGGTGCCGCCGGCGCCCGGAATGATGCCGAGCTTGATCTCCGGCTGGCCGAGCTTGGCGTCCTCGGCGACGATCCGCCAGTCGCAGGCCAGCGCCAGCTCGCAGCCGCCGCCGAGCGCGTAGCCGGTGATCGCGGCGACGACCGGCTTGGGGATGCGGGAGATCGCGCCGAGCGCGCTGGACAGGTCGGCGGCGCGCCCCGCCATGTCCACGTAGGACATGTCGGCCATCTCCTTGATGTCCGCGCCGGCCGCGAAGACCTTCTCGCCGCCGTACACGATGACGGCGCGGACCTCGGCGTCGGCGGTGGCCGCCGCGGCGGCGGCGCGCAACTCCTCCTGCACCTGGGTGTTGAGCGCGTTCATCGGCGGCCGCTCCAGCCGGATGGTGCCGATGCCGTCCTTCACTTCCAGCCTGACGAACTCGCCCACGCTGCCCTCACTTCCTCGTCGAAGTCGCGTGCCAACCTTACGACTCGCCTCGTTGGGGTAGACAGTGTGGTGTCGGCGACTCCCCAGGTCGCCGCGCCGCAGTCGCCGCCGGCCCGCCACCGGGAGTGAGGCCATGATCACCTACTACGACGACCGTTCCGTCCAGGTCACCTCCACCGCGGTACGGGTGGACGGGCGCAGCTACCCGCTGGCCGAGCTGGCCACCGTGTGGCACCGGCAGGGCGACCGGTCCTGGCGGGTGCTCGCCGGCCGCGGCGCGATCGGCGCCGCGCTCGCCGGGCCGCTGGTGACCGCCGTGCTGGGCATCGGGCTGGCCGTGTGGCTGCAACGCTCGGCGGTGGTCACCATCGCCATCGTGGGCGTCTCGGTACTGGTCGGCCTCGCCGTCGGGCCGCTCGCCGACTTCCTCTTCGAGCACCTGGACCGCTCCTACGCCCGGGGCAGCCGGGAGATGGAGATGTGGGCCCAGTGGCGGGGTCAGACGGTGCGGCTGCTGCACACCCGCGACGCGATGCGCTTCGGGCAGATCTACCGGGCGGTGCAGCGCGCCATGGAGAGCCTGCCCGCCGCGCCGGGTCGCCCCGCCTCCGGTCAGAACGTGATCGGCCCGTCCGGCAGCAGGCCGAGCCCGCGCAGCAGGCCGTAGGTGTCCTGCTCCCCCCAGAACTGCACGATCCGGCCACCGGCCAGGCGGTACATCTTGCAGGCGCTCTGCACCGTGGTCGCCCCTGTCGCGTCCCGCCGGTACGTCTGCGCCAGCGACACCACCACCCGGTCCCCGGCCGCGAAGATCTCCCGGATCTCCTGGTCGAGCACGGTCAGGCCGGGTGAGGAGACGGCGGCCTCGGGATAGCGCCGGCCGCGTACCGCCGTGCCGGATCCGTAGATCTCCACGTCCTCGTCGACCACCTCGGCCAGTTCGGCGAGGTCCTTCGTGACGAAGGTGCGCAGGTAGCGCTTGACCACCTCGACGTTGCGCGCCTGCTCGTCGCCGCCGGTTCCGGCCCCGTTCCGGTCCGTCATGCCCAGCAGCCTACGGCGCACGCGTCGCCGGCATCGACACGCGCGGTTAGGCTGATTCATGGTCCTCTATTACCGGGACGACGCCGTGCAGGTCACCTCGGAGGCGATCCACGCGGGCGGGCAGGTCGTCGCGCTCGCCGACGTCACCTACGTCTGGCACGCGCGCGGCACCACCACACTCGCCGTCCGGGGACGGGTGCTGGGCCGGGGCGTGCTGGTCCTGCTGCTGTCGCTGCCACCACTGGTCGCCGTGGTCTGCGTGCTCTCGCTGGCCTGGTCCGCGCAGGACCGGGGCGAGTGGAAACTGGCCCTGATCATCCTGGCCGCGTTCGTGGTGGTGGGCCTGGCACTCACCCCGTTCCTGGAAGTGCCGCTCGGCTGGCTGGACCGCTCCTACGAACGCGGCAACCGGGTGCACGAACTCTGGGTGCAGCACCACGGCCGGGAGACGATGCTGGTCCGTACGCCGGACGCGCTGCGGTTCGGGCAGATCTACCGGGCCGTGCAACGCGCCGTGGAGCAGCAGACCGACAGCAGATAGACGGCGTCGGTCAGGCCAGCGGCAGCGTGGTCGCCATCGGCCAGGCCAGCACCACCGCCCCGACCAGCGGCGGCAGCCACCACGGCGCCGCCCGGCGGCGCAGCACCGCGGCCCAGGCCGCCTGCCAGGCCACCAGCGCCGCGAACAGCGGCACCACCAGCAGCACGAACCCGGGCGCCAGTCCGAGCACCGCCGCGACGGCCAGCACCAGCACGGCGATCCCGCAGGTGGCCGCGTAGCGGACGCCGTCGCCGTCGACGAGCCGCTGCGCACCGAGCAGGAAGACCAGGCAGCAGAGCGTCACCAGCGGCAGCAGCCACCACCGGGCCCCGACCGGCACGGACGAGGTGAGACCCAGATGAATCGGCAACGCGACGGCGAGCACCGCGTACCCGAGGAGCACGACGGCGACCACGGTGATTCTTGCGGCGCTCGCGTCCGCCGGTGGCCGCGCGACGGGCCGTGCGGGGCGCACGAGGTGCCGCGCGGCGGCCAGCAGCACGCCGGTGAGCAGCAGGAACACCGCGACGTATCCGCCCACGGCGAGCGGCAGCCGAGCGGTCGGCAGGAGCGCGGCCAGCACCGCGGCCAGCCCGGCCGCCGCCACCGTCGCGGCGAGCCACCGGCCGGTGTCCGGGCCGTCACCCGCGCCGGCGCGCGGACCGCCGGCACCCGCCACGGTCCGGCGCGGCAGCAGCGCCGCCAGCGGCACGAAGCCCAGCGCGAGCCCGGCCAGCAGCAGGGCTGCGGCACCCGGCCGGGTCGTCGGGGCCGGCGACGGACCGCCGGTACGACGCGGAAGCGCGTCCAGCACCGCGACGTGGGTACGCGGCGCGAACAGCACCGACACGTGCTCGGTGCCGGGTGCCACCACCCGCGTGCGGGTGCCCGGTGGCGCGTCCCGCGTCGCCTCGTCGACCGCCTGGCGGAACCCGGCGAACTCCAGCCCGCCCACCACGAGCGTCAGCCTCCCCGGCCACCCGGCCGGCACGTCGCCGCCGTCGGGCAGCGAGATCGCCACGGTCCGGTCGATCTCCGGATGCGCCACCGCGTACCGGGTGACCGCACCGGCGCCCATCGAGTGCCCGACCAGGACGATCCGGTCCGGGTCGACGCCGGGACGCCCGCGCAGCCACGCGACGGCGACGTCCAGGTCGTGCCGCAGCAGCGCCCGGGTGCGTTCGTCGTCCCGCCCGGCGCCCGGCAGCCGGGATCGGCTGGCGCCGTGGCCGGCGAAGTCGAGCAGCACCGCGATCCCGCCCTGGCGGGCCACCGAGTCGGCGATCGGCCGCATCAGCCGGGCGGACCCGGCGAAGCCGTGCGCGATCACCACCCCGGGCCGCCGGTCACCGCCCACCCCGTCCGCCCGGACCTCGGTCAGCGGCACCCCGGCCACCGTCGCCCGCCCGGTGCTCAGGCCGGCGTCGGCGCGGGCCAGGAGCAGCGCGCCGAGGAGGACGGCGAGCAGCGCGACCACGCCGCAGGCGAGCAGTCGCCGCGACGCCGGGCCGGGGGTGGGCATGCCGGCACCCTACGCTCCGCCGAGGGTCCGGCGTGACCTTCGCCGCCTCGCCGCCGCCGGGCGGCACTGGCCCCGACGCCGCACACTGGATGCCATGGCGATCCCTCTTCCCCGGCCCGGCGCCGTGCTCGGCCTCACCCGTACCGCAGTGGACCAGGCGCTCGGCTCGGCCGGCGCGTTCGCGGCGGTGCCCGCCCGCGCGTTCGCCGTGCTCGACGAGGTGGAGGCGCTGCTGCGGCGGATCAACGGGGTGGTGGACCGGATCGAGGGCACGCTCGACCGCACCGACCGGGTGCTCACCGACGCCGAGACGGCGGTCCGCGAGGTGGCGGTGATCAGCGCCGCCGCCACCGCGGCGATCGACACGGCGACCGAGGTGGCCGCCGCCGCGACTGTCGTGGTCGGCGAGGCGCAGCGGGTCTCCGAGGCGGCGGCCACAGTGGTCGGCGAGGCCGACCGGGTGGCCCGCAGCGCGGCCGGTGTGGTGACCGAGGCGGAGACGGTGACCGCGCGGGCGGCGGGCACCCTCGCCACCGCCGAGAAGGCGACCGGCGTCGCGAACGAGCTGCTGTCCGCGTACGAGGCGACGCTGCGCCGGGCCGCGCCGATGGCGGCGCGTTTCGTGGAGCAGCTCAGCCCGGAGGAGGTCACCGCCGCGATCCGGCTCGTCGACGAGCTGCCGAAGCTCAAGCAGCACCTGACCTCGGACGTGCTGCCGATCCTGGCCACGCTCGACCGGGTCGGCCCGGACCTGCACGACCTGCTGGACGTCACACGCGACCTCAAGCTCGCGGTCGCCGGCATCCCCGGGCTCGGCATGCTGCGCCGTCGCGGCGAGCGCCGCACCGACGAGGTGTAAGGAAGGGCCCCTTCTTAACGCCTCCGGTAGAGGAAGGGACCCTTCTTAGAACTCCTAACGTTGGAGTTGGCGCCAGCAGATGAGGGCGCAGGCGAGGCTGAGGAAGGCTTCGTGGATGTCGTCGCGGATTTCCC
>NZ_JBEZMS010000027.1:0-1282 GCF_040652815.1 Micromonospora sp. NPDC048169
CCTCCAGCGCCGATGGTACTGCACTCGGGAGGGTGTGGGAGAGTAGGACACCGCCGGACAATCTTCCAGTCGAGGGCCGCCCCAGCAGGGGCGGCCCTCGACTGCGTTAGCGTTCTCGGCGGAAACGCCATCAGGAAGGATGTACCTGTGAGCTCAGGACCCCAGGGCGGGGACCGCCCCCGTCGTTACGAGGATCGCGCCGACCGCGGCCAGGGGCGTGGTGACGCCGGCCGCGACGGCCGTCGCGATGACCGTCCCTCGTACCGGGGCGGCCGCGACGACCGCCCGGGCGGCTTCCGTGGTGGCGATCGCGACAGTGGCGCCCGTGGCGGCGACCGTCGCGAAGGCGGCTTCCGTGGCGGTGACCGCCGTGAGGGTGGTGCCCGTGAGGGCGGTTTCCGTGGCGGTGACCGTCGCGAGGGCGGTTTCCGTGGCGGGGACCGCCGCGAGGGCGGTTTCCGGAGCGGGGGTCGCGAGGGCGGCTTCGGCGGTGGTGACCGTCGCGAGGGCGGTTTCCGTGGCGGCGACCGCCGTGAGGGCGGTTTCGGCGGCGGTGATCGTCGCGAAGGCGGTCTCCGGGGCGGCGACCGTGACAGCGGTTTCCGCGGCGGGGAGCGTCGCGAGGGTGGCTTCCGCGGCGGTGACCGTCGCGAAGGCGGCGCGCGTGAGGGTGGCTTCCGCGGGGGCGACCGCCGTGAGAGTGGTGGTTTCCGGGGCGGCGACCGCCGCGAGGCGGGTGCCCGTGACGGTGGTTTCCGTGGCGCTGAGCGTCGTGAAGGCGGCTTCGCCGGTGGCGATCGTCGCGAAGGCGGTTTCCGTGGCGGCGACCGCCGTGAGGGCGGTTTCCGTGCTGGCGACCGCCGTGAGGGTGGCTTCCGGAGCGGGGGCCGCGAGGGCGGCGACCGTCGCGAGGGCGGTTTCCGGGGCGGAGACCGCGAGGGTGGCTTCCGGAGCGGCGAGCGCCGTGAGGGTGGTTTCCGTGGTGGCGACCGCCGTGAGGGTGGTGCCCGTGAGGGCGGTTTCCGGGGCGGTGACCGTCGCGAGAGCGGCGCCCGTGATGGTGGTTTCCGTGGTGGCGACCGCCGCGAGGGCGGCTTCCGTGGCGGCGACCGTGAGGGTGGCTTCCGGAGCGGGGGCCGCGAGGGCGGCGACCGTCGCGAGGGTGGCTTCCGGGGCGGCGAGCGCCGTGAGGGTGGCTTCCGCGGTGGTGACCGTGACGGTGGCTTCCGTGGGGGAGACCGCCGTGAGGGTGGTGCCCGTGAGGGTGGTTTCCGGGGCGGTG
>NZ_JBEZMS010000027.1:1380-79461 GCF_040652815.1 Micromonospora sp. NPDC048169
TGACCGCCGTGAGGGTGGTGCCCGTGAGGGCGGCTTCCGGGGCGGTGACCGTCGCGAGAGCGGCGCCCGTGACGGTGGTTTCCGGGGCGGTGACCGCCGTGAGGGTGGTGCCCGTGAGGGCGGCTTCCGGGGCGGTGACCGTCGCGAGAGCGGCGCCCGTGACGGTGGTTTCCGGGGCGGTGACCGTCGCGAGGGTGGTGCCCGTGAGGGCGGCTTCCGGGGCGGCGACCGTCGCGAAGGCGGTTACCAGGGAGGCGACAACCGCCGGGAGAGCTACGCCGGCGGCGACCGTCGCGAGGGCGGTTACCAGGGAGGCGATCGCCGTGAGGGCGGCTTCCGTGGTGGCGACCGTGACGGTGGCTTCCGGCGCGACGATCGTCGCGACGACCGGCGGCCGGGCGGCTTCCGGGGCGAGCGCGACGGTGAGCGCCGTGGCTACGGCGACCGGCCGGGTGGCGACGACCGCCGTGGCAACTACGGCCCGCAGCGGGAGCGCCGGGACGAGCGGGGCGAGGGGCGTACCGGCGAGGCGCCGGAGCTGCCGGACGACGTCGTCGCGAGCGACCTCGACTCGGCCGTGCGGGCGGAGCTGCTCTCCCTCGCCAAGCCGGTGGCGGAGACCGTCGCCCGGCACCTGGTCGCGACCGGTCTGCTGATCGACGAGGACCCGCAGCTGGCGCTGGCGCACGCCATGGCGGCCCGCCGGCTCGCCTCGCGGATCGCCGCCGTGCGGGAGGCCGTCGGACTGGCCGCGTACCACGCCGGTGAATGGCAGACCGCCATCGCCGAGCTGCGGACGTACCACCGGATGAGCGGGCTGCAGAGCCACCTGGCGGTGCTGGCCGACTGCGAGCGGGCGCTGGGCCGGCCGGAGCGGGCCATCGACCTGTTCCGCGGCGCCGACCGCGACAAGCTCGACCAGGCCGTCGCGATCGAGCTGCTGATCGTGGCTGCCGGGGCGCGTGGCGACCTCGGGCAGAAGGACGCCGCGGTGGCGATGCTCCAGGTCCGCGAGCTGACCGGCGACTCGACCGAGCCGTGGGCGGCGCGGCTGCGCTACGCGTACGCGGACGCCCTGCTGGCGGTGGGCCGGCGCGAGGAGGCGCGGGAGTGGTTCTCCCGGGCCGCCGACGTCGACTCCGAGGGTGAGACCGACGCCGCCGAGCGGCTGCTGGAGCTGGACGGCGTGGTCATCGAGGGCGACGACGAGCCGGAGGACGACGCGGACGCGTCCGAGCCGTCGGCCGGGGCCGCCCGCGACAATGACGACGACGAGGATGACCTCGACGACGACGACGACGACGACGATGACCTCGACGACGACGACGACGACGACGATGATGACGATGACGACGACCTCGACGACGACGAGGATGACGACGACCGGGATGACGACGCGCGGCTGAGCGAGGACGACTCCGCCTCGGGTGCGGGCGGGGACGCGGCGCGGGCCGGCTACCGGGACCGGGACGCCGGCGATCTGGACGACGACGAGCTGACCGACGCCGAGGCCGGCTCGCTCGCGGCCGGCACCACGGCGGCCACCGCCGAGGCACCGACCACGCCGGCCACGACCACGCCGGACACCGGCGTGACCGGCGACGGCCCGGCGGCCGACGTCGCCCCGGCGGACGAGGCCGGCCGGCCCGCGCCGAGTGACGCCACGGGCGGCGAGGGCGAGGCGGCGGAGCGCCGATGACCGGGTACGCCGGTGACACCGCCTCCGGCGCGGATCGGGGAGAACCCGACCGCGCCGGGGCGGGCGGTCGGCTGGTTGACGCGTACTCGCTCGTGGTCTTCGACCTCGACGGCGTGATCTACCTGATCGACCGGCCCATCCCCGGCGCGGTCGAGGCGGTCGGCCGGCTGCACGCCGAGGGGCGCGCGGTCGCGTACGCGACGAACAACGCCTCCCGCCGCTCCAGCGAGGTGGCCGACCTGCTCACCGGCATGGGCGTTCCGGCCGAGCCGGCGGAGGTGCTCACCTCCGCGGCCGCCACCGCCGAACTGCTCCGCGACCGGCTGCCCGAAGGTGCGCCAGTGCTCGTGGTCGGCGCGGAGGCGCTGCGCGCCGAGCTGCGCGCGGTGGGCCTGCGGCCGGTGTCCACTGCCGACGAGGAGCCCGCCGCGGTGGCACAGGGCTACGGCCCGCAGGTCGGCTGGTCCGACCTGGCCGAGGCGTCCCTCGCGGTACGCGCGGGCGCGCCCTGGTACGCCACGAACACCGACCGCACGCTGCCCAGCCCGCGCGGCCCGCTGCCGGGCAACGGCTCGCTCGTCGCGGTGCTGCGTACCGCGCTGGGCCGCGACCCCGACGTGGTGGTGGGCAAGCCGGAGCCGGCGCTGTTCACCACCGCCGCGCGGCGGGCCGGGGCCGGGCGCACCCTCGTGGTGGGCGACCGGCTGGACACCGACATCGAGGGCGCCCGCCGGGCCGGGCTGGACAGCCTGCTGGTGCTCACCGGTGTCAGCGACGCCGCCGAGTTGCTGGCCACGCCGCAGGAGCGTCGCCCCGCGTACGTCTCGTTCGACCTGGCGGGTCTGTTCGACCCGGCCGCTGTGGTGGCCGTGCCGGGCCCGGAGAACGCGGGCGGCTGGGCGGTGACGGAGTCCGGCGGGGATCTCGTGCTCGACGGCGCGGGACCGCCGCTGGCGGCCCTCGCCGCGCTGTGCGGGGTGGCCTGGTCGACGGCGGCCGGGCCGTGCGTGCGGGCGCAGTCCCCGGCGGCGGCCGAGGCGCTCGCCGCGTTCGGCCTCGACGGCTGAGGCGCCGGCCGCTCAGAGCAGCTTGCGGAGCTTCATCAGGTCGAACGGGTTCGCCTTGATCGAGACCCGGCGGGAGGCCACCGCCGACATCACGTCGAGCCGGCCGTGCACCAGCGCGACGAGGTCGTCGCTGCCGGTGGTCAGCGCGATCTTCGCCTTCGGGTCGTCGCCGTCGGCGAGGTCGACCAGCCGGCCACCCTCCAGCCGCCCGTGGAACGCGGTGCCGAGGTCGGTGATCCGGCAGGCCAGGGTGCGGTCCAGGTCGATGCGCCCCTGCGCCTCGGCGTTGCGGTCCAGCCGCGCGGCCAGGTCCTGCAACGCCTGCCGGCACTCGTCCACGCTGGCCACATCGTCTCCTCACCACGAACCACGCCGTTCCCGGCACCGTACCGCAATGGGACGTCCGGGGTCCCCGGTAGCGTGGCACCTGCACACCTCGCCCCGCGGAAGGACTCAGGCATGCAGGACGCGTGGCGCGCCTACCTCGAGCTGGCCATGGGCCTGACGGAGGCGCCCCGGAAGAAGGCACAGGACGCGGTCATGCGCGTCGTCGGCCAGGGCGGCGCGACCGCCGCCCAGATCCAGACGCTCGCCGAGGAACTGGTGGCGACCGGCCTGGCGAACCGGGAGTCGCTGACCAAGCTGGTCCGCTTCGAGGTGGACCGGGCACTGGGCGCGGTCGGGCTGGCCACCGCCGACGAGGTCGCCGAGCTGACCCGCCGGGTGCACGACCTGGAGCGGCAGTTGCGTGAGGCGCGCGGCCACCTCGGGCCGGGCGAGACGGCGCCCGCCACCCCGTCCGCCCCCGCCACCGCGCCGTCGGGGGCGGCTGCCTCTCCGCAGACCGGGCCCGCGCACGCTGAGTCGTCCGAGGCAGCACCGGCCGGGACCGAGCCGCCGGCGAAGACGGGCTCGCCCGCCGCGTCCTCCCCGGCGACGACGCCGACGAAGGCCCCCGCGACGACTCCGACGAAGGCGGTGGCGAAGAAGACGGTGGCCAAGAAGGCGATCGCGAAGAAGCCGCCGGCCACCGTGGCCCGTACCCCCGCCGACGATTCGCCCACCGCGCCCGCCCGGCCGGCGAAGAAGGCCACCGGGCGCCGGGCGGCCGGGTCGTGACCGCGCCCCGGCCCGGCCCGCAGCCGGGCCCGCGGCCCGGGCCACCCCCGGGGGTACGGCCCGCGCCGGTCGAGGAGGTCGGCGAGGCCCGGCACCCGGCGGTCGACGCCGCGGTGCTCGGCATGGCCAACGCCGAGGCGCTCGCCCCGGCCGACCAGATCGCCCAGTACGAGGCGGCGTACGAGACGCTGCGCGAGACCCTCGCCACCATCGACCAGGCCTGAGCAGAGGCGGAGACACACCTGATGGCTCGTCGTACCCGGCTGGACGCCGAACTGGTCCGGCGCGGGCTGGCCCGCTCCCGGGAACAGGCCGCCGCGCTCGTGGAGGCCGGTCGCGTGCAGCTGCGCGGAGTGCAGGCGCGCAAGGCCGCCGCGATGGTCGACCCGGCCGATCCACTGCTGGTCACCGGCGAGGACCCGGCCGACGCATACGTCTCCCGGGGCGGCCACAAGCTGGCCGGCGCACTCGCCGCGTTCGCCCCCGGCGGGCTGACCGTCACCGGCCGGCGCTGCCTGGACGCCGGCGCGTCGACGGGCGGTTTCACCGACGTGCTGCTGCGCGGCGGCGCCGCCGAGGTGGTCGCCGTGGACGTCGGCTACGGGCAGCTCGCCTGGTCGCTGCGGACCGACGAGCGGGTCCGGGTGTTCGAGCGCACCAACGTGCGTACCCTCACGCCGGAGGCGATCGGCGGCCCGGTCGACCTGACGGTGGCCGACCTGTCGTTCATCTCACTGCGGCTGGTGCTGCCCGCGCTGGCCGCGTGCACCGGCCCCGGCGGTGATCTGGCGCTGATGGTCAAGCCGCAGTTCGAGGTCGGCAAGGAGCGCGTCGGCGCTGGCGGCGTGGTCCGTGATCCGGCGCTGCGGGCCGAGGCGGTGCTCGACGTGGCCGCGACGGCCGCCGGCCTCGGCCTCGGCCTGGCCGGCGTGGCGGCCAGCCCGCTGCCCGGCCCGAGCGGCAACGTCGAGTTCTTCGTATGGTTGCGCGGGGACGCGCCCGCCGCGGACCCGGAGCGGGTCCGCGCGGTGGTGGCCGCCGGCCCGCAGGGCGCCGCCGCGACGGCGGCCACGACCGAGGAGGTGTCCGGGTGAGCCGTACCGCGCTGCTGGTCACGCACACCGGCCGTCGACGCAGCACCGAGCACGCCCGCGCGGTGGCCGCCGACCTGATCGCCGCCGGTTTCGAGGTGCGGGTGGTGGCCGAGGAGGCCGACGACCTGGACCTGCCGGGCGTGGTGCCGGTGACCGGCCCGGAGGCCGCCGAGGGCGCCGAGATCGTGTTCGCGCTCGGCGGGGACGGCACGTTCCTGCGCGCCGCCGAGCTGGCCCGACCGGCCAAGGTGCCGCTGCTCGGCATCAACCTGGGCAAGGTCGGCTTCCTCGCCGAGGCGGAGATCGACGACCTGGACACCGCCGTACGCGACGTGGTCGACCGCAACTACACGGTGGACGAGCGGCTCACCCTCGACGTCACCGCCGAGTTCGAGGGCGGGCCGACAATCGAGTCGTGGGCGCTCAACGAGATCAGTGTGGAGAAGGGCGAGCGCGCCCAGATGCTGGAGCTGCTCGTGGACGTGGACGGCCGGCCGCTGTCCCGGTACGGCTGCGACGGCGTGATCTGCGCGACCCCGACCGGCTCGACCGCGTACGCGTTCTCCGGCGGCGGGCCGGTGGTCTGGCCCGAGGTGGAGGCGCTGCTGCTGGTGCCGATCAGCGCGCACGCGTTGTTCAGCCGCCCGCTGGTGACCGCGCCGACGTCGACGTTCGTCATCACCGTCGACCCGTTCACCACCCTGGCGGTGCTCTGCTGTGACGGCCGGCGCGTCTACGACCTGCCGCCCGGCGCCCGGGTCACGGTGCGCCGGGGCACGCTGCCGGTGCGCATCGTGCGGCTGCGGGCCCGCCCGTTCACCGACCGGCTGGTGGCCAAGTTCGACCTGCCCGTGCAGGGCTGGCGGGGCAACCGCCGCTGACCAGCGGCTCAGCGGAAATTCTCCGTTCGGCCCACCGGCCCCGGCGCTCGCGCGCGTTACGGTGGGCGTACGGGCCGCGAAGAGGTGAGTCCGGGCGCGGCGGTGAGGCCCGTCGTTTCCCGGATGCGGCCCGTCTGTCGCGGGCTCGGCCAGGGGGTGGTCGGGACCGCGACGGTCGGGACGCCGGAGCGTCGCAGCCGGCCCGCGGCGGGCGGACCGGCACGCCGAGTCCGGTCGGGTGTCGACCCCGGCCGGGCCGACAGGTCGCAGGGCCGCCGCCGGAGGAAGCGGCGGCACGCGAACTGGGCGACGCGGTCTCCGGCGTCCCGGCCCCACTCCGTCGTGCCCGTGTCGACCTGGCGCCGATGCGGCGTCCCGGTGACCCGGCGCCGGGCCGACAAGGACGACCTGGGCGCACTGTGGACGTCGCCGCGGGAGGCGCCGCATCGGCACGGGCTGAACCGTACGGGTGCCCGCGCCCCGCCCGGGCGGCTGGTCAACTGTCACACGGCGGGGCTACTGTCGGGTGCTGTGCTGGAAGAGCTGCGCATCACCGGACTGGGCGTCATCGAGGACACCACGCTGCCGCTGGCCGCGGGGATGAACGTCATCACCGGCGAGACCGGCGCCGGCAAGACCATGGTGGTGACCGGCCTCGGCCTGCTCTTCGGCGGCCGCGCCGACGCCGGCCGGGTGCGCGCCCAGCCGGGCCGCGCGGTCGTGGAGGGCCGGCTGCGGCTGGGCGGCCGGGTGGCCGAGTCGGTGCACGCCCGGATCCTCGACGCCGGTGGCGAGCCCGACGAGGACGGCGCGCTGCTGCTCAGCCGCACCGTCACCATCGAGGGCCGCTCGCGCGCGCACCTGGGCGGTCGCGCCATGCCGGTGGCCACGCTCGGCGAGGTCGGCGAGCAGGTGCTGGCCGTGCACGGCCAGTCCGACCAGCTGCGCCTGCTGCGCCCGGCCGAGCAGCGCGCCTCGCTCGACCGGTTCGCCGGGCCGGAGCACGAGAAGCTGCTCGACGCGCTGCGCGAGACGTACGCCAGGTGGCGCACAGTCGTCGATGACCTGGCCGACCGGCGGCGCAACGCCCGGGAGCGCAACCAGGAGGCCGACCTGCTGCGCCTGGGCCTGGACGAGATCACCCGGGTCGACCCGCAGCCGGGGGAGGACGAGGAGCTGAAGGCCGAGGCGCAGCGGCTGGAGCACGCCGAGGGGCTGCGCACCGCCGCGCAGGTGGCGCAGCAGTGCGTGGCCGGTGGCGTGGAGCCGGCCGACGAGACGCCGGACGCGAGCGCGCTGCTCGGCACCGCGCGGCGCACCCTCGAGGCGCAGGCCGGCACCGACCCGGCGCTGGGTGAGCTGGCGGCCCGGCTGGAGGAGGCGGCCACGCTCGTCACCGACGTGTCAGCGGAGCTGTCGGCCTATCTGGCCGCGCTGGACGCCGACCCGGCCCGCCTGCAGACCGTCTACGAGCGGCGGGCCGCGCTGCGCGGGCTGACCCGCAAGTACGCCGACGACGTCGACGGCGTGGTGGCGTGGGCCGAGCGGGCGCGGACCCGGCTGTCCGATCTGGACACCTCCGACGAGTTGCTGGACGAGCTGGACCGCGAGGCGACCCGGCTCGCCGGTGAGGTGGCCGACCTCGCCGGCCGGCTGTCGGCGTCCCGGCGGGAGGCAGCGGTCCGCTTCGCCGAGGAGGTGACCGTCGAGCTGGCCGGGCTGGCCATGCCGCACGCCCGCATCGAGGTGGCGGTGCTGCCGCGCCCGGCGGGCCGGTCCGAGCCGAGCCTGCCGGTCAACGGCGTCGAGACCGGCGTCGGCGCGGACGGCGCCGACGAGGTGGAGCTGCGGTTGCTGGCGCACCCGGGCGCACCGGCGCTGCCGTTGCAGAAGGGCGCCTCCGGCGGCGAGCTGTCCCGGGTGATGCTCGCCATCGAGGTGGTCTTCGCCGGTTCCGGTGGCCCGCCCACGCTGGTGTTCGACGAGGTCGACGCGGGGGTCGGCGGCCAGGCCGCGGTGGAGATCGGTCGCCGGCTGGCCCGGCTGGCCCGCAGCCACCAGGTGCTCGTGGTCACGCACCTGCCGCAGGTGGCCGCGTTCGCGGACCGGCACCTGGTGGTGGCCAAGGACACCGGGGGAGCGGTCACCACCAGCGGGGTGCGTGTGGTGGAGGACACCGAGCGCGCCCGCGAACTGGCCCGGATGCTCGCCGGTTTGCCGGACTCGGATCTGGGTATCGCCCACGCCGAGGAACTCCTGGCAGTGGCGGCCAAGGAAAGGCGTCCGTGATACCCCGATTGTGAGCGCAAGCACACCGGCGCGGGTCCCGGTGTGCTTCCCTGGGTAGGCGGCCCTGCTCAGGCATGTCGCGACAGCAAAACCTGCCTCACATGCCAGGATGGTCACGATGCGTCTACCCACACTGCGCCGGAGCCGGAACCCGGAGCCGGGCTCCATCGTCGGCACCGCGCGCCTGGACCGCCGGACGAAACGGCTGGTCGGGCGGCTGCGGCCCGGCGACATCGCGGTCATCGACCATGTCGACCTGGACCGGGTGGCGGCCGACTCGCTCGTCGCGGTGGGTGTGGCGGCGGTGCTGAACGCGAAGCCGTCGGTCTCCGGCCGCTATCCGAACCTCGGGCCCGAGGTGTTGGTCTCGGCCGGCATCCCGCTGCTGGACGATCTCGGCGAGGGCGTCTTCGAGCAGGTCCGCGAGGGCGACCGAATCCGCATCGAGGGCAACACCGTCTTCGCCGGCGAGGAGCCGGTCGCGCACGGCTCACTGCAGGACGCCGAGACCGTGGCCAAGTCGATGGCCGACGCCCGGGAGGGCCTGTCGGTGCAGTTGGAGGCGTTCGCCGCCAACACGATGGACTACCTGCGGCAGGAACGCGACCTGCTGCTCGACGGCGTCGGCGTGCCGGAGATCCAGACCCAGATCCAGGGCCGGCACTGCCTGATCGTGGTGCGCGGCTACGACTACAAGGCCGACCTGGACGTGCTGCGCCCGTACATCAGGGAGTTCAAGCCGGTGCTGATCGGCGTGGACGGCGGGGCCGACGCGCTGGTCGAGGCGGGCTACACGCCTGACATGATCATCGGGGACATGGACTCGGTCACCGACGACGTGCTGCGCTGCGGCGCCGAGGTGATCGTGCACGCCTACCCGGACGGGCGGGCGCCCGGTCTGGCCCGGGTCAACGGGCTCGGCGTGCCGGCGATCACCTTCCCGGCGGCGGCCACCAGCGAGGACCTGGCCATGCTGCTGGCCGATGAGAAGGGCGCCTCGCTCCTGGTGGCGGTGGGCACCCACGCCACCCTCGTCGAGTTCCTGGACAAGGGACGCGGGGGCATGGCGTCGACGTTCCTGACCCGGCTCAAGGTGGGCGGCAAGCTGGTCGACGCCAAGGGCGTCAGCCGGCTCTACCGGCAGAGCATCTCCGGGTCGTCGCTGCTGCTGCTGGTCCTGTCGGCGCTGGCCGCCATGGCCTCCGCCGTGGCGGTCTCCACCGTCGGGAAGGCGTATCTGGGCGTGGTCTCCGAATGGTGGGACAATTTCGTGTTCCAACTCGGCCAGCTCTTCTAGCCCTCCCGACGATCAAGAGGCTGCAAGCGTGATCAACTTTCGTTACCACGTGGTGTCCCTGACCGCGGTGTTCCTGGCACTGGCGATCGGCCTGGTGGTCGGCACGGCCGCCCTCAACGGGCCGGTCGCCGACTCGCTCCGGGAGCAGGTGAACGGCCTGCGTAAGGACAACTCGCTGATGCGCCAGTCGGTGAACAGCATGCAGAAGCAGTTGGAGACCGAGGAGGACTTCGCCGGCGAGATGGCCCAGCTCGTCCTGCCCGGCAAGCTGACCAGCCGCCGGGTGCTGGTGCTCACCCTGCCGACCGGCCGCGACCAGGCCGACGGCGTGGTGAAGATGCTCCAGACCGCCGGCGCCGACATCACCGGACGGATCAACGTCCAGGACAAGTTCGTCAACCCGGACAGCAACAACAACCTGCTGGAACTGGCGGTCACCGCGGCCCGGCCGAACAGCGCGCCGACCGGCAACCTGCCCGGCAACGGGCACGGCGTGGAGACATCCAGCGCGCTGCTGGCCAACGTGCTCGTCGACCGTCCGGCCGGAAGCCCGCCGGTCAGCGAGGCCGACCGGCGTGCCGTGCTGGAGCAGTACGCCACCGCCGGGTACCTCACCCCGGCGGACCGGATCTCCACCGCCGCCGAGGCGGTGGTGATGGTCACCGGCCAGCCGTACGTGGACAAGGACTCGGCGAAGAAGGACGAGTCGGTGGTGAAGATCGCCGAGCAGTTCGACCGGGCCGGCGCGCTGGTGGTGGCCGGCATGGGCTCGACCGGCGGGAACCTCGTCTCCGTGGTCCGCGGTGACCCGGTGCTGTCGCAGACCATCTCCACCGTCGACAACGCCAACACCGTGCAGGGTCAGCTCGCCACCAGCCTCGCCCTGGCGGAGCAGCTCACCGACAAGAAGACCGGCCAGTACGGCGTGGGCGACAACGCCGCCACCCGGGTGCCTACACTGCCCCGGTGACCGCTCCGGGCCGCCCGGTCCGTGCCGCGTCGCGTTCGAAGTCCGGATCGAGGAGGTCCCGTGAGACTGGGTCGGCTGCTGGCCGTGGGCGCGGGCGCACTGGCCGCCCGCTACGTGCTGCGCCAGACGCGCACGTCGCCGGGCGGGCCGGCGCTGGAACGCACCAACTACCGGGGCCGCACGGTGACCCTGGCCGCCGGTCCGGCCCTGGCCGTCGGCGCGGCCACCGGGGCCGCGCTGGGCGCCGGTAGCGCACCGGCCGGCGCCGCCGCGCTCGTCGCCGGGCTCGGCGCGGGCGCTGTCGGCCTCTACGACGACGTGGTCGGCGCCCGTCCCGAGCAGAAGGCCGCCAAGGGCTTCGCCGGGCACCTCGCCGCGCTGCGGGAGGGGCAGATCACCGCCGGGATGGTGAAGGTCGCCGGGGTGGGCGTGGCCGGGCTGGGCGCCGCGGCGCTGCTGGCCGCCGACCGCCGGGTCGCCGCGCACCCGCGCCGCCGCAGCGCCGGGGCGTTCGGCCGCGGGGTCGACGTGCTGCTCGGCGCCGGCGTGGTGGCCGGCACCGCCAACCTGGTCAACCTGCTCGACCTGCGGCCCGGCCGGGCGCTGAAGTCCGGCATGCTGCTCGGTGTGCCGCTGACCACCGGCCCGTACGGCGGCGTCGCGGCGGGCGCTGTCGGCGCCTCGGCGGCACTGGTCGGCGACGACCTCGGCGAGCGCGTCATGGTGGGCGACAGCGGCGCCAACGCCCTGGGCGCGCTGCTCGGGGTGAGCCTCGCCGCGCGTACCGGGCCACTGGGCCGGGCCGGGGTGCTGGCCGTGCTCGCCGCGCTCACCGCCGCCAGCGAGAAGGTCAGCTTCACCCAGGTGATCGCGTCCACGCCCGGGCTGCGGCATCTCGACGAGCTGGGCCGGCTCTCGGACTGACGTGACGAAACCGGCTCCTCTCGCCGCCGCCGGCCGGGTCGCCGGGGCGGCCGCCCTCATCGCCGTCCTCACCGTGTTCAGCCGGCTCGCCGGCTTCGGCCGGACCGCCGTGTTCACCTGGACGCTGTCCACCAGCGACCTCGGCGGCGCCTACGTGGTGGCGAACTACGTCCCGAACTTCATCTTCGAGATCGTCGCCGGTGGCGCGCTCGCCAGTCTCGTCGTACCGCTGCTGGCCGGCGCGGTCGAGGCGGGTGACCGGCGGGCGGTGGCCGCCACGACGGGCGCGCTGCTGACCTGGACCTTGACCCTGCTGGTTCCGCTGGCCGTGCTGGTGGCGGTGTTCGCCGATCCGCTGCCGGGCCTGATCGGCAACGGTCTCAGCACGGCCCAGCAGGAGTCCGGGGCGCGGATGCTGCGCGTGTTCGCGCCGCAGCTGCCGCTGTACGGCGTGGGCATCGTGCTGACCGGCGTGCTCCAGGCGCACCGCCGCTTCGCCTGGCCGGTGATCGCGCCGCTGCTGTCCAGCGTCACTGTCATCGCCGTCTACCTCGGCTTCACCGCCACCGAGGGGCGGCTGGCCACGATCGGCGAGGCCGGGCGCGGCGGCGAGTTCCTGCTGTCCGCCGGCACCACGCTCGGCGTGGTGGTGCTCTCGCTGTCGCTGCTGATCCCGCTGCGCCGGCTGCGGCTGCGGATCCGGCCGGGCTACCGGTTCCCGGCCGACGCACGGGCCCGGGTCGGCGGTCTGGCGGTCGCCGGGGTGGTCACCGTGACCGCGCAGCAGATCGCGCTGGTGGTCGCGCTCAACCAGGTCACCTACGGCCGGACCGCCGACGTCGGCGTCTACAACCTGGCCCAGACCGTCTACTTCCTGCCCTGGGCGGTGCTGGCGGTGCCGCTGGCGGTGGCCGCGTACCCGACGCTCGTGGCGGCCCGGGCCACCGGCGACGAGCGTGCCTACCGGGAGACGCTGGCCCCGGCGGTACGCGGCGTCGTGCTGCTCAGCCTGCTCGGCGCCGCCGCGCTGGTCGGCACCGCCATTCCGGTCGGGCACTTCTTCTTCGCCGACCCGCTCGACGCGCGTACCGCGGCGGCCGCGATCGCCGGGTTCGCGCCCGGCCTCGTCGGCTACGGCCTGTTCGCGGTCCTCACCCGCGCCCTGTACGCGCGCGGCGAGACGCGCCGGGCCACGGTCGCCACCGCGCTCGGCTGGCTCAGCGTGCCCGCGCTCGCCGTCCTCGCCGCCCAGGCGCTCCCGCTCGCCGACCGGGTGCTCGCGGTGACGCTGGCGAGCTCCGCCGGGATGCTGCTGCTCGGCGTGCTGCTGCTCGTCGCGGTCCGGCGGGCCGCCGGTGGCGGGGCGCTCGCCGGTGCGGGCCGGGCCGGCGCCGCCGGGCTGCTCGCCGCCGTCGTCGCGGCGGCCGGCGGGACGGCCGTCGCGGCGGGACTCGCCGGGCTCGGCGACGGCACCCCGACGACACCGCGGGCGCTCGCGCAGGGCATGCTGTCCGGGGTCGTGGTCGGTGTCCTGTTCCTGGCCGTCGCCTGGCTGACCGACGCCCGCGACCTGCGGCCGCTGCTCGCGGCCGTGACCCGCCGGCTACGCCGGCGACGCCCGGCCGGCGGGGACGACGGCCCGCCGGCGCAGCAGCACCCCGGCGAGCGGGGTGACGGAAGGGAGACCGTTTCCTCATGACGGACGCCTCGCCGGCACCGCGCTGGCCCGGGTCGGTGGCCCTGGTGCTCGCCTCCAGCACCGGCGGGGTCGGGCAGCACGTGCGCTCGGTCAGCCGGGGGCTGACCGAGGCCGGCGCGTCCGTGCTGGTCTGCGGCCCGGCCGCCACCGAGGAACAGTTCGACTTCACCGCCGCCGGGGCCCGGTTCGCGCCGGTGGAGATCCCGGCCAGCCCCACGCCGGGCGACGCGCGCGCGGTCACCGCGCTGCGCCGGGCGCTCGCGGACACACCTGTCGACGTGGTGCACGCGCACGGGCTGCGCGCCGGCCTGGTCGCCGCGCTCGCCCGCCCCGCCGCGCCGCTGGTCGTCACCTGGCACAACGCGGTCCTCGCCGGTGGCCTGCGCGGCGCGGTGTCCCGGCTGGTCGAGCGGGTCGTCGCCCGGTCCGTGCGGGTCGCCCTGGGCGCCTCCGCCGACCTGGTCGACCGCGCCGCCGCGCTCGGCGCCGCCGACGCCCGCCTGGCCCCGGTCGCCGCGCCGGTGCTGCCCGCGCCGCGTCGCCGCCGCACCGCGGTACGCGCCGAGTTCGGCGTCGCCGCCGACCGTGAGCTGATCCTGTCAGTGGGTCGACTGCACCCGCAGAAGCGGTACGACGTGCTGATCGACGCCGCCGCCCGCTGGCGCACCCGCACCCCCGCCCCGCTCGTGGTGATCGCCGGCAGCGGTCCGGCGTACCTGCCGCTGGCCGCCCGGATCTCGGCCGCCCGCGCGCCGGTGACGCTGCTCGGGCACCGCACCGACGTGGCGGACCTGCTGGCCGGTACCGACCTCGCCGTGGTGACCAGCGACTGGGAGGCCCGACAGTTGTTCGCGCAGGAGGCGCTGCGGGCGGGCGTGCCGCTCGTCGCGACCGCCGTCGGCGGGCTGCCGGACCTGGTCGGCGACGCCGCCGTGCTGGTGCCGCCCGGTGACGTGGACGCCGTCGACGCGGCGGTGCGCGACCTGCTCGACGACCCCGTACGCCGGGCCGAACTGGGCCGCCGTGGGATGGCGCGGGCCGCTACCTGGCCCACCGAGGCGGACACCGTGGCCGCGCTCGCCGGCCTCTACGCCGAGCTGACGCCCCAGCTGTCGACCGGGAACCGCTGATGCTGCGCAGACTGACCCCGGTCCTGCTGACCCTGATCGTGGTGGCGCTGGGCATCACCGCGCTCTCCGCCCGTCCGGACGACGGCGCGTCCCGGCCCGGCGCCGACTTCGTGGTGCTCGTCGGCGCGGCGGGCCTGCGGTGGGACGACGTCGACCCGGAGAACACGCCGACGCTGTGGCGGATGGCCGAGCAGGGCGCGATCGGGTCGCTCTCGGTGCGCTCCGCGCACCGTCCCACCTGCCCGGTCGACGGGTGGCTCACGCTCGGCGCGGGGAACTACGCGGCGTGGCCCGGCGCCCGCCCGGGTGGCGGCTGCCCGGCCACCTCGGTCACCGTCGAGCGGCCCGACGGCATCGGCGCGAACCTGCCCGACCAGGCCGGCGCGGTGGCGCACAACCAGGACCAGCTCTCCTGGGGCGCCACGCCCGGCGCGCTGGCCGAGTCGGTGCGCTGCTCGGTGGCGGTCGGGCCGGGCGCCGCGGTGGCCGCCGCCCGCCCGTTCGGGCGGGTCGACAGGTACGCCCCCACGCTGCCCGAGGACCCGGCGGAACTGCTCGGCTCCTGCGTGCTGAGCATCGTCGACATCGGCACCGTCGACGACGACGACCGAGCCGTACGGGCCGTTCAGGCGCGGCAGGCCGACGCCCGGCTGGCCCGGGTGCTGGCCGCCCGGCCGCCGCGCTCGCTGGTGCTCGTCGCGGGCGTGTCCGACACCGACTACCCGGCGCGGCTGCACGTGGCGGTCGCCGACGGCCCCGGCTGGGAGGGTGGCTGGCTGACCTCGCCGAGCACCGCCCGGTCCGGCTACCTGCAACTGATCGACCTGGCCCCGACGGTGCTCGCGGTGCTCGACAAGCCGATGCCGGACCGGGCGTTCCTCGGCCGGCCGGCGGTGACCGTCGACGACCGGCCGGACGACCTGCGGGCCGCGATCGAGGCGCCCGCCGACGCGGACCGGGAGGCCGCCGCCCAGCGCCGCGTCGCCGGCTGGTTCTTCACGCTGCTCGCCGCCGCCCAGCTCGCCCTCGCGGTGGCGGTGCTGCCGCTGCTGCGCCGGGCCCGCCGGCACGCCGGACCGCACGGGCCGGAACCGGTGTCCCGGCGGATCGTCGCAGTGGTGGAGCTGCTGCTGATCGCGGTCGCGCTGGCAGTGCCCGCGGCGCTGCTCGCCGACGCCGTGCCCTGGTGGCGGGGGGACCACGCCGGCCTGTGGTACGCGTCGGTGACCGCGCTGCTCATCGTCGGCGGCACGGCCCTGGTCCGGTTCACTCCCGGCCACGAGCGCACGCTCGGCCCGCTCGGCGCCGTCGCCGGGCTGGCCACGCTCGTCGTGGGTGTGGACGTGCTCACCGGCTCCCGGTTGCAGCTCAACGGCGTGGTCGGCTACTCGGCGCTGGAGGGCGGCCGGTACGCCGGTCTCGGCACCGTCGGGCTGGGCGTGTTCATCGCCGGGGCGCTGCTGAGCGGCGGCTGGCTCGCCCAGCGGTTCCGCAAGGGCTGGCGGCCGATGGTGATGGTGACCGTCGGCGGCCTGGCCGTCGTGATAGTGGGCAGCCCGTACCTGGGCGCCGACTCGATCGGGGCCATCGCGCTCACCGCCGGGGTGAGCGTCGCGGCCGCCATCTGCACCGGCGGCTGGCTCACCGTGAGCCGGCTGGCCTGGGCGACGATGGCCGCGCTCGCGGTCACCGTCGGCTTCGCCCTGGTCGACCTCGGTCGCCCGGCGGCCGAGCGGGGCAGCCTGGGCCGGTTCCTTGCCGCGCTCGGCGACGGCACCGGCGGGCTCACCGTGCACCGGTCCGGCAGCTCCAACTTCCAGACGCTGGTGAACAGCCCGCTGACAGTGCTGGCCCTGGCCGGGGCCGCGCTGGTCTGGCTAGCGCTGCTGCAGCCGTGGGGCGGGCTGATGCGGCTGTTCGGCATCTACCCGGCGATCCGGGCGGCGATGGCCGGCACCGGCGTGGCCGTCGGGCTGGGCGGCGTACTCGGCGGGCGGGCGCTGGACGTGGCCGGCGCGGCGGCGGCGCTCGTGGTGCCGATGGCGGCCCTCGCCGCGCTGCGGGTGCTGGACCACTCCACCGACCGTACGGTGCCCGACAGCGGGCGTCCCGGCGGGGAGACGGGCGCGGTCCCACCGGGCGGCGGGCCGGGCGGTGGCGGCGCGGCCGGTGACGGTTCCGGCGGCGACCGGGCGGCTGCCGACGGCGCGGCCGGGGCGGGCGACGGCCCGGGGGAGACCGGGAAGCCGGCCGGGCGGGACTCCGCAGGCGAGGAGGCGCCGGAGGGCCCACGTGCCGCCGGTGCGCGGATCCCCGCACAGCCGGCCCCGGCGTCCACCGAGATCCCCGCCGGCTGAACCGGACCGTCCGGGCCGCCGTGCCGGGTCGCCGCGCCGGGCCGGAGAGGGCCGTCGCGCCGGGCCGGAGAGGGTCGCCACCGGCCCCACGTGCGCCGACAGCGGGTGCGACGCCGGCTCACGGTCCGGATGGTGTTACCGTGGAATCCCGTGGATCGCGTGATCACTCTGCTGATCGGCACGGCGGTTCGCACGACCGCTACGGACGACACGGGAGCAGGCGTTGGCCCCTACAGCACGGACGACCAGGCACATTTTCGTCACCGGGGGCGTCGCCTCCTCGCTGGGTAAGGGCCTCACCGCCTCCAGCCTCGGCAGTCTGCTGACCGCGCGCGGACTGCGCGTGGTGATGCAGAAGCTCGACCCGTACCTGAACGTCGACCCCGGCACGATGAACCCGTTCCAGCACGGCGAGGTCTTCGTCACCGAGGACGGCGCCGAGACCGACCTCGACGTCGGCCACTACGAGCGGTTCCTCGACCGGGACCTCTCCGGCAAGGCGAACGTCACCACCGGCCAGATCTACTCGGCGGTGATCGCCAAGGAGCGGCGCGGGGAATACCTCGGCGACACGGTGCAGGTCATCCCGCACATCACCAACGAGATCAAGGCCCGCATCCGCGGCATGGCCGACCCGGACGCCGACAGCCAGGTGCCCGACGTGGTGATCACCGAGGTCGGCGGCACCGTCGGCGACATCGAGTCGCTGCCGTTCCTGGAGTCGATCCGGCAGATCCGCCACGACCTGGGCCGGGACAACTGCTTCTACCTGCACGTGTCGCTGGTGCCGTACCTGGCGCCGTCGGGCGAGCTGAAGACCAAGCCGACCCAGCACTCGGTGGCGCAGCTGCGCAGCATCGGCATCCAGCCCGACGCGCTGGTGCTGCGCTGCGACCGGGAGATCCCGGAGAAGGTCAAGGAGAAGCTGTCGCTGTACTGCGACGTCGACCGGGAGGCGGTCACCGCCGCGCCGGACGCGCCGAGCATCTACGACATCCCCAAGGTGCTGCACCGCGAGGGCCTCGACGCGTACGTGGTGCGCCGGCTCGGCCTGTCGTTCCGCGACGTCGACTGGACCCGCTGGGACGACCTGCTGGAGCGGGTGCACCAGCCCCGGCACACGATCACCGTGGCGCTGGTCGGCAAGTACGTCGACCTGCCCGACGCGTACCTGTCGGTGAGCGAGGCGATCCGGGCGGCCGGGTTCGGCCACCGCGCCCGGGTGCAGCTCAAGTGGGTGCCCAGCGACGACTGCGTGACCCCGGCCGGTGCCGCCGCCGCGCTGTCCGGCGTCGACGGCATCGTGATCCCCGGCGGCTTCGGCGTGCGCGGCATCGAGGGCAAGGTCGGCACCGCCCGGTACGCGCGGGAGAACGGCGTCCCGCTGCTCGGCCTCTGCCTCGGCCTGCAGTGCATGACCATCGAGGTGGCCCGGCACCTGGCCAACCTCGACGGGGCGAACTCGCTGGAGTTCGACGAGGAGGCAGTGCACCCGGTCATCGCCACCATGGCCGACCAGGAGGACATCGTCGCCGGGCGCGGCGACCTGGGCGGCACCATGCGGCTCGGGGCGTACCCGGCGAAGCTGGCCGAGGGCTCGATCGTCGCCGAGGCGTACGGCAGCACCGAGGTCAGCGAGCGGCACCGGCACCGGTACGAGGTGAACAACGCCTACCGCGACCAGCTCGCGAAGGCCGGCCTGAACATCTCCGGCACCTCGCCGGACGGGCGGCTGGTCGAGTTCGTCGAGCTGGACCGCACCCTGCACCCGTTCTTCGTGGCCACCCAGGCGCACCCGGAGCTGAAGAGCCGCCCCACCCGGCCGCATCCGCTGTTCGCCGCGTTCGTCGGCGCCGCCGTGGCGTACTCGCAGGCCGACCAGCTGCCGGTGGACCTGGACGGCGCGTCGAAGAAGACCGGCCGCGGCGGCGGCGCGAAGGCGTCCGGGAAGTGAGCGGCGTCGAGCACCGCTATGAGGTGACCGGCCGCCGGGAGATCTGGTCCGGCCGGATCTTCTCCGTGGTCAGCGACGACGTCACCATGCCCGGCGGCGGCAGCGCGACCCGCGACTACGTGCGGCACGTCGGCGCGGTCGCCGTGGTGGCGCTCGACGACGCCGGTCAGGTGGTGCTGATCCGCCAGTACCGGCACCCGGTCGGCCGGCACCTGTGGGAGCTGCCCGCCGGTCTGATGGACGTCGGCGGCGAGGACCTGGCCGCCGCCGCGCTGCGGGAGCTGGGCGAGGAGGCGGACCTCACCGCGGGGCGCGTCGACGTGCTCGTCGACCTGCACAGCTCGCCCGGCTTCACCGACGAGGTGGTCCGGGTCTTCCTGGCCCGCGACCTGGCCGACGTGCCGGCCGAGCAGCGGCACCACCGCCACGACGAGGAGGCCGACCTCCAGGTGGTGCGCGTGGACCTGGACGAGGCGGTGCGGATGGTCCTGGCCGGCGAGATCACCAACGCCTCCTGCGTGGCCGGACTGCTCGCCGCCGCCCGCGCCCGCGAGACCGGCTTCACCGAGCTGCGCCGCCCGGAGGCGCCGCTGCCGCGCTGAGGGGGGACTTCGCTTGGGGCGGCCCGGCGTACCGCGCCGGGCGGCCCTTCGCGGTAGTTCACGTCCGTCCGGCGTCGCCGCGGCGCCGGTGCGAAGATGACATCGAACTCTGTCCCGTCGGCGGGTGACGTCTCCACCGGGCGGCCCGAGGGGTTGCCTGACAGACCGTCAGGACCAGCGGCCACCGGATGTCACAGTGTCGCGGCCGGTGGACCTTCCACGGGCCTAGACTGCCGCCGGCGGGACCGGCAGACCGCGCCGGCAACGGAGCCGGCGCGGCGCCGCGCAGTCGGGGGTGAACCGCCCCGGAGGAAGGTGTCTGCATCGTGAAGGTCGGAATCCCCCGCGAGGTCAAGAACCACGAGTACCGGGTGGCGATCACACCCGCGGGCGTCAACGAGTTCACCCGCCACGGCCACGAGGTCTTCGTGGAGGCAGGCGCGGGCGTCGGTTCCAGCATCACCGACGACGAGTTCGCCGCCGCCGGCGCGAAGATCCTGGCCACCGCCGACGAGGTGTGGGACACCGCCGAGCTGGTGCTCAAGGTCAAGGAGCCGATCGCCGAGGAGTACCACCGGATGCGCGAGGGGCAGGTGCTGTTCACCTACCTGCACCTGGCCGCGTCCCGCGAGTGCACGGACGCGCTGGTCGACCGCAAGGTCACCGGCATCGCGTACGAGACGGTCGAGCTGCCCGACCGGTCGCTGCCGCTGCTGGCCCCGATGTCCGAGGTGGCCGGCCGGCTCGCCCCGCAGGTGGGCGCCTTCTACATGATGCGCACCGGCGGCGGGCGGGGCGTGCTGCCCGGCGGCGTCTCCGGCGTGTACGCGGCGAAGACCGTGGTCATCGGCGCGGGCGTGTCCGGCCTGAACGCCGCCGCCATCGCGCTCGGCCTGCAGTCCGAGGTGCTGCTGCTGGACAAGAACGTGGCCCGGCTGCGCCAGGCCGACGCCATCTACCGGGGCCACCTGCAGACCGTCGCCTCCAACGCGTACGAGATCGAACGGGCCGTGCTCGACGCGGACCTGGTCATCGGCGCGGTGCTGGTGCCCGGCGCGAAGGCCCCGAAGCTCATCTCCAACGAGCTGGTCTCCCGGATGAAGCCGGGCAGTGTGCTCGTCGACATCGCCATCGACCAGGGCGGCTGCTTCGAGGACTCGCGCCCGACCACGCACGCCGACCCGGTCTACAAGGTCCACGACTCGATCTTCTACTGCGTGGCGAACATGCCGGGCGCGGTGCCGAACACCAGCACCTACGCGCTGACGAACGTCACCCTGCCGTACGCCCTCGAACTGGCCAACCAGGGCTGGCAGCAGGCGCTGCGCAACGACCCGGCGCTGGCGCTGGGCCTGAACACCCACGCCGGCAAGGTCGTCTACGGGCCGGTCGCCGAGGCGCACGGCATGGACGTGCTGCCGCTGGACGAGGTGCTGAGCTGACCGACGCCGCGGTGCGCGGGGCCGGCGCGGAACCCGCGCCGGCCCTGCGCCGTGCGGTCCGGGCCTACCTGGACCACCTCACCGTCGAACGCGGGCTGTCCGCGAACACGCTCGCCTCGTACCGCCGGGATCTGGACCGCTACCTGGCCACCCTGGCCGCGGCCGGGGTGACCGACCTGGCCGCCGCCGGGCCCGCGCAGGTCGAGGCCCACCTGGCCCGGCTGCGCGCGGGCGACGACGACCACCCGCCGCTCGCCGTCTCGTCCGCCGCCCGCGCCGCCAGCGCGGTACGCGGCCTGCACCGCTTCGCGCTGCGCGAGGGACTCGCCGGCGCCGACCCCAGCCGCGACGTCCGGCCGCCCGCACCGCCGCGCCGGCTGCCCCGGGCGCTGCCGGTCGACGCGGTCCTGCGGCTGCTGGAGGCCGCCGGCCTGCCCGGCGCCACCGGCGACGCCGCCGCCCGCGCGCTGCGCGACCGGGCACTGCTGGAATTCCTGTACGGCACCGGCGCGCGCATCTCCGAGGCGGTCGGCGCGGCGGTCGACGACCTCGACCTGGACGCCGGCACCGTGCTGCTGCGCGGCAAGGGCGGCCGGACCCGGCTGGTCCCGGTCGGCGGGTACGCGGCCGACGCGCTGCGCGCCTGGCTGGTCCGGGGCCGCCCGGCGCTGCTCGCCGCCGGGCGTGGCACCCACGCGGTCTTCGTCAACGCCCGTGGTGGCCCGCTCACCCGGCAGGGCGCCTGGGCGGTGCTGCGCTCCGCTGCCACCCGCGCCGGCCTGCCCGTCGACGGGCGCGACGCGGTCTCCCCGCACACGCTGCGCCACTCGTACGCCACCCACCTGCTCGACGGCGGCGCCGACGTGCGCGTGGTGCAGGAACTGCTCGGCCACGCCTCGGTGACCACCACCCAGGTCTACACGCTGGTGACCGTGGAGCGGCTGCGCGAGGTGTACGCGACAGCGCATCCGCGCGCCCGCTGAGCGCCGACGCGACCGGCCCTGGCTGACGGGCGGCCGACACGCCGACCCGCTACCGAACGCGCTGCTGGCCGGTGGCGTACAGTCGGCATCGGCGCGGGCCTCCAGGTACGACGGACCGGGGGTGCGCAGCGGCGCCGCGAGGGACGTCGGACGGCTCCGACGCCGGGTGGTCGTCGGGAGGGGGCAACGAGGACATGGCAGGCAACGGTGACCGTGCCGAGACCTGGACGTCGGAGCTCCGTGAGCAGCAGGCGACGCTCGGTGCCGATCTCGGCCCCGCCGACCCGGCCGCGTACACCATGCGCAAGCCGATCCCCGAACCCATGCCGACCGACCGGCACGGCCCGGCGCGGATCATCGCGATGGCCAACCAGAAGGGCGGCGTCGGCAAGACCACGACGACCATCAACCTGGGCGCGGCCCTGGCCGAGTACGGCCGCAAGGTGCTCCTCGTCGACTTCGACCCGCAGGGCGCCCTCTCCGTCGGGCTGGGCGTCAACCCGCACAACCTGGACCTGTCGGTCTACAACCTGCTGATGCAGGACGACGTCACCGCCGAGGACGTCCTGATCAAGACCGACGTGGCCGGCCTGCACCTGCTGCCCGCCAACATCGACCTCTCCGCCGCCGAGATCCAGCTGGTGAACGAGGTCGCCCGGGAGATGGCCCTGGCGCGGGTGCTGCGCACCATCCGCAAGGAGTACGACTTCATCCTGATCGACTGCCAGCCCTCGCTGGGCCTGCTGGCGATCAACGCGCTCACCGTCGCGCACGGCGTGCTCATCCCGCTGGAGTGCGAGTTCTTCAGCCTGCGCGGTGTGGCGCTGCTGCTGGACACCATCGACAAGGTGCGCGAGCGGCTCAACTTCGACCTGGAACTCGAAGGCATCCTCGCCACCATGTACGACAGCCGCACCACCCACTGCCGGCAGGTGCTGCAGCGGGTGGTCGAGGCGTTCGGCGACAAGGTCTACCAGACCGTCATCACCAAGACGGTGAAGTTCCCCGAGTCCACGGTGGCCGGCGCCCCGATCACCACCCTCGACCCGGCCTCCTCCGGCGCGCGCAACTACCGGCAGCTGGCCCGGGAGGTCATCGCCGCCCAGGCGGACCGGTAGGGCGTACGCCGGCTGCCCGCCGCGTCGTCTACGGTTTCCCGGTGACCGCACCGCCCCTCGACCCGCCGCACGGCCCCGGTGACGCCGCCGTCGCCGCGGAGCTGGCCGCCGAGGTCGACGGTGTGGTGCCCGACAGCCCGGAGACCAGTGGCTTCACTGTCCGGCTGGACAACTTCACCGGCCCGTTCGACCTGCTGCTCCAGCTGATCAGCAAGCACAAGCTGGACGTCACCGAGGTCGCCCTGCACAAGGTCACCGACGAGTTCATCGCGTACCTGCGCGCCATGGGCGACCAGTGGGACCTGGACGAGACAAGCGAGTTCCTGCTCGTCGCCGCCACCCTGCTGGACCTGAAGGCGGCCCGGCTGCTGCCCTCGGCCGAGGTCGAGGACGAGGAGGACCTGGCGCTGCTGGAGGCGCGGGACCTGTTGTTCGCCCGGCTGTTGCAGTACAAGGCGTACAAGGAGGCCGCCGCGCACATCGCCGAGCTGGAGGCGGTCGGCGGCCGGCGCTACCCGCGGGCGGTCACCCTCGAACCGCGGTACGCCGAGGCGCTGCCCGACCTGGTGCTCGGCATCGGCCCGGAGCGGCTGCGCAAGCTGGCGGTCAAGGCGATGAGCCCGAAACCGGTGCCCGAGGTGTCCATCGCGCACGTGCACATGGTCCGGGTCAGCGTCCGGGAACACGCCGGCATCATCGCCGACCGGCTGCGCCGAGCCGGGGTCGCCACGTTCTCGCTGCTCTGCGCCGACTGCGAGATGACGCTCGAAGTGGTGGCCCGGTTCCTGGCGCTGCTGGAGCTGTACCGGCAGGGCCTGGTGGCGTTCGTGCAGGAGCAGGCGCTGGAGGAGCTGACGGTCCGCTGGACCGGCCCGGCCGACGGTGACGCCGAGCTGACAGTCGACGAGTACGCCGGCACCCCCGAGCCCACGACCACGTCCGTCCCCGCCGCGCCGGCCGACGACGCTGCTGCTCCGGCCGACGATGCTCCGGCCGGCGCCGTCGTGACTGGCGATGCTGCCGTGACTGGCGATGCCGCCGTGCCGGGCGGCGTCGCAGCGCCTACGGCATCCGAGCCCGCCGTGCCCACCGAGGCGGCGGACGAACCCGCACCGACGCAGGAGTGAACGGATGAGCGACCAGGAACGCCGCGACTCCCTGGCCGACCAGGCCGCCGCCTGGGTGCCCCCGTGGGAGCGCCCCACCCCGCCCAAGCCCGCCCCGGACGACACCGTCCCGGCCGACACCCACCCCTCGAAACCCGACATCACGGACACCGCATCGAAGCCGTCCACAGATCTTGGAAGCGAGGGGCCCTCAGAGGGGCCGATTCCTTCCAAGATCGCCGCTGCGGTCCCGGCCGTGCCGGATCTTGGTACGGGGGCGCCCTCTGAGGGGCGGGACCGTACCAAGATCTCGGGGGCGAGCGGGGCGAGCGGGGCGAGCGGGGCGGGCGGGGCGGGCGGGGCGGGCGGGGCGAGCGGGGCGGGCGGGACGGCGACCGGGTCCGGGGGCGGTGCGGCGGGCGCTGAGGGGTCCGACGACGATCGCCCGTCGCCTGCGGTCGGCGATCGGCCAGTGGCCGCCCTCGGCGACGACGCCGGGCGGGACGCGGCGCGGCAGGAGGGCGGGGGAGCGGGTGCTGAGGGCGTACCCCCGAAGCGGGGACGGCGGCGAGCCGTGCCGGAACCGCCGCCCGCACCCGTCCTGGACGACGCGGAGCTGCGCGGCGCCCTGGAGGCGATCCTGCTCGTGGTGGACCAGCCGGTCAGCGAGCTGACCCTGGCCGAGGTCCTCGAACAGGCCCCGGAGCGGGTCGGCGCGATGCTCGACGAGATCGCCGCCGGGTACACCGCGGCCGGGCACGGGTTCGACCTGCGCCGGGCGGCGGGTGGCTGGCGTCTCTACACCCGCCCGGAATACGCGACGTACGTGGAACGGTTCGTGCTGGACGGGCAGTCCGTGCGGCTGACCCAGGCCGCGCTGGAGACCCTGGCCGTGGTCGCCTACCGCCAGCCGGTGACCCGTTCCCGCATCTCGGCCATCCGGGGTGTCAACTGCGACGGGGTCCTCCGTACCCTGGTGGGTCGCGGCCTGGTCGAGGAGTGCGGCACCGAAGCGGACAGCGGCGCCTACCTCTACCGGACCACCACCATGTTCCTGGAGAAGCTGGGGCTGAACTCGGTGGACGACCTGCCGCCGCTCGCCCCGTTCCTTCCCGACGACGTAGAAGAGCTTGCCGATGCGACGCGATGACCGTGCCCCGAAGCCCGACGCCCCCGTGTACGAGGGCGCCGAGCGCCTGCAGAAGGTGCTCGCCGCCGCGGGGGTGGGTTCCCGGCGCGCCTGTGAAGACCTGATCTTCCGGCGCCGGGTGACAGTGAACGGGCGGGTGGCGCAGCTCGGCGACAAGGCCGACCCGGCCCGCGACGTGATCGTCGTCGACGGGGAGCGGCTCCAGGCCGACGTCCGCCTGGTCTACGTGGCGATGAACAAGCCGCGCGGGGTGGTCACCACCATGGCTGACGAGAAGGGCCGCACCGAGCTCGCCGACTTCATCGGCGCGCGGCTGGAGCAGCGGGTCTACCACGTCGGGCGGCTCGACGCCGACAGCGAGGGCCTGCTCCTGCTCACGAACGACGGCACCCTCGCCCACAAGCTCATGCACCCGTCGTACGAGGTGCTCAAGACCTACCTCGCCGAGGTCGCCGGGCCGATCCCGCGCAACCTGAGCAAGCGGCTCACCGCCGGCGTCGAGCTGGAGGACGGGCCGGTGAAGGTCCACGGGTTCAAGGTGGTCGACACGCTTGGTAAAACCGCCCAGGTGGAGCTGACCCTGCACGAGGGGCGCAAGCACATCGTCCGGCGCCTGATGGCCGAGGTGGGACACCCGGTGTCCCGTCTGATCCGTACCTCGATCGGTCCGATCAAGCTCGGCGACCTGCGCACCGGGCGGCTGCGGCGGCTGACGAACGCGGAGGTCGCCGCCCTGTTCAAGGCGGTGGGTGACTGACCCGCCGATCGGGGTACCGCTCCCGGTAGGCTTCGACGCGGTCCGCGGGCCGGCACACGCCGGCCCGGCGGGACGCCCGCGCGGCGCGGGCATGATTGACGACAGAACCATCCGCTCAACGGCGCCCGGGAATCGGGCGACCCGCGAGGTACGGGCTGAGGAGGACAACGGTGGAGGAAAACGTACCGGCCGGGCGATGCGTGGTCGCTGTGGACGGGCCGTCCGGTTCGGGGAAGTCCACCGTGTCGCGGCGACTGGCCACGGGCCTGGGCGCCCGCTACCTCGACACCGGCGCCATGTACCGGGCGCTGACCTGGGCGGTCCTGCGCTCCGGGGTGGAACTCACCGACACCGAGTCGGTGGCGAAGGTCGCCGCCGAGGCCGACCTCCGCATCGGCACCGACCCCCAGGGGTACGCCGTGACAGTCGACGGCACCGACGTGTCCACAGCCATCCGCGGCGCCGAGGTGACTCAGGCGGTGTCCGCGGTCGCCGCCGTCGCCGCCGTACGCGAGCTGCTGGTGGACCGGCAGCGGCGGGTGATCGCCGACGCGGGCCGGATCGTGGTCGAAGGCCGGGACATCGGCTCGGTGGTCGCGCCGGACGCGGACCTGAAGGTGTACCTGACCGCCTCCGAGGCGGCGCGCGCGAAGCGCCGCAGCGCCGAGGACGCCGCCGACGTCGCGGCGACCGCCGCCGACCTGGCCCGCCGGGACCGGCTCGACTCGACCCGCACGGTCAACCCGTTGCAGCAGGCCCCCGACGCGGTGGTGCTGGACACCACCGAGCTGGGCATCGACGAGGTAGTGGCACGTCTGCGCGACATGCTCACCGAGCGGGGTGTGGCGTGAGTGACAATGATTTCGGTAGCTGGGTGGAGCTGCGCGAGCCGGAGGCCGACTCCGGTGAGCCGACCGGCCCGCAGCCCGTGGTGGCAGTGGTCGGCCGTCCGAACGTCGGCAAGTCCACGCTGGTCAACCGCATCATCGGCCGCCGGCAGGCGGTCGTGGAGGACATCCCCGGCGTGACCCGGGACCGGGTGCCCTACGACGCGCAGTGGAACGGCCGGGCGTTCACGGTGGTGGACACCGGCGGCTGGGAGCCCGACGCCAAGGACCGGGCCGCGGCCATCGCCGCGCAGGCCGAGACCGCTGTGGCGACCGCCGACGTGGTGCTGTTCGTGGTGGACGCCATGGTCGGCGCGACCGACGTGGACGAGGCAGCGGTGAAGATGCTGCGCCGCAGCGCCAAGCCGGTGATCCTCATCGCGAACAAGGCCGACAACGCCACCATCGAGATGGAGGCGACCTCGCTGTGGTCGCTCGGCCTCGGTGAGCCGTTCCCGATCTCGGCACTGCACGGCCGGGGCTCCGGCGACCTGCTCGACGCGATCATGGACGCGCTGCCCGAGGCGCCGAAGATCGTGGAGGACCGGCCGCGCGGCCCCCGCCGGGTGGCGCTGGTGGGCCGCCCCAACGTCGGCAAGTCCAGCCTGCTCAACCGCTTCTCCGGCGAGGAGCGCGCGGTGGTCGACTCGGTCGCCGGCACCACAGTCGACCCGGTCGACAGCCTGGTCGAGATCGGCGGCGAGACCTGGCAGCTGGTCGACACCGCCGGCCTGCGCAAGCGGGTCGGCAAGGCCAGCGGCACCGAGTACTACGCCAGCCTGCGTACCGCCTCGGCGATCGAGGCGGCCGAGGTCGCCGTGGTGCTGCTCGACTCCAGCGAGGTGATCAGCGAGCAGGACCAGCGGATCCTCACCATGGTCGTCGAGTCCGGGCGGGCGCTGGTCATCGCGTTCAACAAGTGGGACCTGGTCGACGGCGACCGCCGCTACTACCTGGACAAGGAGATCGACCGGGAGCTGCGGCGCATCCCCTGGGCGATCCGGCTGAACCTGTCCGCGAAGACCGGCCGCGCGGTCGACAAGCTCGCGCCCGCGCTGCGCAAGGCGCTGGCGAGCTGGGAGACGCGCATCCCCACCGCGCAGCTCAACCAGTGGCTCACCGCGCTGGTCCAGGCCACCCCGCACCCGGTACGCGGCGGACGCGCGCCGCGCATCCTGTTCGCCACCCAGGCCGGGGCGGCGCCGCCGCGCTTCGTGCTGTTCACCACCGGCCCGCTGGACGCCGGCTACCAGCGCTTCGTCGAGCGCAAGCTCCGCGAGGAGTTCGGCTTCGAGGGCAGCCCGATCGAGATCTCGGTACGCCCGCGCAAGAAGCTCGGCCCCGGAGGCCGGGGCAAGGCCCACGGCTGACGCTTCGGGCGCCGCCGTTTTGCCGCGCCACACCCTCCTAGGATGCTCTAGGGGGTGTGGCGCGCGGCGCGGGAGGGGCCTCTGCGCGCGGTGCGAAGATCCTGCGCTAAGCTGTACCGGCTGCCGCGGGGGAGACCTGGCGGGGGCATCGGGACGTGGCGCAGCTTGGTAGCGCACTTGACTGGGGGTCAAGGGGTCGTCGGTTCGAATCCGGCCGTCCCGACAGCAAAAGAGCAGGTCAGGGCCTTGATTCACTTTGGTGGGTCGAGGCCTTCTTGCTGTTTCGTCTCACAATTCATCACGTACGCGCGTACTGCTGAATTTCGTGTCACGGGAGTCACCCGAACAGGCCCGATTCCAGGTGCTCGGCGGCGACCTTGAGGTGGCTGTTGTCCGGGTGGACGTAGACCCGCTTGGCCAGCGTGCCGCCGTCCGCGTGACCGGCCCAGGCCGCCAGCACGACGTCGGGCACCCCGGCGCCGGCGAGGTAGGTCAGGCAGGCGTGGCGGGCATCGTAGGGCCGGACCTTCCGCACGCCGACCTTCTCCATCAGCTTGTAGACCCGGCGGCGCAGCCAGTCGGTGCGTTGGGGGCGGCCGAGCTCGTCGACCAGGACGTAGCCGCTGTCGACGTATGCCTCGCCCGTCTGCAGTCGTTCCTTCTTCTGCAGGGTCTGGAAGTCCTTCAGCGCCTTCGCGACCGTGGCCGGCATCGGTAGCCCGCGCTTGCCGGCCGCGGACTTGGCCTCCTTTTCCTCGACCTCGCCGTCAACGAGCGTCCGGGTGTTGTCGCCGGCGGCGATCGTCCCGGCCTCGAAGTCGACATCGGACCACCGCAGCCCGCACACCTCAGCGGGCCGCAGACCCATGAGCGACAGCAGGCAGGGAGCATGCAGACGCTCGCCGGCGATGCCGGCCAGGAACGCCTTCACCTCGTCCTGGGTCCAGGGCTTGTGCCTCGCCTTCTCCTCAGCGGCGGCCTTCGCCGCTGCCCGGGGGATGGTCACGAATGCCGCGACGTTCCGCACCACGAGCTGACGGCGAACCGCGACGTTCAACGCGGTCCGGAGTCGGCCGAGGGTCAGGCGGACTGACCGGACGCCCAACCCCGTTCCCGGCTTGCCGCCCCGGCGCCGTCCCTCCGTGAGCATCCAGTCGATCAGCGCCTCGATGTCGGCCTCGGTGAGGTCCTGGAGCGCCTTGATGCCGAGGCGGGCGCGGACAGGCAGGAGCGCGTCGCGGTAGTTCGCGGTGGTGGCCTTCTCGACATCGCGAGTGGCGGACGCCAGCCACTCGTCGAGGAACTCATCGACGGTGATCCTGCCGGGCTTGACGTACGTGCCGCGGTCGGTCTCGTGCTTGATCCGGGCGTACTCCGCCTTGGCCTCCTTCCTGGTGTCGAACGTGTAGGTGCGTTGGTCGCGACGTCCGTCCGGCTTGCGCCCGACGTCGAGGACGAACCGGTAGCGGGTCTTGCCGCTGCGAAGGGTGACCTTCTTGATCGGGTCCGAGGCGCTCACGTGCGTCCTGTTCCTTCCATGAGGGATGGGCTGCCGCCCTGGTCTCGTGCGTGAAGCTACCGCGCACTTGACCCGATGGTACCTAGAAGAGGTACCTATTCGCGGTCCCGTCGGACTCGTGAGTTGGTGATTGGTGATAGGCGGTGTGGGATGTGGCAACCTCGACTCGTCACCTAGCCGTTCTGACAGTTCGAGGAGTTGAGGCATGCCGCGACAGCGTCCTGTCGCCGAGAACCTGCCGCCGCTGCCGACGCGGGAAAGGCGGGATCAGCAGGTCAAGATCCGCCTCACACCCTCGGAGATGGAGAGGCTGACGGCGATGCGGCCTGATCTCACGCCGTCCGGCATTCTCGCGCTGCTCGTCGACGACGTGCTCGCCGGGCGGTACCGGCCGGCGTGGGCGGCCGCTGCGCCCGACGAGGCCGGCCATCAGCGAGAGACGTAGACTCAGGTGTCCGTTCGCACTAGAGGATCCTCGCGGCCGGACTGCTGCCGTTCGATGCCAACGAGCCTAGGCAGGTCCGCCGTACGTACGCGGTAGGTGGTTCCGATCCGAAGCACCGGGCAGGGGAAGGCGCCGCTCTTCGCCAGTTCATAAGCCTTCGTGCGGCCCACGCCGAGAGCGCGAGCGGCGGTCGCGAGATCGACCATCGCCGGTAGTTGGAGTAGCTCGTCCCGGTTGAGAGTGCTGACGGTCATCACCCTGCTCCTTAGGTCGAGGGGAGCGGACGCCTGGGCGTCCGGCTGGAGAGGCATGGTCTGACATGCCTCGACACGACCATCCGGTTCGGGCGTTGCTTGTGGCGCTACCTCTCCTTCGGCTGCCCAAGTCGGAGCGTCGGTAGCGCCTCGTTCATCCGGCACCGGCTACCGCTGAAGGCGCTGACGGCACCGCAACCAGCGGGATCGCAGATCTGCGGGGCGGAAGTTCGGTGTGCCAGGCGCCCTCGGGTGTTTGCGCGGGGAGAAGTTGCTCAGGATCAGGCAGAGTCGTTGGTCGGGCAGCGGCAGTGCGGGGTCTTGAGGAAGCTGTGAGACTCGCGCCAGCGTTTGCTGTCCCGGATGTGGTAGCGCCGTTTTCCTGGCCAGGTCCAGTGCGGCGATCATGTGTCGCAGGCCCCGGTCGCGTTGTGTCGTTGGCCCGCAGCCGGACCTGGCGTCCCTGATGTCGCCAGTCCCGGCGGGGTCGCAGGTTCAGCGGCTCGAACTTGTCCACACGCAGGACCCGCCCATCGGCGGATGGATGGCCGTAGAGGTCGGAGATTCGGCGCATCTTCGACATGAAGTCGGGGTGGTCGACGCTGATCCCCGCGACGTGGCCCGGCAGCGATGAGGCGATCGCGCGGCTAGAGACGCGACCAGCAGGAGAACGGTTGGCCGAGGAACAGGGGGTCTGATGCCTCCCGGGCGCCCTGATAGCCCGGGTGCAACGCGACCGTCGTGGATGCGTGCTCGTGCAATCGTGAATGAGCCAGAGAACTCCGCAATGATATTGATTACTTTTTTAAAAACTTTTACTATGGCGACCATGGCGCAGAGTGACACCTTCGGCCGTCCCCAAGATCTTGCCGAACAGAGGGCGCTCTGGCGCAAGCAGGCCAGCGCGATCCCAGGGCTGCTCGGCGGTAAGGCCGTGTGGCTTCGGCTGGTCCTTGAGCTCGTTAAGCAGGTTGGCGAAGGTCGCGCGGTCGGCCTTGACATGAAGCCGGAGTTGTCGTTTGACATCGAGAGCGTCGAACGACGTCAAGGCGGCGCAGCTCCCAGGATGGAGCCCGCGACATGGCGGGCCTACTACGGCTTCCTTCGCGGCCTCCAGCTCGTCGGAAACGCCGCGGACGAGCTTCACCTAACCGCGACCGGCTTGCAGCTTCAGTCCGATCCGACGCCTGCACGTCTGGCGACGATCCTGGCCGACCGCATCAGGCTGTTCGCGGAGGTACTATCGCTGATCGCCGTGGAGCCGCTAACCGTCGACGAGGTTGATGAGCGTATTCGAGCGCGATATAAGCAGTCTTGGAAAAGCAAGGGGAACACTCGTATCCGGATGGACTGGCAGGAGGTTCTCGGCCTGATCGAGGCAGTCGGCAACCGGCGGTGGGGCATCACGCCAGCTGGGCGGACTGTGCTCGTAGGTCGTGTGCTGGTAGGGCCGGAGGCTTTCCGTGCAGCAGCTGTTAGCGTGGCCGAGCTTCCTGAGGCTCCGGCCGAGATTGCTGCTCTTCTGGAGGAATTCTCGACGTCGGCGCGCACGCATGAGTCGCGCAACACCTACAACATTTGGGTGCCGAGTCCGCCGTCGAATCCCAATAAGGTCGAAAATCTCAGAACCATCATGAACGCGACCCTGGGGCGGATCGAACGAAGAGAGCTCTTTTCGTTCATTAGCGAGACGTTCGACCTGAGGCGCAGCAGCGTGGAGTCGATGCTGCCGTTCTTGCGGGCGTCAGGTCTTCTCATCGAGGTGGGTCGCGGGGTTTTTGAGGCCACGCCAGCGGCGAGAGCATGGGTCGAGTCGGGTGAGGACGTAAACTTCTTACGAATCTTGCACGCCCACATGCGATTCGTCGGTGAGATGATCCGTGCGGTGGAAAATGACGTCACTCGAAATGAGATGTACTCTGAAGCTGCCCAATTCGGGTTGAACATTGATAAGTGCCGCTGGATTGCTAGCTTCCTGCTCAACACCGGACTAATCGAGGAGCCGCGCTACGGGAGTCTCCGGGCCACGCCGCGAGGGGCCGCGCTGGCGGCTGAGTTGCCTTTAGCCGACGTGCCGAGCACTCCGCATGGGCGTTCAGCTCAGACGCAGGACACTCGACGGGTGCCGGATGGAACTCAGCCGCTTCAGGTGAAGCAGGACCTAGCCCGCCTCTCCAGGGACCCTCTGGCCGGAGGCGAAGGTGCCGGCCGGGCTTTTGAGAAAGCCATCTGTGACTCTTTTCTCGCTATGGGGTTCGAGGCTCGCGCGATCGGCAGATCTGGCGACACGGACATCCTTGTCCGATGGCGTAACGGCGACGGTTCACAAGCGACGGCGATCATCGAAGCGAAGGCGCGATCGTCCGGCCATGTTACCCACACCGACGTGAGCGATGTAGCGATCGAAACGCACAAAGGGCGCCAGCATGCCAGTTTCATCGCAATCGTTGGTCCCGGCTTCAGCGGTGACACCATTAAGAACATGGCGTCGCAGAAGAAGTGGGTGCTGCTAGACGCCGACCGGTTGGGAACGCTCGCGGAGGCCTCGATCGCCTTGGGGCTTCGGCCGTACGAAATAGGCCAGTTGTTCCTCGTTCCGAACGGACTTTCGGATCTCGACGATTTGATCGCGGACCGCCGGCGGGAGTTGCAAATCGTGTCGTTCCTGCTTGCCAAGCTCGCTGAGGAGGAGAGAGAGGCGGGCGAGGCGATTTCTGCCCGAGATATTTCTCGGGACGGGCGAAGAACGGAACTCCGTCCGAGTGTAGAAGAGATCGTCAATGCGATTGACGTCATGTCAGGCTTGCACGCTGGTGCCCTGCGGCTGGTCGATCCAGCCGACGACCCAAGATTCGCGACGTACGTTCTCGGCGATGCTCTAGCGGGAGCGAGGCGCCTCCGCGCGCTAGCCGACGCCATCGAGTGCCGACCCAGCGAAGCCCAGTAGGCCCTGGTACGCCTGTGAGTCCAGCTCGATGAAGGTGAGACCTCAGGCCGATCCCGACAAGCGAACGCCCGCGAGTGAGCCGCGAGCCGCATAACGGCTCCGGCCGGCACCGCTCGGCCGTTGAGATGACTAGTGCGGCGGCGTCGCCCTTGCTCTGCTGTCGGAGCAAGATATGGCCATTGCTTATCGATCTGCGACCGTGCGCGGTCGCAGATCGGCAATGGAGGCAGGCCCGCACACCCCGCGCCGGCCCCGTGCAGACGTTCGGTTGAGTGCGGCCAGGTAGGTGCGGACGATCGGGACCAGTCTCCGGCCCACGCCCAGGCGTAGCTTGACGAACGGCGGTGGGGTGGAATCGCAGGACTACACCTGCTACCGCGCCGCTTCCGCTCCTCGCCGCTGCGCGGCTGCGGTGCGGGTCGGCTTGCTCTCGAATGACTACCGCAGCGCCCGCCGGCGACCGCAACGACGCCAGCAGGTCGGCAGGCGCAAGCTTGGCCGTCCCAGACCAGCGCGGCAGACCGCGCCCGAGCTGGCCTATACCGAGGGCAGTCGGTGGGTACGCGGACGGACCCCACTCAGGCATACGTGGCCGAGACCTCGTACGCCGACAGCCCAGCGGCGCTGGTAGCCCCGGACGCTCACTTGCCGGCAGCGCCCGGGGCGCACAGTGGCGGGTGATGGAAAACGATCAGCCCGCCCCACCCCGGAAGGCCCGGCACCGTGCCCACCAGCGGCCGGCCCGCCCGCACGCGATGCTGCTCCGACTATCGGACGAGGAAAAGGCTGCGATCGACGCGGCAGCCGCAGCCGCAGACCTGACCCCCACGGGATACGCGGCCAAGGCGGCCGTCGCCGCCACGACCGCCGGCCAAGCTCCCAGCGACGCGATCGGTGACCTGCGAGGCCTGCAGCATGAGCTGTTCGCTGCCCGCCGCGCCGTGGCGATGTTTGGCAACAACGTCAACCAGGCCGCCGCGGCCTTCCACGCCACCGGCCAGCTACCGGACTGGACAACCGACGCCGTCCGCCTTTGTGCCGCAGCGGTGGCTCGGCTCGACGAGATGATCTCCATGATCCACCGGAGACTGCGGTGATCACCCGCGTGCACCGACGCGGCTCGCGGGTCGGCGGACTGCTGCGCTACCTGTGGGGCCCGGGCAAGGCGGAGGAGCACACCAATCCCCACCTGGTGGCCGCCTGGGACGGCGCGGGTCCGCTGACGGACCTGGAGCCCAAGGCCACTGCCGGCGGCAGGCGGGATTTCCGGGCGCTGACGGCGTTGCTCGAGCAGCCGGTCCGGGCGGGCTACCGGCCGCCGAACAAGTTCGTGTGGCACGCCAGCATGCGGCTGGCGCCCGAGGACCGGCACCGCACCATCAGTGACTCGACGTGGGCAGGCATGGCGGTGCAGATGCTCACCGAAGTCGGGATCGCCACTACCGCGACTGATCCGGGCCTGCGGTGGATCGCCATGCGGCACGCCGATGACCACGTACATATCGTCGCCACGCTGGTGCGCGAGGACGGGCGGACCAACTGGATGCGCAACGACTACCCGCGCTGCGTCAAGGCCACCTACAACGTCGCTCGCCGCTACAACCTGCACCGCCAGGTCCCGCCGGCGGACCGGACCGCCCACCGCCGTCCCCACCCGGTCGAGGTCAGCAAGGCCCGCCGCACCGGCCGCGCCCAGACGCCCCGCGACGAGCTGCGCCGGCGCGTACGCAGAGCCGTGGCCGCAGCCGGCTCCGAGGAGGAATTCTTCACCCGGCTCCGCGAAGCAGGAGTGCTGGTCCGACTCCGACACAGCAGCACCGACGCCCAGCAGATCACCGGGTACGCGGTGGCGCTACCCGGCGCCCGGACCGCCGGCGGACAACCGGTCTACTTCGGCGGAGGCCAGCTGGCGCCCGACATGACCCTGCCCAAGCTGCGGCTGCGCTGGGGCACCCCGACGCCGCAGCAGACGGCACCAACGGTCGGCCGCAGCGAACGTGTCGAGGCGATGCGCCAGGCCGCCAAGGTCGCCACCGCAGCCGCCGACGACATCCGCCGCGCCGCCCGTACCGAACCGGGCCGGGCGCAGGCCACCGCGGTCGCCGCGGCAGATGTGCTCACCAGCTTGGCGTACGCGATGGAGGGTGACCGGCGCGGGCCGCTGCACCGAGCCGCCGAGGTCTTCGACCGGGCGGCCCGCGACCTGTACGGGCGGGCCCGTCGGCCCACCGGCCGCAGCCAGGAGATGCGCGCCATGTCGCGGCTGGTAGCGCTGATGGGCCGCATAACCGGCGACGACGACGCCATCGCCGCGCTCGCGCTGGTGATGGACCTGGCCCGCCTCGCTGACACCCTCGAGCAGCTACGCACGGCACAGCAGCGCCTGCACCAGGCCGAGGCGGCGCGAGCCGCGGCCGATGCGCTGCGGCTGGTAGCGGGTGGCCGGCAACCGGCGGTAGCGCTGCCGCTCACTGCCACGCCCACCTCCGAACCGACAGTGGGAGGCGGCCGACGCGTGACGCGCGGCCGCTGAGCAGGCAAGGGAGGTGCACGTGCCGCACCCGCAGCAACACGAGGACCCGATGGCCGAGACCCGCCAACAGTTCCTGCAAGGGCTGGCCACGATGGCAACCGTCGGCGAGGCCGGCGCCCGCTGGGCCGCCGTCGGCATCCAGAACAAGGCCGCCGACCGCGAACGCCAAGCCCACCGCGACCAGGCCGCCGCGGCAGCCCGCCGCGAAGCCGACCGACTGGCCGCCAAGGTACGCGTGGACCGCGAACGGATGGCGGGATCGCTTGACGGTGGCTGGCTGGTCAACAAGGCCACCTTCGCCGAGGCCGCCGCCGTCTGGCGTACCGCGACGCTCCACTCCGGCAGCGACCCGGTCGCCCGCCGCTTTACGGAATTCGCCGAGCAACGACTGCGCCAGTTCCGCCCCGACCTGATGGACGCCTACGAACGCCACAGGCAGGCCGGAACCCCGATCCCCGAAGCCATGCGCGCCGCCGCCCGGGAGGTGTGGGAGAGCGATGCCCGTACCGGTCATCGCCACGGTGGGGCCCGCGCTCACGGCGGCACCCCCGACCGGCCGGGGATCACGCCTGACGGGCCGGTCGCGCTGCCGCCGGGCGGTCGTGGGGTCGTCGACGACTTCGACGCTGCTGTCCGGCAGGAGGCGATCAGACTGGCTGAGCACGTACGGCCCGAAGCCCTCGACGAGCTACAACGCCAATGGCGTGCCACGGGCAAACTCCCCGCAGGCGAACCCGTACAACTCCTTCGTGACCTTGCAGCGGAGATGAGTCAGGCCGTTAGAGCCCGCGAGGCTACCGGGCGGCCGGTTGAGGCGATCCGCCTGGCCCGCAGCCACGTGGAGGATGCCCTGGGTCGCGACCTGCAGAGCCGAGCGGCTATCGAGCGTGGTGAGGGGGTCCGCGACGGCGGGACAGTTGATGACCCCCGCACTCCGGCAGGCGAGCATGTAGTCCAGCAGTCGGCGATCGTGCTCCACGACGACGCTGCTGATCACTCCGTCGTCACCTCAGCTGCGTTCCATCATGTTGACACGCTTGCGATACCGGCCTGGGCGCAGGCCTTCCCGAACCTTCGCGTGGCCCAGGTCAACCTGGCGGTCGCCAGGAAGCAGCCCGCGGCAGCGGTCACCGCGGTGCCGATGCGCGGCAGGACACGATGATGCCGATCCGCACGGACGCGGCTATTCAGCTCGACGAACTGGCCGCTGAGGTCGCGAGGCTAGCGGCACAGGTCGCCAACCTGCAGCAGACTCAGACCGAGCGCGCCCACGCTGGCGACGGGGATGATCAGCTGCCGCTGTACTCGACCGTCGAGGCTTGGGTGACCACGTACCTGCTGCCGACCTTTCCGCGTCCGGTCGGCGAGGTCGGCATGACTCGCTGGCACTGGTGCGAGCAGTGGTGGCGCCACGACGAAGCAGTGACCCGGCTGACGGCTCTCTGGTACGGCTGGGAACAGGCCCGCCTGCAGATGACCGGCATGCTGCCTTGGCTGCGAGAGCTCGACCACCAACTGCCCATCCTCTACGGTGACGACGGCCCGTTCCGCAACTGCACCCCAGGCGGCGAACTCGGGAAGCACCAGCACCGCTCGTCGCCTGGGGTGCCGGCTCAGCCCGCACCCGAGGATTGGTGGAGGTGGTGGGACTGACGCTGCCCTGGGCGTTGCAGTCGTCACCCCTAGACCGCGGCCAAGCCGAAGTGATCGACGAAACCGTGATTCACCGGCTGCGGCCGACACAGCACTCCGCGACGCGCGTCGGCGGCATGAGCGGATTCGCAATGAGCACGCTCGGCGTCCGAAGCGGTGGCTCCGGCCAGCCAATCTTGGGGCGACGAAGCTCCCGCGGCAGCGGAGGTCGCCTGGGCAGACAGCTAATTGGTGGTCACGTGCAGGAGAGCTGCTTGCTCTTTCTTTAGTGCGGCGAACGCCTCGTGAACATGTGCAACGAAATTTGCCCCTGGATGCCTAATCAACGCGGCCTCCTTGACATGTCCGTCTTCGCCTTCTATCACGATTTCTTGAGCGGCGACGTGCGCGCAGAAATCTCGAAAAACTTGCGGAACTTCGACCCCAATTAGAAGGTCGGCGTGTTCGATAATCAAGTCGCGCATCCGCCGATTTGCTGGTTGAAGAGCATGGTCTCTCCATCGTCGCCAGACATCTGTCCCCCCTTCGGGAGTCCTTTCGCTCTGTGCTGGTAGCAGCCCTTCCGATCGCATTGCAGTCCAGATTCGTTCATTCACATCGACCAGCGCGTTCAGAGGGCCGTAAAGATCTCGAAGTTGACTGTTGATTCGTGACAATTTGGCTTGCCTACGCTCTTGTCGGAATTGTCCTATTTGGTTGAGCGTGAATACAAGTACGGCCACCAGTACGCTCGCGCTGGCAGCAATGACGGCAGCAGTCATAGCTCAATCTTCCCGCACGGACGCCAGCAAGGCCAGCCTCTCGCAGGCTGACCAGCTGGTGCGGCACCCCGTCGGCCCGGAAGCCAGCCAGCGCCACACCGACGATACCGAACATGTCGGCCATCGAGACGATCCGGATGAGCACCAAGGTCAGGGTTCGATGCAACCTCGACCCAGGCGACGTGGTGAGTCCGGGCGGGCTGATCTAGCAGTCTGCCGTGAGAAGTGTCAGCATGGCGACTTCCAGGAGGCGGCGGGAAGATTAAGTTTGTGACTGCAGGTGGTTGTGGCTGCAGGCAGGTGGCGAATCCGTCCCCATGCTCGCTCATTCGCAAATCTCTCGACCGATACCTTGAGGTCGAACTCTAGATCCGGAGGGAGTGCGTTGACCGGAACTAACCGGTTGCTAATCGCCTTTACGCGCGTAATCTTGACTCTTTGCATGTTTCCGCACTCGGTGTCAGTGGTCGGGTTTTTTGCTATTCCGGCTGTGGCGTTAACCCAAGCTGAGGCGACGCCGATCCGTGCCGCCGCATTTCTAGCTGCCTTGACACTTCCTTTGCTGCTGTCATTTAGGTTTCAAATATTTATTGCTGTCAGGATTCATCGACTTGATGTTCTCCTTGAGGCGAGTTCCCGCAGGCGCACGGGCTGCGTACGCGCAGCGCTGCTCCAACGCCAAAGGGTCCGTCGCAGCATTGCCGCTATCCTTCGTTGCGCCAGCTTGCTGTCAATTCCGGCAATCGTCGTCTCTGCATCTGTGTTCAGCAAGAGACTAGAGGGTGCCGAGCTGGAGAAGGTATCCATGACGGCAATTATGGCCATTTTGTTCTTCTGCGGCTTCTCATTACCAATAATATCCGGCAAGCTGCATACATTGAGTCGCCGCCTGGCGGCTGAGGTGCCGGAGCCTTCCTCGACTGCGGGTCTTGATGGCTTCGTATTGTATCTCCGGCCTTTTCGAAATGATCGGATTGGCGCAAGGATTATCAACGCCTCTTTGTACGACCACTGGCGCGCGTTGCGCAGGTATACCGAGGAGGAGATTCTATGCTTTTTGCTCGGCAGGGCGTTCGGTGATGTCGTGGCGATGGGGTCGCCGTCGGATAGGCTGCCCGCCGCCGGTGCAAAGCGCATTTACGTACCGGACAGGTTGTGGCGGGCCGAGGTTACAAGCCTGATAACCCGGGCAGTGATTGTAGTGGTCAACATTGCAGAAGGGAAGCAAACCCTATGGGAAATAAAGAAAGCGCGGGAACGCCTGGATGTCACCCGGATACTTCTCTTGGCACCACTTAGAACGTTTAGCGAGCAGTATATTGACGAGCTCTGTAGTTGTTTTGAGGATGCACCGTACTTCCGAACACTTCTGAAGTTGCACAACAATCGAACATCGCACGACTGGCCGGGACTTCATACTTCTAGTGCCTACATTACTGCTTTTTGGTTTGATGGCAGGGGGGCAGTGCATCAGGGTCTCGCAGACTGGAATCGGTTTCAGCGGCCAGATGATCATGAGCTACTTTCGGCATTCGGTCTAACGAACTTTTTCTTAGCGCACGGTCGCCCCGGGTGGGCATATTTTTTCGGCTTTGGCTGCTGCCGTAAAAGACTTGATCAACCACACGGCGAAAAGACTCGTTGCCGCATTCCTAAAACTGAATGCCCCGGGGTGGTCAACAAAATTTCCACGCCCTCAGGTGCGCGGCCATCTTGTTGTCCAGCTTGCTTGAGGGCTCGAGAAAAAGGAGCGATGTCCTAACCGTGCTACATTATGCGACACTCGCAACCTTGTTGGCGAAAGGGTCCTGGCGGTGGCGCAACGACAAAAACGGTGCTCATTCTTTACTGGCGCGTAGGCACCCAATCTTGGCCGCAGCGGCTTCATGTTGCGTGGACTCTAGATGTCGCGATCTTTGCGAGCCTACGCCAAGCGGCCGAACATGATCTCCCGCCCGACTCCGAGGCGGTTCGAGGTCCGTGAGTACGACGCTGACCGCGGCCTCGCCGTCGCGTGCGGATGCGCTGATTCCGGAAAAGGGGGTTTGGAGTGCGGTTTGGTGGAACGTCGGCTGATCGCCCGCCAGCTCGATCAGCTGCCTGCTGTCCAATCGCAAACGGTCAGGCTGAGGTGTTGTAGTTCGTCTTCCAGATGCCCGATCGCGGCAAGCGTAACGGTGTCGACCGCGGCCCCGGTGTTCGCGACGATGCGTCGGGCCACCCGGATCGCCTCATCCGGGCTCCCCGCTTCGAACAAGAGCGGCACCAGCAGGCGCACCGCAGCGCATCTGCCGTCGATGTCCTCCAGCAGTCGGGGATGCCGCTCAACGAGCCGGGCGAGCCGGTGGTCGACCACCGCGTCGAGCATCGGCCGCGCCCGCCTCCGCAACGCGGCCCGCAACTGAGCCCGACCATTCGGCTGGCACAGTAGGTCCGCCGGATCAGCGCCCGCACGAAACTCCGCCACAGACAAGGGCCCGTGCGGACGCCGCTGCCGAAGCAGCTGCCAAGCCCGATCCACCGCACCCCGGCCGGCCGGGTCCGCGTCAAACGCCGCCACCATCCCCTCCGCCGCACCGGGCAGCTCCCGCAGGCTCGCGGCCTGAATGGAGGTCAGCGCAGTGCCGCATGGCGCGACAGCCGCAGCTCCGGACCGGCGAGACCGGGAGTAGGACAGCCACACCGCGAGAACGTCGGCGGGCCCTTCGACCAGGACCGGCGTCCACCGTGCCGCCAGGCGCTCCTGCTGCTCCGCAACACCGAAAAGCAGCCGTCCCTTGTCGTAGATCGCCGTCTCAGGACTATTCATGTACTTCGGAACGCCAGAGCCGGCCCCGGGCCCGGCACGACCGAGGAACCCCACGGCATGCCCGGCCAGGTCGCGCACGGGGAACATGATCCGGTCCCGGAACACGTCGACGAGCCGGTCCGGGTCCGCCCGTGTACGGGTCGACAGGCCGGCGCCGACCAGCTCCTCCGTCGTGAAGCCAACAGCGCGCAGGTGACGCGTCAGCGAACTCCAGCCGGGCGGGGCGTATCCGACCCGCCACGGCCACTCCCGCTGCGCAACGACACCGAGGCCACGTCCGGTGAGATAGGCGCGAGGGCCGTCGGCGTGTTCGAGCTGGGCGCGGTAGTAGCTCCCCGCGGCCTCGACGGCCGCCACCAGCCGCGCGGGATCGAGACCGGTGCCGCGGACCGGGAATGTCGGAGGACTGATGCGAGGTGCGCCCATAGCCAACCTCCGATGTCCAAGCTAGCTTCGGTCGGTCTGTCCCCGCCAGGAGCGCTGCGCCATGCGGTCCCGGCGTGCGGCGCGGGTGCGCTGGGCGTGGCGGGTCATCTCAGCGGTGGAGGCGGCAACAGCGGCGGTGAGTCGCTCGGCGTTCGACTCGTCGTACCAGGGCAGCAGATTGAGCATGGCGACCTCGACGCCGGTGGCGAACAGCAGCGCCGACCCCTTCGGCAGCGCCCGGATCTGCGCGGGGTCGAGGATCCGCTGCCGGCGAACCGAGGTCTGGTACGAGGTGCGGCCCTGTCCGTCGCGGCTGCGGGAGGCGACGGTGATGTCGTGTTCGCCGACGAGTCGGGACAGGTCCTCGGCGAACCGGGCGTCGTCGATTCCCGCGCCGACCAGCTTGACCGTTGCCGCTGACCAGAGCGCGTCCATGCCGTGCTCGCCCCAGACTCGGGTGCCTTGGCGGTAGGACTGCAGGATGGTGAGCGGGATGATGCCGCGGCTACCGAAGTGGCTGTACAGCTCCGGCAGATCCCTGATTTTGCAGATGTTCGCGGCCTCGTCGAGGCAGGCGACCAGCGGCGGGTCGAGCCGGCCTCCGTGCGCTTCGGCGACGGTGACCGCAGCGCGCAGCACCTGATCGGTGAGGCCGGCAACGAGCGGCGCCGCGGCCCCCGCGCCGTCCTTGGACAGCAGGTAGAGCGTGTCGGTGCTCTCGACGAGCGCTTCGACGTCCAGCGCCGGCAGCGGCCGGTCGGGCGGGGTGACCCAGGCCATGATGGTCGGGTTGGCGAGGCAGGCTGCGGCAGTGCGGGCGGTTTCGTAGAGCCCTTCGCGTGTTTCGGGTGCGCCTGCTTGTCGGCCGGACATGGCTCGGGCGGAGGCGCCGAAGCCGTGGCTTTTCAGGATGTTGGCCGGCTCGCGGGAGGTGGAGTCCGACAGCCACGCCTGTACCGAGGTGAGGGTGCGGCCTTCGATCGCGGCGGCGAGGATCAGGGAGGTGAGCAGGTCCAGCGCGCCCTGGATCCAGAAGTCGTCGCTGCCGTGGGAGTTGCGTACCTGTTGGACGAAGTGGTTGGCCAGCCGGTGGGCGTCCTCGACGTCTTCCACTGCGGCGAGGGGGTTCCACCACCAGCTCTGCGGTACGTGGGCGATGGACTGCGGGTCGAACACCCACACCGTTCCGTGCTCGGCCCGGGCGCTGGCGGTGGTGGCCCAGAGGTCGGGTTTGTTGCTGGTGGCGAGGGCCGCCCCTGGCGCGGTGAGGATGGACTGCACGGCCAGGGCGGTTGTCTTTCCGGCGCGGGGTGCCATCACCGCGAGGACGACGTCTTCCCAGGAGGAGTAGAGGCGAGGACCCGAGCCGCGCCGGCGCCTATGGGCGCCGAGCACGACACCGGCCGCCTCGGCCGAGATCTCCTTCACTGGTACGCCGGCCAGGCAGGGTCGCAGGCGGCGCGCCTTGGTGGCGACCGCCGGCAACGTCATCGCGCGTACCTCGGCGGCGCCACCCAGCGACGGCAGCGGATCCTCCGCGTCGGGCCTGCGCCCCTGCCACCACACCGCCGCAACGGTGACCACGCCGACCAGCACCAGCAGCAACACCGCGTAGACGAAACTGACCGCGGTGGGCGAGACCCCGGGCCACAGCGCGGCCCAGTCGGCATGCAGCAGGTGTTCCAGGTACGCGGACCCGAAGCCGGGACCACCGGCGGGATGCCCGGTCACGGCAGCGGCGATCCGCCCCGCCAACCAGGACAGCCACATCAGCGCGATCACCGCCCACGCCAGGCCGAGCAGCATGAGCGGGGTGAGCGGGCCGCCGGCGGTGCCGCGGGGCTCGACCGGTCGGGTGCTCATGGCTGCACCTGCCGGATCGCCGCGTCGGTGTCGTAGAGCTCCCACTCCTCGCCGACGAGGGTCAGCGACACCGGCAGCCCGTTGCGCTCACCGGTCTTGATCAGGTATTTGCCCCGGCCGGGATGCACGGAGCCGACGAACCACGCTTCCGGTGCGGCCCATGACGCCACCAGTTCGCGCTCGGGCCCGGATAGCTTGATGACGTCGTTGACGCGGTTCAGCTCACGCGGCGGCAGTCCGGCGAGGATCTTGATGGCGGAGCGTTCGATGAAGCCTTGCGCCTTGGCGCGGTCCTCGGGTGTGGGTAAGGCGTCGAGGTCGGCGAGGGAGTGGGTGACCATCACGCTGGCCATGCCGCGTTGCCGGTTGAGCCGGGTGAGCGCGTCGGCGTGCTCGACCAGTCCGGACGCACCCCGCAGCGCCCGCCACAGCTCGTCCATCACACCGAGGTACTGGCGGCGTGGTGCCAGGCCCTGGTCTGCGAGCACGGAGGCGGCGTCGACCATGCCGAAGCCGTACGCCCAGGTGCACAGCATCGCCGCGGCGACGAGCTGGTCGCCGGCGGCGGCGACCTGGGAGATGTCGACGCTGACGGCCGGTGCGTCCAGGTCCAGCGGCCTGGTGGTCGGACCGTCGAAGACCCCGCGCAAGCTGCCTTCGCACAGCAGCGCCAACGTGGGTACCAGCTGGTCGACGCGGCGGCGGTACTCGCCGTCGGTGCGTGCCCGGGCCGCGGCCCGCAGCTCGTCGGCGCCGGCTTCGACCAGGCCGAGCACGTCGGGCACCGTCGGGTCGTGGTCGAGACGATCAGCGAGTACGTCGATCGCGCGGCCGAGGATGATCTCCTCGGTGTTGTTGAGCGCCTGTCCGCGTACGAGGGCGCACAGTGCCAGCAGTAGGGACATGCGCCGGCCGCGAATCTCCAGCCGCAGTTGCCGTGCGTCGGCGGTGCCCATGCGGGCGAGTGCGCTGCCCAGCGGGCCGGAGTCCAGCGGGTTGAGCCGGTCCAGGCCGCGTCCGACCCGGATGACCTGGCCGCCGAGGTGCTCGACGAGCCGGGTGTAGTCGGGTTTGGTGTCGCCGAGGATCAGCGCGCTGGTGCCGAACCCGGTCATGCCGGTGATGAGCCGTTTGACCACGGTGGACTTCCCGACGCCGGGCTGGCCGAGGACGAACACCCCCGGGTTGGTGATGAGGCCTTCGCGGAGCCATTCGAGGGGGTCGAGGCAGACGACCTCGCCCCACAACATGTGTCGTCCGATGGGCACGCCGATGGTGGGTGCTCCGGATCCGGCGACGAAGGGGAACAGGCCGCACAGCTGGACGGTGGTGCCCTGGTACTCCATGCCGGGAGCGATGTGGCTCGCCCGACCGGCGCCGGGCGCGCGTACACCCCAGGCAGGGGCGGTAACGGTGCTCGTCATCGAGTTTCTCCTGGTGGTGAGGTCAGTGGGGCCAGTGGCGGGCCAGCTGCGGTGGGCACACGCCGCAGGGCAGGGTGGTGGCGAAGCCGACGGCCTGGCTGGCGCGCAGCCGCCGTAGCCGGATCTTGGCCACGTCGGCGCGGGACTCGACGTCGGCTACGGCCCGCCCCAGATCCTCGGCGGAGACCACGGTGGTGGTGACGAACAGCGACATCAGCCCCACCCCGGAGCCGGTCGCCTCCTCGCGTGCGGTCTGCAGGGCCCGTTCCCGGTCGGCGTGGTCGCGGGCGGACTCGTCGCGCTTCTGCGCCCGGTGGTACGCCGCCCGGAACGCCGCGGCGTTGACCTCGCTCTCGACGATCCGCGCGGCCTCCCCGGCGGGGAAGGGCCGGTAGAGCAGCGACACCCGCTTCGGGTACGGGCCGGGGGCGAGTAGCCGGGCGAGGACGTCGGCGTGCACGTGCTGACGTGGCGCCTCGTGCCACGCCCACGACACGGACGTTCCGGAGTCGTGGACGTACCGGTCGAGGTGCTCCTCGGCCATCACGGGTCCGGCGCTGTCCCAGTCCACCCACCGGCCCAGATCGAGCCCGGGCGTCGCCGCAAGCCGCGCGATGTCGCCGCGGGCGGCCGGGTCGAACGCCGTACGCACGATGGCCGAGATGGTGTCGGCGCTGGCGCGGTCGAGCACGGTCAGGCCGCAGCTGCCCAGGGAGTCCTGCAGACCCGGCAGGGTGCGGCTGATCTCGTCCAGGGCCTCGTCGAGGTTCTTGGGCTTGCTGGGGGAGGAGCCGGGCTTGAACGTCACCGACACCCGGGTCTCCACGTCGGCGGCGGCCGCCGGGGACACCTCCACCAGCCGTTGCAGCACCCGCCTGGCCGAGGCCGGCCCGTGCGGCACGATCCGCCGGCTGACGTGGTCGGCCAGCCGGGATCCGGGGTCCGGCGCGGTGTCCACGGTGACCGCGACGTGGTCGACGATCGGCAGGTAGCCCAGGTTCGCCAGCCATCCGCCCCAGTTGGCCACCCATGCCGCGCTGGCGTCCGGGTCGGCCAGCCAGGTGGAGGTGGCCGCGCAGCGCAGCGTCACCGTCATGGTTCCCAGCCGCCGGTTGTAGACCACCGCGTACCCGCCGCCGCTCTCGTCGGCAACGGTCAGCAAGGTGGTGGGCGCGAGCACGCCCGGCAGCTGCCAGGCATGCTCACCGGCCACCATTACCCCGGAGCGGTACGAGGTGTAGCCGCGACTGCTGCCGACCAGCCACCGCAGCCGCTGGGCGAGCCCGGCCGACAGCGGCACTCCGTCCCACCGCAGCACCAGCAGCGCTACCAGCAGCGCACACGGGCCGGCGGTAACGGCCACCGCCCGCAGGCCGAGCGAGCCGGAGACGATCAGCGCGGTGATCGCCGCGAGGACCGTGAACGTCTGCATCGGCCCGAGCCCGAACAGACCCATGCCGCGAGCGCGCCGCCAGCCGCCGTACGTGCGTACCTGTGCCTGATCGGTGCTCACGAAGGCGAGCTCCCGTCCTGCATCGCGGAGCTGGCGGCGTTCGCGCCGGCCCTTGCTACCGCGGTCCCGGCCTGAGCGGCCAGCACGGTGCCGATGACCACGGGCGCCGCCGGCCCGGTTGCCGCTCCCGCCGCCCCGGCTCCGGCCATCCCCCCGGTAGCTGCGCTACCACTGGCGGTAGCGGTAGTGCCGCTACTGGCCAGCCCTGTGGCTGCGGACGTTGCCGGCCCGGTCGAGCTGCCGGTGACGGTGCCGTTCATGACCTTCGGCGCGCTACCGCTCGTACCTCCGGAGCCACTCGTGGGTGCGGGTGCCGAGGGGACCGTTGCCGCCCCGCTCGGACCGCTGCCTCCACCGCTACCAGGTCCCCACGAGTCGAGGTAGCGGGCGTGGTCGCCGGCGTTGTGGCCACCGACCGCACCGCGCACCGACGATGTGGCGTGCAGGCCGGCTGCCATGCCGGCGCCGGCCATGCCCAGGCCACCGCCTGCGGACGCGACGCCACCGGTGAAGGTCGTGAAGAACTTCATCAGCGCGGGTAGGGCGATCACCGACAAGGCGAGCATGCCGAGGCCCATCAGCCAGTCGCGCCCGTTGCCGCGCATCATCACGAACGAGGTGGCGTATACCGACACGGCTGCCGGCTTGTACAGCGCGAGCGCCAGCGACCAGCCGAGGGTCTTGTGCAGCCACTGGCTCGTGCCCCGGGTGACGGACCCGGCCGCGGCCAGTTGCAGCAGTCCAGCCAGGATGACCACCGAGCCTTCCCGGAAGACCATCAGGATGGTCTGCACAACGGCGGCGAGGATGACGACGATGCCGACGAGGATCATCACGAACGGCGCGACCGCCGCGCCGGGGAGCAACACCCCGCCGAGCGCCGTGGTCATCGCCTCGTTGGGTGGCTTGTTGGACTCCTTGAAGATCGCCTCGTTGAGTAGCCACATGGAATAGCTGTCCCCGGCCTTGAGGACCAGGTGGGTGCCGGCGACGCCGATGCTGCCCCACAGCGCGGTGTTCCAGACTCCCCGTACGGCCTGCAGGAGCGGCTCGCCCCGGCGGCTGACGACGATGGTGATGCCCTGCCAGACCAGGCCGCCGACCAGGACCAGGATCGTCATCGGCAGCATGAATCCGCGGAGCTGTTGCGCCGGGCCGCCGGCGGAGTTGCACTGGGCCATCCAGTCGGAGGCCCATCGCCCTGGATCCGAGCCGGTGGTCGGGCACAGGTTGTTCGACGGGATCAACGTCCAGCTGGTCAGCAGGACGGCGACCCACTCGATCCCCTCCCGGACTGCGTTGGCCAGACCGTCGAGGATCCCGTTGACCATCGAGTCGCGGACCGAGGCGCCCGGGTTGACACCGCCGACAATGACGCCGGAGCAGGTGGCGGGCAGGAACGGATTGCAGAGCGGCATCAGGTCACCCACCTACGGTGAAGCGAAGGAACGTCGCGGTATCGGCGTCCGACGCCGTCATCACGGTCTGCTCGAACGTCCCGCCGGCGGGCGCCAGCAGCGCCCAGTCGGAGCCGGTCCAGCGCACGCGCACCTCGGCGACCACCAGCAGGGGTACGCCGTTGGCGGCCGGCGCCTCAGTCAGCAGCCGTACGGCCGCCTCGTCATCGTGGTAGCTGACGATGCGGTAGCCCTGGAGGATGGCGGTCAAGCGTCCGAGAGGCTGTCCGCTCAGTTGTGCGCGGAGCTCGTCGTACGCCTGCGCGACCTGGACCCGCATCGCGGCCGCATGCGGCCCGACCACCTGGTCGCGCAGCGTCGGTCCGAAGACGGCCGGGCCGACCTGCGGGTTGATGCGTACGACGATGTGCACGGCGGCGAGCAGCGCACCGACCTGGTCGTGCGCGAACCCGCGAGCCTGCCCTCCATCGGTGATGCGAGGGCCGGAGCGGCTCGACACGGGCACCGAGACACCGGCGACGTCGAACCACTCGAGATCGGTGAGCCTCTGCGTCTCGCTACCGGGGGTCGCGCCGGTGACGGCGAAGGTCGACGTCGCGCGACCCGGGGGTGAGTCGGCAGGCCGGCTCGGGGTCGTGGTGGCGACAACGGCGACGGCCACGGCAGCGCTGAGTGCCACCGCGGTCAGGCAGATGGTGGTGAGCCGGCGGCGCGTGGCGCGGCGGGCACGGTCGATGACGTCGTAGGTCATGGCTCAGCCCGGGATAACCGTGCCGACTACGACCGCGGCGACCGCCCCGCACGTCAACCCCGCCAGCACCCACGGGATGCCGGCGGCGCCGTCGGCAGCGAATGCCGACCGGTTGCGTCGACCGACGGCCATCATGATCCCGCAGATGAGCAGGCCACCGACGCCGGCCACGATGAGGATCCACTTCATCCAGCCGATGAACATGTTGCCGGCGCTCTCCAGACCCGGGGGAGGGAGAGGAGCCGGAGTCGGAGCGGCCAACAGCTCGGCCGCGGCGCCGGCGAGGTGGTGAGCAAGCACAGCAATCTCCTGACGGTCAGGACACCCGGGCGGGCGTCTGCCACGGACGCTGGCTAGGAGCTGCTGACGGCAGAGTTGATGCCGGAGTGGCCTTCTCCGCTACCGCTGCTGCTTGCAGCCGACGGCAGCGGTAACGGCCCCGACGGCCCGACAGGGTCGTGCCATGAATGCGCCACAACGAGTCGCGGCGGAAGTGATCATGGCGCTGGCCGTTACCGGCTGCCCTGCCAAGACCGAGCCGACACCGCCCGAACCGAGCGCTGGCGGCTCGTCCGTTCCCAGGCCGACCATCGTGGCGGTCCCGGTGCCGCCGCCCACACAGCCCGGCTTCTGGTATGTAGACCCGGGCCAGGTGTGCCAACGGTTCGTAATGTCCCTCTACAGCGCCGACACCCGCCGCGACGCGCGACCGGGCGACGCCTATCGGCGGGCCATGCGATTCGCCAGCGGCACCCTGGTCGGCCAGAGCGCCGCAGCCGACCATGACGGCCGTTGGACGATCTGGACCGCTCACCGCGCCTACATCCAGGCCCTCGTGACGCCCTTCGCCGACGTGCCACCGGCCACCGAGGGCGGGATCACCGCTCGGCGGGCCTGCCAGGTGAATGCGACCCAGGTGGGAGAACGTGGCTGGCGCGGTCGGACCGAACACAGCGTCGTCTACTGCGCCCTGCGCCGCGGCGGCGCTGTCGGTCCAGGCTGGCGAGTCACCAGCTACGAGATCCGCCTGGCCGGCCTGCGATGACCCGCCGTTGGCTGATCGTTGTGGGCGGACTCGTCGCTGTTGTGCTGGCGTCGATGGCGCTGGTCGTAATGGTCCCGGTCTCGATCCTGAGCGCAGACCCCGCAATGGCCTGCACCATCAGCCCACCCAGCACCTCGCCCGATGCGACAGCCACGGCGCCGGTCTTGCCCGAGCAGGGCTCGTGGACCTCCGAGCAGGTCGCCAATGCCGCCGCCATCGTCGCCGTCGGCGCTGAGCTGAATGTGCCGCGCTACGGCTGGGAAATCGCCGTCGCCACCGCGATGCAGGAATCCACCCTGCGTAACCTCGGCCACCTCGGCGCGGACAACGACCACGACTCACTCGGCCTGTTCCAGCAGCGTCCCAGCCAGGGCTGGGGGACACCCGAGCAGATCCTGAATCCGCAATACGCCAGCCGGAAGTTCTACGAGCGCCTGCTCGACATCGACGGCTGGCAGACCATGCCCCTCCCCCAGGCGGCGCAAGCGGTGCAGCGTTCGGCGTTCCCTGATGCGTACGCGAGATGGCAGACGGAGGCCGAGCAGCTCGTCGCGGTGACCAGCGACGGCTTGGGCATCGGCTGTACCAGTGACGGCGGTGACGGGATGCCGCCGATGGACGACGAGGGTCTTCCCGAGGGCTTCATACTGCCGGCGGACCCGCAACTCCGGGCCGTTGTCGCGTTCGCGCTGGCCCAGCGAGGCAAGCCATACGTCTGGGGCGCCGAAGGGCCCGACAGCTACGACTGCTCGGGCCTGATGATGGCTGCCTGGGCCAAGGGCGGTGTCCGGATCCCTCGGGTGACCGCGGACCAGGTGCACACTGGCCTCGCTGTCTCGTCGCTGGCGGCGATGCAGCCCGGTGATCTGATCTTCATCCCGGGCTCCGACGGCACGATGTCCCGGCCGGGCCATGTCGGGATGTACATCGGCGCTGACCGGAGCGGTCGGCAGTATCTCGTTCAGGCACCGAAGACCGGCGACGTCGTGAAGGTGATTGCCGTCAGCGGCTGGAGCCGACAGGTCGCTGCCATCCGCAGGCCGCTACAACAGTAGTGCCTTCTGCCGCCAGCGTGTGCCACTCAATTCAATCGACGACGTGGATTCGTTGTTCTACTTGAGATGGTGATTCGGTCGGCCTCCATGCCGAAGGGTGGAGACTGCTGCCCGGCGTCGTCTCGCATCGCGGAGTTGCAGGCTGGTGGCGATCACTTATTGAGGTTGAATGGATCTAGCCCTTGCACCCATCTTGCAGTTACAGGGTTCCAGTCCCATTCCTTGCCATATTCGGCTGTGAACTGACCACTCTCGTCGGACAGCCATCGAAAAGGCTGCTGTTGGCTGCCCCACCTAATAGTTTCTGGCTTGTTGTTCACGATGGCCTCGACTACGAGGCGTCCTTCGTAAAGGAAGCCATCCATTGATTTGACCATAACCGCCGCGTTCGAAAAACCTGCATCTCCCTGTCCTAGCGTGAGGGAGCCCGGCGGCATCTCTGTGACCTCGTCGCTCTCGAACGGCTGAAAGGTCGTGCGCTGGGCGGCGGTGTCGACGTAGACATTAACTCCGGCATTCGAGCCGCCGCCGTAGAGGCATTTGATTGTCGTGCCCGGCGTCGCCGGTGTCCGCTTGAATATCTCTACTCTGACATCCTTAACCACCACCAAATCGTCGTGGCCAGCCGTCATTCCGATCTCGAAAATGGGGCTCGTCATGTAAATCCGAGAATCGCTCGCTAGCCACTCTCGCCATTCGTCACAATGCCCTTGAGTGGCTTCGACTGGGTAGGCTGGCGGCACCGGAAGCTGATCCGGTGGGCCAGCAAAAAAGGCCGTGATAATCTTGTGACTTTCCAGGGTGACGTTACCGAAAGATCTGGCTTTCGGCGGGCAGACGATAGTGTTGCCAGTGCCTTGTCCGATGCAGTTATCGTTGCCAGTGATCTCCTGATTTTGCACCACTGTGCTATTGGATGGCGCAGTGGATTGTTTGTCCGTGTTGCATGCCGCTGCTATGCCGATGACGCTCACGATCACGCCAGCTAAGCCGACCAAGGCGCCAACTCCTTGCCACCATCCCCGGCTCAGGTTAAGCCGCGAGCTCTTCCTGAGGGATGCCCCGGCCTCAGCCATCTCGGCCGATTCGATGCCGTCTGGTGGGGGAACGCTCTGAGACAAGCCGCCACACTCCAAGTTACTTCGCCTGTGCAGAGGGTTTCAGGATTGTCTTGGTTCTACATCGACCGAAGGTGCCGCTCAAGAGGCCTGATCATCGGTGGGTGTAGTCCAACGAAACGTGGGGTGGACTGGGCCAAGTTGCCCGATCTCATACCCGTTGGGATAGCTCTTGGTCGCGATTCCATTGGTGAAGAGCCCTTCCGCTCGAGGCTTGCCAAGCCAGCGCTGGAGCCAGGAGCGCCCCTTCAGTGCGACGGCTAGGCCAACCCTGACTGGCCAGGAGGGTGCAGCTACCTGGATTGCCTCCCGCAGGCGTACGTCGTACATCGCACTGACCAGCTCGTCGCCCAGCGGCGCGAGAAGCCGGGGGATCCGGCCAAGCAGCAGCGACCGGGTCGCGCGCTCGATCGCTGCAGCGTCGTCGTTGGGCGTCAGGTGAGCAGCGTCGTACGCGTCGAACCAGACCTCGAGTTCCTCGTAGGAGTCGGGGATGTCGCTGATCCCCATCCGCCGGCCCAACTCCCGGTAGAACAGGAAGGTCGCCCGCCGCTCGTGGCAGCAAGGCCGACGCCAGCCGTACCGTTCGAGCCACCGCGTCGGAATGACCACCAGGCAGCCGAGCACGTACAGGTAGTCCTCGTTTGGGATGTTGTACGGGCGGTGGATCTGGTTGACCCGGCGCAGCGCCTCCCGACCACGCGGCTGGTCGAAGCCGTTGAGCACCATCTCGTACATCAGCAGGCCGGTGTCGTCGATGCGCTTCTGCGTGCGCTCGGTCAGCTCGCCGGTGGCGGTGTGCACCGCGGCGATGGCCGGGATGGAGAACGACCGGTTGAACGCGAGGTTCAGCCCCAGCTTCATGTCCCAGGGGAACTCCAGCCGCAGCATGGTCTGGTAAATCTCCAGCCAGTCGCGCTCGGGGTCCAGCGTGCGGATGCGGGCCAGGTTGGCGTAGCGCTTTCTCATCGTGCTGCATCTCCAACCCGGGGGTTCGCGGCATCCTGGGCGGCCGCGAGCCGGGCCGCGACGAGCGTCCGGGCCACCACGGGGGATCGGGTGTAGGCAGTGGTGACCTGCGCCAGCCATCCGATCTCGCCGGCGTAGCCGCCTTCCGGGCGGTACAGCTGGTCGGCCGGCTGGGGGACTGCAGCCATGAGCCCGGCCCGGTGCCGACGTAGGGCGCAGGCAAGGTGGGCTGCCTCGACGTTGGCTCGCTGCTCGTCAGCACTCATGCCGGCCTGCTCGGCGAACTGCTCGGCCAGCTCCGTCACCTTGACGTCCATGTACGGGCGAAGGGCCAGGCGGCTGTCGCGGATCTCGGCCACCCGGCGGGTCAGGGCGTAGTCGATGTCGCGGACGGCGCCGAGCGGACGCCGCAGGCTGGGGTCGAGTTCGAGCTCCGGCAGGGCGGCGACGAGGTCCCGCCACAGCGGTTCGAGCTGGCGGTACGAGCGGTAGTCGTCCCAGCGTCGGGTGATGGTGAAGATCGGGCCCCATGCCGGCATGGTGAGACCGATCATCATGAGCAGCGCGCCGATGGTGACAAGGACGGCGGCGATCTCCCGTTCGCCAGCTGGTTGGTGGCCGAACCAGTAGGCGATGAGGTAGACGATCTTGTTGGTGCTGTAGAGCAGCGCGAAGGCGGCGCCGACGGCGGTGAGGCGGAGACCACGACGCAGCCACGGCCGCCCGCAGATGCGAGCGAATCGCCAGCACAGCCGGGCGATGTCGGTGCAGTAGGCGAAGAAGCCGACCAGCATGAAGATCAGCAGATAGGCGGTAACGGCCGGGTCTCTGGCGTACTCGACGGTCAGGAGCACCGGCTTGTCGTAGGTGAGCGTGTAGGTGAACAGGGCGACCATGGCGAGGAAGGCGCTGCCGGTGACCCATACCCAGATCCGGCTGCGGGCTGCTGCCTTCGCCGGCGGTAGGGACAGGTGAAGGAGCATGTTCTCGGCGCTCGCGGCGATCGTCATGGCACAGCCGTGGGACATCACCTTGGCTAGGTTCGGTAGCCCGGACGCGTCGTCGATGCCGGCCGCGATGGGTGGGATGGCGAGCGTGATGCCGGCGGCGAAGGCGCCGAGCGCCACGCAGATCGCGCCGCGGACCTGACTCGGCTGCCGTCGCTGGAGCCGCAGCATGTAACCGAAGGCGAACCAGCCGGCGACCGCGCACACGGCGTACAGGATGGTGTCCATCTCGTCTACCAGTCGGGGTGTTCCAGAGAGTGCCGGAGTCGGCCGTACAACTCGGTGTGCCGGCTGTCCAGCGGCGAGTCGGGCTCGACGACGCGGCCGGCGCGTGCCCGGCGCAGCAGCAGTGAGCCGATCATCTCGGCCTCGCGTTCCTCGGCGGCTGCGTAGTTGCTCCGGCCGAGGCTGCGCTGGACCAGTTGCGGGTCCAGGTCGGGCAGGAGCAGTCGGGAGGCTTCCGGGTCCAGGATCTCGGTCGTCTGGTGGCCGGCGAGCAGATGCCCCAGCTCGTGACCGATGATCAGCAGTTGATGCAGGGGAGAGGTGTCCTGCTCGAAGAAGATGGCGTCGAAGTCGCCGGTCGGTACGCACATGCCGCAGACCGTGAGGGCGGGGAGCCGGATCGGCACCAGATGGATGGGTCTGCCACGCCGCTCTCCGAGCAGGTCGCACAGCCGCTGGATGTCGAACGGCTTCGGTATCTCCACCTCCGCGGCTATCTGCTCGCAGCGTTTGCGTAGACGGTGCAAGTTCACGTCAGGGTTCCCCCGCTCATCGGCGTACTGCCACCGAAGGATCAACACGGCTATCTGCGATCGTCTGGCGCGGTGTTGGTCTCGTCCGGGCTGGCCGCTTCGGCGACGGCGCGCAATCGGGCGACCATCTGCTCGATGAGCTGCGTGTCCCGCGCGGACAATCCGTTGTCGGCGAGTACCTGGCGCAGCGCCACCTGCTTGACGTCCATCCGACGCAGCTCGCTGAGCAGCGTGATCTGTTCCTGTATGCGTCGTGCCGCCGCGTCGTCGACGAAGTAGCCGGAGCTCACACCAAAGGCGGCAGCCAGGGCGCGTACGTGGGAGGTGCGAGGATCGCTGGCCACGCCGCGCCGCAACTCTCCGATGTAGGCCGCGCTGATCGAGACACCAGTCGAGGCGGCATTCGCGTTGATCTTGTCGGCGATCTCCTTGTTGGTGTACCGGCGGCCGGGCTCGTCGGACTCGCCGAGTTCCTCCGGGGCCGGCCGGATCCGGTCGAACAGGTACTCCAGCCGGGCGGCCAGTGTGTCGAGGGATGGCAGCTGCTGCCCCACATGCCGATCGTCGACCATGACTCATCACCCTCCAGCGACTAAACGACAGTGTCGCAGATGCAAGCGCCAACAAAACAGATGTTGACACATGCACGGAACGTGAGCGTATGCTCGCTCCTGTTTGGAGCAACGGACGTTGAGTGGCGATGCAATCTGCTCAACACCCGTTGCGTTGGCTGGTCAGGGTTGTGATCGGCCAACTCGCCAGGGGGAGGTTCATCGATGTCGGGAAGCCGGCCTTGCCCGACGCCGATGCTCGGAGGGGGACGCTGGGCTGCTCGGGCCGGTCAACGATCCGGACCGGGCACCCCAGAGTCAGTCGCCGCGCTCGCGGCAACGAGCCGCTTCTCCGCATCTGCCGGCAGCGTAGCCGCGACAGGAGCCCGAGCCGCGCGTCCGTCACCAACGGGAGGCATCACGTTGACCGCAACGGTAAGCAGGATCCGGCGGGCTGACGTCCGCGTTACCGCCTGGCTCGCCGTCATCGTCGCCGGCGTTGCTGGCTGCGGTAACGACAAGCCGGACGCGACGCCGAGCCCCACGACGTCATCGTCGTCTGCAGCGCCCTCTTCGACGGCCGGCGCCGAGAACACCGCAGCCAGCGCGGCCGCGTTGGCGGCCTACCGGAACTACGTTCGGGCCTACGTCACCGCGTCGAACAAGGGTGACTACAACGCCAAGCTCGACAGGTTCGTGGCCGACCCGGCGTTGCCGACCGTGCGCCAGGACCTGCTGATCAAGTTCCAGCAGGGACTCATCACGGAAGGCGAACCGTCCTCGACGCCCACCGTACGCAGTGTCGACACGAGCCGCCGTCCCTTCACCGCCGAGATCGAGGACTGCTTCGACACCGGCACGTGGGACGTGGTCTCCAAGAAGACCGGCAGATCGGTACGCACCGACGGTCAGGCCACGAGGTACGTGGTGACCGCCAAGGCGGAGCTGTTCGACGACGGTCAGTGGCGCATCCGGGAGGTCAACGCCCAACGGGAACGGCCATGCTGATCCGGAGGCTCGTGGCGCTGCTCCTGGCGGTCGGCGCCGGCGCGCTGCTGGCGCCCGACGTCGCACACGCCGACTACGAGCACTGCGACGCGCTGGGCAACTGCTACTGGGTGGTGGAGAAGCCGGGCACCGGAGGCGGCGGTAACGACGGCGGTGGTGACAGCGGCGGCGCCGGGCAGGGCTGCCGCTACGAGGGACGGACCGTGCCGTGCGTGGTCGACAGTTTCGGGGTGTGGGACGGGTCCTGCTACGTCAGGCGGGTTCCGCCACCATCCGGCGGTCGGACCGATGGCTACTGGAGCATCCGCACCTGTGGCGTCTACGGCGGCATCGCCTCGCAGACGACGGCCTGGTCGCCGGAGCCGCCCGCCGGCATCCTGCCCAGCTACCAGGAGCTGGCGCAGCGAGCCATCGCCCAGATGAACCTCGACGGTCCCGACATCGGGATCGCCCCGCGCATCGACGGCGCCGGCCTCGTCGGGCTGCCGATCTGGCTCTGGAACCGGGTGAGCCCGAGCACCTGGGGACCCGTTACCCGTACGGCCGCAGTGCCGGGACGGTCGGTTACCGCGACCGCGCGGGCGCAGATGGTCGTGTGGGACATGGGCGACGGGCAGTCCGTCACCTGCACCAAGCCCGGCACCCCGTACCAGCCCTCGTTCGGCAACAGGCGGTCGCCGGACTGTGGATACGACGGCTACCGCCAGCCCAGCAGCACCTTCGCGGGCGGCCGCTACACCGTCACGGCCACAACGACGTGGCTCGTCACCTGGAGCGGCGGCGGCAGCACCGGCTCCCAGTCCATCGACCTGTCCTCCAGCACCACGATCGACATCGACGAACTGCAGGTGATCACGTCATGACCAGTGCGCCGCCCAAGGCTGGCCGCACCGCCTCGCCGGTCAATGCCCCTTACGCCGTGCCCCGCGTCGCGCCGCAGCGTCGTTGGCGTCCGGCGCTGGTCTGGCTGGCCGTGGCGCTGGTCGCCGCCGGCGGGCTGATCGCGGTCGCCGTGCTGCGCAAGGTCGGCACCACAGCGGAGTACCTGGCGGTGAGCGCCACCGTGGAGGTCGGCTCGACCATCGAGCGGTCCGATCTCAGCACCGTACGGATCACCGTCGACCCGACGCTCAAGCCGATCGAGGCGAGCGCCGCCGACCAGATCGTCGGCAAGTTCGCGGCCGTCGCGCTGGTGCCCGGCACCCTGTTGACGCGGGCCCAGCTCACCGACCGAGCTGTACCTGGGGAGGGCAAGCAGCTGGTGGGCCTCAGTCTGCCGCCGGAGCGCCTGCCCGCCGATCGCGTCAAGCCCGGCGCCGCGGTGCTGCTCGTCGTGACCGCTGACAGCGGCCCAGTCCCGAACCAGCAGCCGAACGCCACCGCGCCGATCAGCATCAACGCCACTGTCGTGGACGTGCACGCCGGCATCAGGGAAGGCACGACGCTGCTCAACGTCGCCGTGGCCGAACGCGACGGGCCGCTCGTCGCCTCACGCGCGGCGGCCGGTCGGATCGTCGTCGCCCTGACCACGGGGGGCTGACGTGGCGATCATCGCGATGGTTTCGGCTAAGGGCTCGCCCGGCGTCACCACCACGGCACTCGCCTGCACGCTTGCCTGGAGAGAACGCACGGTGCTGGCCGAGTGTGATCCCGCCGGCGGCAGCGTCCTCAGCGGCTACCTGTCCCGCCTCGAGATCCCACCCGTCGGGCTACTGCCGCTTGCCGCGGCTGCCCTCCGCGACCAGCTCGCCGAGACGTTCGCCGACCAGCTCGTCGACCTCGACGCACGGGATCCGGGCCGACGACTCCTCCTGCCCGGCATCAACGACGCGGTCCAGGCCGGAACGCTGCGGCCCACCTGGGAGATGCTGGGCGAGTACTTCGCCGGTCTGGAGCGCAGTGACCCCGGCTATGACGTCATCGCCGACTGCGGGCGGCTGGCCACCAACGCGCCGCCGTGGCCGCTGCTGTTCCGCGCCGACCTCGTGCTGCTCGTCGTACGCGCGGCGACCCTGCGCACCATCGCGCCGGCCGTCGGCGCGGCGGAGTTGCTGCGGCGGGAGCTGACGCAGCACGGCCAGGGGACGGGAGCGCTCGCCTTGGCGCTGATCGGTGACGGCCCCTACGGCCGGCGGGAGATCGAGCAGCGGCTGCAACTGCCGACGGTGGTCGAGCTGCCCGACGACCGGCGTACGGCTGAGGTTCTGAGCGACGGCGGCGGCCGGCTGCGCGGCAGCCAGCAGCTGCTGCGCGCCGCGGCGAGCGCCGAGTCGGCCGTACGCGAGGTGATCGCGCGGCGGCGCGTACACCTGGCTCCGACAGCATCGAGGGGGAGTGGCCGTGCCTGACGAGCGCCGACACAGCCGCCCGGCCCGGCCGGCAGCGGTCGACCGCGTCGCCGCCAACGGCCACCGCTGGCCGACCAACGGCACGTCCCCGGAAGCACCTCGGCTGCCGGCCGTCGATCAGCCGCAGACCATCGACTACGCGGCGGTGCGAATGCTGCGCGCCCGGGTCAGCGCGGAGCTGACCGCGGCGCTTCGGGAGACGCCCAATGTCTCCACCGAGCACCGCCAGGCCGAGGCGGAGCGCATCGCGGCCCGTCTCGTCCGGGAGCACGTGGACACGCTGCACCAGGCCGGCCAACCAATCTCGCAGGCGGAGGAACATGCGCTGCTCGACGCGGTCGCCGCGGACATGTTCGGCCTCGGCCGACTACAGCAGCTGCTGGACCGGCCGGACATCGTGAACATTCACATCCTCGGCTGCGACAACGTCCGGATCGAGCACACCGACGGGCGGATCACGGTCGGCGAGCCGGTCGCGGAGACCGACAAGGAACTCGTCGACATGTTCCAGGTCCTGGCCATGCGCGCCGGCGCGACCGAGCGCTCGCTGTCCTCGACCAAGCCGTGGCTGGACATGCAACTGCCCGACGGCAGCCGGCTCACCGTCCTCATGCAGGTGTCGGTGCGTCCCTACGCGGCCATCCGTCGCCACACGCTGATGGACGTCAGCCTGGAGGACCTCCGCGACCGGTACGGCGCCGTCGACGACCTGATCTGCCGGTTCCTCAAGGCCGCCATGGCCGCCGGTCTCAACATCATGGTCGCCGGGCTGGCCGACGCAGGGAAGACCACCCTGCTACGCGGCCTGGCCCAGGAGATCCCCGACCGCGAGCAGTTCGTCACCCTGGAGGAGTCCCGCGAGCTCGGTCTGCACACCACCGGGCGGCACCGCTGGGCGATGAGCCTCGAATCCCGGGAGGGCCACGGCTCCCGAGGCGCCGACGGTCGGCCCGCCGGCGAGGTCACGATCATGGACATGATCCCGCTGACGCTGCGGATGTCCGTGCAACGGATCATCGTCGGCGAGGTCCGCTCCCGTGAAATCGTGCCGATGCTGCAGGCCATGGCCACCAGCAAAGGCTCCCTCTGCACCATCCACGCCCGGCACCCCCGCGCCGTGATGGACCGCGTCATCGAGCTGGCCCTGCAGCACGGGCCCGAGATGACCGCCGAGCTGGCGCGGCGGATGGCTGCCGGCGCGATCGACCTGATCGTGTACGTCAGCGTCGAGGACGAAACCAAGCTCGGCGGCCGCAAGCACCGGTACGTCTCCGACGTGCTCGAGGTGGGCGGAATGAGCGGCGACCAGCTCGTCACCACCCAGATCTTCGGCCCGGGCCCGGACGGACGCGGCGTGCCACGGCACCTGCCGGAACGGCTACGCGAACCGCTGCTGCGGGTCGGCTACGACCCCCGCCAGCTCACCGGCTACATCCAGCAGGGCGAGCACAACTACGGCGCCTGGAGCAGCCAGCTCGACACCCTGGCGAGGCGGCCATGAGCCCGCTCGACCTCGCCGCCGTGCTGGCGGGCATGCTCGCCGTCTCCGGCGCGGTCGTCGGCGTCCTCGGCGTCGTCGGGACCACCCGGCCACCCCGGCCGCCATCGGCGCTGCACCAGCAGGCACGCCGCTGGTGGACCGGGTCGGGACGCACCCGCCGGGAACAACGCGCCCACCAGATCAAGGTGGTGACGTCGGTCGTTGCCGGCGCGCTGACCTGGCTGCTGACCGGTTGGCCCGCCGCCGGCGTGATCATCGGCGTCGCCGTTCCCGGCGTACCGTGGCTGTTCGCCGCCGGTCGTGCCGAGAAACAGGCCGTCGCCCGCCTGGAAGCCGTCGAGGCCTGGACCCGCCGCCTGGCCGACATCGTGGCCCGTGGCATCGGCCTGCAGCAGGCCGTCGTTGCGACCGCCGCGACCGCGCCGCAGCTCATCGAGCAGGAGGTCCGTGACCTGGCCGGGCGTCTGCAGGGCAGCGGCGATCCGATCGCCGCGCTGCAACAGATGGCCGACGACCTCAACGACTACACCGCCGATCAGGTCATCGCGCCGTTGATGCTTCACGTCACGGACCGCGGCGAAGGCCTGCATGAGGTGTTGAACGCGATCAGCCGGTCCATCGCCGCCGAGATCGAGATGCGCTCGACCGTCGACGCCAAGCGCGAGGGCCCACGCTTCGCCGTGCGGTTCCTGACCGGCATGACCGTCCTGGTGCTGGCGTACGGGGTGATCAACCCGCACTACCTCCAGCCGTACGGCAGCGTGCTCGGCCAGCTCGTGCTGCTGTTCCTCGCCGGCCTCTACGTCGTGCTCATGACCTCGGTACGCAAGCTCAGCCTGCCGCCCCGGCGGGAGCGGCTGCTTCCGCCGGCCGAGGTCCAGACGCTCGGAGCGGCGGCATGACCAACGGCTACGTCACCGCCATGGTCATCGCCGGCGCGATGACCGGCCTCGGGGTGTTCCTGCTGGTCGTGCAACTGATCCCCGCCCCACCGGCGCTCGGCCCGGCGCTTCGGCGCCTCCAGCCGCTGACCGCGACGAACACTGCACCGACCGGCGTCAACTGGCTGCGGCGCCGACTCACCGTGCCGCACGCCGACCTGCGGCTGCTGGGCCGCAGCACTGACCAGTACTTCCTCACGCTCGGGCTGTCGGCGCTGTTCTGCCTCATCCTGCCGGCGCTCATCACCATCGCGGTCGCGGCGCTACGCGTACCGATTCCGGTCGTAATCCCGGCGGGCGGGACTGTCGCCGCCGCGCTGGCCGGCGCGGCGCTGGCCCACCGGGAGGTCGTCGCCAAAGCCGCCGTCGCCCGCGCCGAGTTCAGCCGCGCCATGTGCACCTACCTGGACCTCGCCGCCCACCAGGTCCTCGGCGGACACGGCCCGGTCGAGTCGCTCGACCGCGCCGCCAGCGTCTGCCACGGCTGGGTCTTCGCCCGCATCCGGGAGGCCCTGCTCGGCGCCCAGCTGCAGCTCCGGCCGCCGTGGGACGAGCTGAAGGCCCTCGGCCGGGACATCGAGGTCATCGAGCTCGGCGACCTGGCCGACATCATGCGCACCGCCGGCAACGAAGGCGCCAGCGTCCACCAGACGCTGCGCGCCCGGGCCGACTCGATGCGGGACCGGATCCGCACCGAGGCCCTCGCCCAGGCGGAGCTACGCACCAACAAGCTCGACATCCCCGCCGCCGCGCTGATCCTCGTGCTCCTCGTCCTCATCGGCTACCCGTTCATGGCCCGCCTGTTCGTCCGCTGACACCGGCACCACCCACACGGAGGGAACCGCCATGCACACCATCCACGACTTCCTCGCGCAGCTGGCCACAAACTGGCAGCGCATGACCGACCCGGCCGAGGCCGAGCGCGGTGACAGCCCGGTCGGCACCGCCGTCATCACCGCGATCCTCGTCGCCGGTGCCGTTGTCGTCGCCGGGGCGATCGTTGCCGTCGCCAACGGCTGGGTCGCGCTCATCCCGACGCAGCCGTGACGCAGCCCCTCGCCACCGCCCGTCCGCGTCCCACCCGGCGCGGGCGGGCCGCCCGGTGGCACCACGATCGGGGCGGCTCGCCGGTCGAGTTCGCCGTCATCGCGCTGCCGATGCTCCTGCTGACCTTCGCCGTCGTGCAGACCGGGCTGGTCTACTTCGCCCAGTCGATCGCGCTGGGCGCAGCCACCCAGGGCGTGAACGCCGCACGGGGTTACCAGTCGACGGCCGCGGCCGGTGAGGCACGTGCCGCCGCCTTCCTCTCGACCGCCGGTGCTGGGCTGGACAACCAGCAGGTCGTCGTCACCCGCACTGGGTCGGAGGTGCGGGTCACCGTCACCGGTAAGGCAATCACCGTGTTTCCCGGGCTCAACTGGACGATCAGCAAGACCGCGCACGGTCCCGTCGAGCGGCCGACCGCGCCATGAGCACCCGGCGGAACCGCGCGCAGCGCGGCTCGGTGAGCATCGAGATGGCCGTGGTCGCACCGGCCATCCTGGCGCTGTTCGCCGGCGCCGTCATCGGCGGCAGGGTCAACATCGCCCGCCAGGCGCTCGAAGCGGCCGCGTACGACGCCGCACGCACCGCGTCGCTGGCACGTACCGCCGGTGAGGCGAACGCGCAGGCCTTGGCCGCCGCGGGCTCGACGCTCGACGCCCAGGGACTGAGCTGCACCAGCCTGGAGGTCACCATCTCCACCTCCGGGTTCGACGTGCCGGTCGGGCAGGCCGCCACAGTGACCGCCACGGTCAGCTGCACCGCGACGTTCTCGGATGTGGCGCTACCCGGCATGCCCGGCACTGTGCCACTCGAGGCCTCCTTCACCAGCCCACTCGACACGTACCGGAGCAGAACGTGACCGCCCTCCGCCGACGCCTGCGCGGCGACGACGGCCGGGTCACGGTCTGGTTCGCCGTCCTCGTGCCCGCCTTCCTCGCCCTGATCGGCCTCGTCGTCGACGGCGGCGCCAAGGTGCGGGCCTACCAGCGCGCCGACAACATCGCCGCCGAGGCGGCCCGCGCCGGCGGGCAGGCGATCAAGGCCGGCCAGGCCATCGACGGCGGCAACAAGGAGATCGAGCCCTCAGTCGCCGCCGACGCCGTACAGGCGTACCTCGACGACCTCGACGGGGTCACCGGCTCGGTCACCGTCGACGGCGCGCAGCAGCTCACCGTGACCGTCACGGTCACCTACAACCCGATCCTGCTCGACCTGTTTGCCGGGGGAGCAGGCACGACCGTGACCGGCCGCGCGACCGCCACCTTGATCGCGCAATAGCAGCCCGCGAAGGAGCAACAGTGGCACGCACCACACCCGCCACCGGCCGCGGCCAGCAAGTGCTCGCCGGCGTCGGCGCGCTCGCCGTGGTCGCGGTGACCGCTGCCCTGCCCGCACTGCTCATCTGGGCCGCCGGCAACCCGCTGCCCCGACTGGGCACATGGCTCTCGACGCTCACGAACGATCCGGGTGCTGCCGCCGGCCAGATCTGGCAGGCGCTCAGCAGCCGGGACGACGGGGACCTGTTCCTGCAGACGTTGACGCTGATCGGCTGGATCGCAGCGCTCCTGGCCGCGTGGACCTGGGTCACCTTCTTGGTCGCCCTGGTGGTGGAGACTGTCGCGCAATTGCGCGCACGCCGTCGGGGACAGGTGCCGCGCAACGCCGCCCGGATCCCGGGGGCACGGTTCCAGCAACGCGTGGCCGCCGCGTTGATCGCGGCCATTCTCGGCGCCATCGCCGCGCCGACCCTGGCCTCTGCCGCCGCGCCGGCCGCCCTCACCACCCCGGCGGTGGCAGCACCCCGCTCCGACCACGTAGTGGCCAAACCCACCGCGCCGGTGGAGGCCACGACCACCACCGGGTATGTGGAACATCCGGTCGAGCGCGGGGAGAGCCTGCTCGACATCGCTGAGGCGCACAACGTGCCCTGGCAACGCCTGGCCGAGGCCAACCACGGCCTCGCGCAGCCGGACGGCCGCAGCCTCCAGCCCGGCAACACCCGGGTGTACGCCGGCTGGACGCTCCGGATCCCGATCGTCTCGTCCCTGGTGGCCAAGACCATGCAGGCACCGGAACGGCTCGTCTACGAGGTGGCGCGCGGCGACTGGCTGGCCGGTGTCGCCGAGCGTTTCCTCGGTGACGCCGACCGCTACCCGGAACTCGTGGCCATCAACTCCGACCTTGAGCGGCGTGACTACCGGTTCCCTGACCATATTGAACGCGGGTGGCGGATCACGCTGCCGGCGGAGGCTCGCGATCGCGGCGCCGGCGACCACGCCCGGGGCCGGGTCGTTGTCGATAGCCGCACCCGGCCCACCCCGAGTGCTCCCGAAGCCGGCAGCGAGCCGGCGCCGAGCGTTCCGGAGACCGAGGCCGAGGGTGAGCCGCCCTCCTCCCGTTCGCCGGACCGCGGCGGGAGCGAGCCGATCCCCCCAACTTCATCCGCGCAGGCTCGACCGAGCGATGCTCCGACGCCACCCACTTCAGCCAGCTCGTCCTCGACGACTGCACGTCCAAGCGTCGAGTCCGGGGCGGCAGATCCGGCACGCGAGCCCGGGCCGGCGGGCGAGGACAGCGCCAGCGACGCCATCGTGTTGGGATCACTCGCCGGAGCGGGTCTGCTCTCAGCGCTGTTGCTAACCGCAGTGTTCCGCCGTCGACGCAGTCAGAGGCAGCACCGCCGGCCCGGCCGCCGACTACCGCACCCTCGCGGTGGCGCCACGGAACGCATCCTGCGCGTGGCCGAGCAACCCGCCGACGTCGACCGGCTCGACCTCGCCCTGCGTAGCCTCGCCGCGGCGCTGGCGGAGCGGGAACAGCCAGTGCCGGACATCGCCGCAGCCTGGATCGTCGACCAGGCCGTCACGCTCGTGATCGTCGAGCCCTGCCCTCAGCCACCCTCACCGTGGGTCGAGGACGGCGCTCACTGGACGCTTCCCGGGGACGCGGCTGTGCCGGCCGTCGCAGAGCAGCTCGCACCGCTGCCCACACTTGTTGCGGTCGGATCGCAGCCCGGTCGGCATCTGCTGCTCGACCTCGAACGGCTCGGCGAGCTGACCATCGCCGGCGACGGTGAACAGACCGCTGCCCTGCTGCGCTACCTGGCTTGCGAACTCGCCTGCAACACCTGGTCAGACGATGTCGAGGTCATCATCGCCGGCTTCCCTGCGCCGGAGACCGAACTGCTCGTCGCCCTCAACCCCGACCGGGTCCGCGCGGCGTCGTCGGTTCACGAGGCCGTCCCACGGCTGCGACGGCGGGCCGCCGCGGTGACGGCCGGCCTGCACGCGTCCGGGGCGCCCGACACCCTCGCCGGTCGCCTCACCGACGTCGGCGAGGCCTGGGCGCCCCAGGTGCTGCTCGTCGCCGAGCCCGACGAGGACGACCTCGACGTGCTCCACGAATTCGGAAAGGCGCTGCGCGGCGTCGGCAGATGCGCCGTCGCCGTCGTCAGCACCACCGCCGCCCGCGCTGCTACCGCCTCGAACACCGTCGTTCTCGACGGGGACGGCCGCCTCCACCTCGCCTTGCCATACCTCCAGGTCGAGGGGGCACCAGCCGGCCTACCTGTACGCGAACTGGAGCCGCTCGTCGAGATCATGGCGCAGGCACGGGCCGCGACTGACGAATCGACCCCGCGGGCCCCGGAGCCGGAGGAGTGGGCGCAGGACAGCGACGCCGCCGGTTCAGTGCTCGACCTCCTCACCGGTGGCGAGCCATCGACCCCGAGAACGGCCCCGGCCGAAACCCGCCTGTCGGCACCGGCGGATCCCATCGTCGCCATACCTACCCTGGACCGACCTCGCACAGCCGGCGTCACCCCGCGCCGAGAGGTCACCGCTGCGATCCGCCAACGACGCCGCCAGGCCGACCCGGATCTCGACACTGATCTGCGGTCCTGGCGCGAGCAGGACCCGACTCGCCCGCGCATCGGCGTGCTCGGGCCTGTCGTCGTTGACGCGCCCGGCCCGGTTCCAGACCAGCGTCGGCGCTTCCACGGCGAGCTCATCGTCTACCTCGCCCAGCGAGGAGCCCGTGGAGCCTCCGCCGAGCAGCTCACCGACGCGCTGTGGCCCGACCAGCAGGTCAAGGACGCCAGCCGCCGGGTGGCCATCACGCGAGCCCGCCGCTGGCTGGGCGAAGCGCCTGACGGCACTTCCTGGCTGCCCGAGATGGGCTCCGATCGGCTCTATCGACTGCGCGACGGCTACCTGCTGGACTGGCATCTGTTCCGCCGACTGCGCAGTCGCGGCGAGAGCCGCGGAGTGGCCGGCGTCAAGGACCTACGTGCCGCGTTGGAGCTCGTCCGAGGCGCACCGCTCGACGGCGCCGAGCGCGCCTACGCCGTGGGCACCCGCAACCCGTTCACCTGGCTGCCCGAGTCCGACATCTACCCGGGTCACCTCACCTCCGCGATCGTGGACACCGCGCACGAACTCGCCGAGCTGTACCTCGATGCCGGTGACCCGACCGGTGCTCGGTGGGCCGTACAGCAGGCCTGGCTGGCCGACCCGGAGCGCGGCGACGACGGACCGTGGCACGACATCATGCGGGCCGCCCACGCCGAGGGACACACCGCTGAGCTGCGGAATCTGCTGGGCGAGCTGATGCGGGTCCGCGAGGCCGAGGTGCCGGAAGACCTGACCCCTGCCACGTACGCCCTGCTGCGCAAGCTTCTGCCCGATCTGCTTACAGCCAGCACCAGCAGCGGATGACGCGAGGCTTGCAAACGACCCCATCTGACCGACCGATTGGAGTGGACGACCTTGCTGACATCGAATCAAGCCCACGGCATGGACTACATCGAGGCGACGAAGGAGCTGTGCGCCGACAGTGCGCATGCTTGGGACGACACCACCGCAGCCGGTGCCGTCCAGCTTGCGATCGAGGCATGGAAGCGCCTCTCCGGAACCGACATCGCCTGGGACCACTTCGGCCTGGAGATGCTCGACATCCGTGCGCGGCTGTACGCCGACCACGATGACGTGGTGGTCGACGCCGCGGCGCCGGCGCGCGACGACATCGAAACCCGCCACGCGGTCGCGACGCTGGTGGAGCACCTTGCCCGCTATCACGAACACCTCGCTGCCAGCGGCGGTGATGACCTTGCCCGGCGGCTCGACCACGACGCCGCCGCCCAGCAGCTACGACGCGCGGCGGCGGCTCTGGCATGACGATCGGCCACTGGCACAGTAGGGCCGACCGAGCACTGCGCGCCGCGGCCACGGCGATGCGTCAGCAACCGCCGGGATCCGCAGCAGACATCAACGCGATGGTCAACGCCCGGTCCGCTGTCTACGCGCAGCTGATCCGGGCAACCGAGCTGCTGGCCGGTGGCCGTCCGGCGGTGGAGGAACTGGATCGGGCCGGTGCCACGGCATTGATGACCAGGCGCGGACAGCGACTTACCCAGTTCTACGCGGGCCTCCGCGCGGCCGCACTTGTCGACCGGCAGTTTCCACCGTCCGGCAGCTGGGTGGGCGCTGAACCGGCGCGGTCGCTGCGCCGTGCCGCGGACGCCGTCGGCGTGATCGGTGACATCCTCGCCTGCCACGTGCCCCCGGGGCAGCGGCCTCCGACCCCGGAGGGGTTCGCGATCCGGCGAGGAGGCGGAGTCTCGTCGGGCCTCGCTGACGTCGCCAGGCTCACGTCGGGCCTCGTGGTGCTCGACGTGGCGTTGCCCGGATGGCTCGACCACGGACAGGGTCATCTGACCGAGATCTACCGCCCGGTGGCGGAGGCCGCCCGGTGGACGGCGAACAGCGGTCTCGCCCGGACAGCACGAGCTCTGGTCGTTGCGGGTAGAGGGCAGCCGTCCCTGCACGGGCTTGGTGTCGCGCGTTCGCCGCTGGATCCGGCACCCGACATCCGTACCGTTGACGACGCCGTCGCGGCCGTCGCGGCCGCGCGTAGCTGGCTGTGGCAGCACCCGCAGCAAGTCGCCGGAGCTCACCTGCAACTCGGCACTCAGCTCGGCTTGGCCGTGCGCGTCGCCACCAGCGCCCCGACGAAGGTGGACGGTTGGCGGCGTGCCGCCATTGCCGCTGCCGAGTTGCGGGCCACCCCACCGGTCGGTCCGGCCCGCGACGCTGCCGGGGAACTGGCGGAGGCGTTGCGGTGGACACGGTCGCACCTGACAGACGGGTCCGACGGGAAAACCCGGGAGCTCATGCGTCTGCATGCCGAGCTGCCGTTCCTGGCTGCGACCCTGCACAGAGGGCTGTCCGCAGCGGTGCGCCGTGGTGATCTGTTCATCAAGGCCGAGGGCACCCTGACGCGTCCGGCCGGCTCACTCGTCTTCCGTGCCGTCGAGCGGTGGCGACCCGCCAGGAGCCACGATGATCTGGTCCAGGATCTCGGCCGAGGACTGCTGGAGCGTCGTGACCTGGAGAACGCCGACGATCTCGGGAGGGCTGCGGCGCGTGCTTTCCCTCGCCCACCCCGCCCTCGGTCTCCGATCGACCAGTCCTCGAACCCGCCGACGGTCGAGGCGACGCCGAGTCGAGGTCGTGGGCGGTCACGCTGAGCCCGGCCGGTAACGGACCGTGCCTGTGGCTGCTCTCTGGATTGGGTCGACTACTGTAGGCTCTCGTCATCTCGGGGGAGGGCGTTCAGTGGTGCAATTCCAGCTCGTGCCGCGGCCGTGCATCGCCGTCGGTCTAGGAGACAACCCGATTCAGATCGTCCCTCTGCAGTCGACGGTGCTGGGTCATGCGCCCGGCCTCCTCCCAGCCTGAGGGGGTCGGCCATGGGCACCTGGGAGCAGTGCGTACGTGAGGTGACGCTGTCGGCGGACCCGGACCTGGTCGGTGAGGTGGGCGTCGGCTGGAACAACCTCTCCACCACCTTGGGATACCTACGGGATGCGTTGGTCGGACGTTCCTTCGTCGGCCCGATCGCGCCGGGCGCCGTGCGTCCACACACCGATGGTCTGCCCGGCCTGCTCGCCGGCTGGACCGGCAGCGGAGGCGACGCGTACCGCGAGCACCTGAGCGACATCGGCCGCAGCATCGAGGACCTGATCACCATCGCGAGCAACGTCGGTGGCGCGCTGTCGCGGATCGAGGGTGACATCCGTAAGGCGGTTGCGAGCATCCCGATTCCCCTGATGGACGATTTCGGTGTCAACGAGTGGAGCCTGCCCAACGGCGTTGAGCTCGACGACGCCAACGACGGCGAGAACGCCTCCGGCTTTTTGGCTGCGCTGCGGGCGGACTACCGGACCAATCCTTCGTCGTACGCCGACGGCGCCTTCCGGGAGAAAGCCGACGACCTGGAGGCGACGATGACGGTCGACGGCCGGGCCGGTGACCAGAAGCGGGGCGGCCTGTGGGATACCAGTTCGCACTTGAACAACTGGTACCGGGACAACCAGCAGGTGGCCAACAGCGCAATGGCCCCGCTGCCGCAGGCACTGGAGACCGAGCGGCCGCGGCTCGACGTACCGGAGTTCGACGAGCGTGGCAACTCTGACGGGTTCCGTCCTCGCACTCCTCCGTCTGGCGACACCCCTGCCGGATTGGACGGCGGCGTCGGGGCAGGCGGCGCCCCCGCAATCGGTGGTGGTTCCGGGTACGGTGGCGGTGGGGCTTCCCTCGGCGCTACGGGCATCAGCGGTGGCGCCTCCTCCGGTGGTAGCCATTCGGTCTCAGTGCCGTCGGCCGGTGGCAGCTCCGGTAGTGACCTCACCGGCGGTAGCGCGGGCTCGTACCCCGCTCCCTCGCCTCGGAGCGGCGATCCGATCGCGGATCTGGGTCTCGGCACCAGCCTGGCCGGTGCCGGCGGACCGATCGCCCTCGGCGGTGGCCCCGGCGGTTCGCCGATCCCGGGTCTCGGCGGCCACAGCCCGCTTGGTATCGGAGCCGGACCCGGGCTCGGTTCGCCGAGCGGGATCGGCGGCGCCGGCTTCGGTTCCGGGGGCGGGCTCGGCGTCGGTGGGGGTGGTCCCGTCGTCGGCGGTCAGATCAGCCCGGTCGGCCTCCCCGGCATGGTCGGCGGTGGCAACGGTCGAGTCCCGCCGATGACCAGCGCCGCCAGCGCCCTGCGTAACGCCTCCGGTGGTGGTCGTGCCGGCACCGGTGCGGGCGGTTCGCGTGGCAGCGCCGGCGGAATGATCGGTGGCGTCGGACGGGAGAGCGGCACCGAGGACGACGAGGCCGGTCCCGAGTCGTTGTGGTTGACTGAGGACGGCGATCCGTGGGGCCGTGATGACACCGGTTCCCCCGGCATTCTGCGATGAGGACGGACGGATGAGCGTGAATGCCGGCATGCTCCGGCCGGTCGCGGCCGGCCTGCTGAGCGTGCTGCTTCTCGGTGCCGCCGCCCAGCCTGCTGTCGCCGCGCCGCAGCGGGCGGAGCAGTGGTACCTGGACGAGCTTCGCATCGACCAGGTGCGCAAGCTGTCGACCGGTCGCGGCGTGATCGTCGGGGTGGTGGACAGCGGCGTCGACGCCACCCACCCGGACATCCGGGGCCGGGTGCTTCCCGGCGGTCGCAGCTACGGCGCGACCGGGGACGGCCGCGCCGACGAGGACGGTCATGGCACCCATATGGCCGGCATCATCGCGGCGACGAACGCTGCCGCCGACGGTGTGGACGGGATCGCACCAGGCGCCAGGATTCTCCCCATCAAGATTAAGAAGGGTAAGGGACTGGCCAGCAGTCAAGCGGTGGCCCAGGGCATCCGGATGGCTGTCGATGGCGGAGCCACGGTGGTCAACGTGTCCGTCGGCGGGACGGCTGCAGCCTCGCCGGGGGAGAAGGAGGCCATCACGTACGCCCTCGCGAAGGACGTCGTCGTGGTCGTCTCCGCCGGCAACATCGCCAAGGGCGAGAAGGCCGTCACCTCGCCGGCCAACATTCCCGGCGTCATCGCGGTGACCGGCACGACCCGTGGGGGAGCCTTCTGGTCCGGCTCTGTACAGGGCCCGGAGGCCGCGGTATCGGCCCCTGGCGACGGCATCTTCAACATCGGCCCGAACCACGGCTACGGCTGGGGCGACGGCACCTCGGACTCCGCCGCCATTGTCTCCGGTGTTGTGGCGTTGATCCGGTCGAAGTTCCCGGATCTCGACGCGGCGAATGTGATCAACAGGATCATCCGCACGGCCCGTGACGCCGGCCCGGCAGGTCGTGATCCCCAGTACGGCTTCGGTCGTATCGACCCAGTGGCCGCGTTGACCGCCGACGTGCCGGCGGTCTCCGAGAATCCCCTGCTCGGCCCGACGCCCCCGGCTACCGGTGCAGACCAGGCAGCCGGGGACGACAACTTCGACGTCACCAGGTATGGCGACCAGGGTGGCCCGAGCGACCAGCAGGTTGCCGTGATCGCTGGTGGCGCCGGCCTGGTGGTTCTCATCCTGCTGATGTTGACGATCTTCCTCATCCGGAACCGCCGACGCCACAGGGCCGAGGAAGCTGTACGCCACGACCTGGCTGACGAGGTGCCCTCCGCGGGATTCTCTCGCCAGTCGCATTGATCCGTCATCTTCGGGCGGGGCCTTTGCGGGCGCTGGAAGTCCGATCTGCGGCGATCACTCAGGGCGGCGAGGCGGTGACACGCGTTGATAGGGTCGTCGCCATGATGGCGTTGCGACGGAAGGACGCATCCGTCGGGCGTGCGCACAACCTGAGCGCAACGGCTGACACGACCGGGCAGAGAGGACGAACCCGATGATTTCCGGGTCGCGAGAGCCCTCTGCTCCCGAGGCCACGAACCATTGGCATGACGTGGATGTACATTCGCCTGACCGGTCCGTTCGCATCGCTGCTTCAAGGCGGGGCGACATCGCGGTCGAGGTCGACGGTCTGCACCGGCACACTGACGAGTCGTTGGCCCGCCAGGTGAGAGCCGCCGCCAGGGTCGCATTGGCGTCGCTGCAGCGGCCGGTACGTGAGGTGGACGCGCCGGTACGCGACCAGCGGTCCGGTTGGTGAGCGGCCCCATGAGCAAGAAGGCGCTGATCGCCGCGGCTGCCGTTGCCGTCGTGGCGCTCGGCCTGGTCGGTCTGTGGCGCTGGGGCCCGCTCGGCGACGACGCAGCCGTTCCGTCGTGCGGTGATGTGGCCGACGCCCTACCGGAGATGGTGTCCGGGTCGTGGACGCTGACACGTACCGAACCGAAGCGCGATGTCGACCGGTCCCGGGTGCGATGCGAGTACGACTTCACGTCGGCCGACCAGGCCTACCGGGGCAGGATCCTGCTGAGCCTGATCGAGAGCGACGACGAGGCGTTTCTCCGCAGCACGGCCACGTCGGGCCCGTGTGACGGTGAGGCGGTCCCGAACCCGAGCGCGCCCCGGTACGAGGTAGCCCGCTCCTGCGCACAGCGGATCAACGACAAGATCTTTACGAGTGTGCTCCTGGCCTCCGACCGGCGCTACGCCCACATCCTCGCGGACTTCAGCAGCCCTGATCGTCCGCTCGAGCAGGTCATCGCGTACACGAACACCAGCGCGCAGCGCATCGCCGACCGGGCTATGACCCTCAACGCCACCGACTAGGAGCAGGCTGTGGGCAAGCTGGAGCGCTACTTCGATGACGTGGCGCGGATCAGGGCCGAAGGTGTCTCCACCAACGGTTGGGTGACGGTCGTCCGCGGCCACGACGGGGATCTCAAGGTCGACATTCGGCCCGGCATGCTGCGCCGGTGCAGCCCGGACGAGGTGGCATCGGAGATCCGCACGGCCCTGCTGGCCGCGGTGGCTGATCACCGCCGGCAGTACCGGCAGTTGCGCGTCGACTACTTCGGCTCGCCCATGGGGGTGGAGCTTTTCACGCCGGCCGAGTCACCGCACGGGGAGAGAAGCAGACCATGACCACGGACACGTCGGCTCTGCGGGTCGAGTCCCGGGCGCTGGTGGCCTTCGGTAAAGAGCGGTACGAGGATGCCGTCACCTACAGCGCCGTGCGCCGCTACCTCGGCGACATCGGAGCCATCCCGAGCGCGGCCTGGGGCACGCTCGAGGGCATCTCCGACAAGCTCAACCGGGATTGGGCGACCGCCTTGGGTAGCCGGTTGTCCGAAGCGAACATCGCCCGTAACGAGATGGAGCGCATCGCCGATGGACTGATGCAGATCGCCGCCGACTACGAGGGCACCGATCTGGACATCTCCACTGACTTCGACGTATTCAACCGGGACCTGGGCCCGTACCTGCCGCTCGGCGACGGGTACGGCAACAGCGTCCGTGTGCGCGCGGGCGGCGCCGGCATCCTCTCCCAGCCCCACGACCGCAGGCTTCCCGACGACCAGCCGGTGTTGGTGATCCCCGAGGGCAACGACCGGCTCGGGGCCACCCGCAACGAGCGGCTGCCGCGGACCCGGGAGGTGGAGGAGCCGATCACCATCGGCAGCACCGACGGCAACAACCTCGGCTTCACCGGGGGCCGGACCACCTACTACGAGAACGGTGAGGGTGACCGCCTCGACACCTTCATCCACGAGCACCGCGACACGCTGCTCCAGCTGGAGGCGATCCTGATCGAGCTCGGCACCGGCGACCGCCTTCCCCTGACCGATCTGATGGTCCACGCGTGGCGTTCAGCGCCGAAGGTGATCTGGAACCGGGCCGACCTCGTGCACTCGGCCGCCGGCACCTACGCCGAGCTGCGGGCCGAGATGGACGCTGAGCTGAAAAACCTCAAGCTCTACTGGGACGGCAGCGCCGCGCAGGCGTTCGGCCAGTACGCCGATCGTGCTTCCGCCTACCTGCTCCAGCTCGAGACCCAGGCGCGGTGGCTTGCCGAGGAGGGCAAGAAGGCCGCCAGCATGCTGGAAGGACTGCGCAACGCGTACGCGAGTCTGGGCTATCAGCACATCGGGACGCTCATCGACGTCCTGAAGGGCTACATCGAGGCCGTCAACGGGCTCTTCTCGTCGTGCTCGAACCCGGAGGCCGCGGTGCAGAAGGCGGTGCAGGAGTTCGTCACCTTCCTGTTGGTCGCGGAACGCCAGTACGTCGAAGCGATGGCAGACCTGATCAAGGTCGACGAGCAGGAACGCAAGGAACGGCCCGACCTCGGCACCCGCGGCCACAGCACGACGCCGTTCCCCAAGGCCGAGGTGGGCGGCACCGCCTGGCTGAACGGTGGCGGGTGGACCCCCAAGGCAGACCGGCCCGCGACCTGACCAGGCAACCTCGTCGCGCAGGATGCCTGAGTGGCCGACTGGCAGGGGTTCACGACTTGCCCCCGCTGCGGGCCAGCGGTTGAGACGGAGACAGCGGCATTCTCGGTTTCCTTGAACACGAAGTCATGGGATCCGCTGAGCCTGGTGTATCGATTGTCGAACTAACCGCCCCGTCGGCCCTACTGGAGGCGGGAACCCGCGCGGCGGTCCATCTCGTCAACTATGGGCGACACCTTTACGCGCAGCGGGCCATGTCGCATGCCTGGCCCGCGAAGATCGATAGGTGAGGCTTCGGGCCACTTCGTTTAGGCTGACACCATGAAGGCTTGGCTTGAGGGCCACCAGTTCGACCTTGAGGCGCTGGCTCGATTCTTTCCCGAGGGGGGCACCCGGGTAGTCCGGCAGGGCGATATTTACTACCTAACGTCTCCCGAGATCGACAGCCCGCCCGACGGGGAGACGTGTCATGACGTAGCCCCGGCGGTACTTGAGCGCTTGAACGGCATAGCGCGGACGCTGAAGCCGAACTTCGAGCCTGTGAAGCTCGCGGGCGCCTACCAAGAAGCTGACGAGGAACCCGTCCGTTTTGTCACTGTAGCATCAGCCGCGTTGCGCATCGAAGCCGGTCTCGTCGCTGTTGTAACCGGTGGCGCCTCAGCACCAGCGCCGCCCCCTCCTGGCCCGGCCCTACTCAACTTGTCAAAGATGCACGCGGAGGTCGCTGAGACGCTCGCACTTCTTGGTAAACCCGAGCCGTTGAACTGGATCGAGCTATACAAGATTTTTGAAGTTATCCGTGACTCGCTAAAGCCGACGCCGCTGGACAGGTCGGGCTTGGCGACGAAGGACGAGATCAGCGCGTTCACCGGCTCGGCCAACAGGCCGGACGTCAGCGGAGCAGATGCACGACATGCCCGCATGAGCGGCCCCCCGCCAAAGAGGCAGATGACCATTGGGCAGGCTCGGGAGTTCATAGGTCAGTTGGCCAGGGCGTGGATGGAGTCACTGAAGTAATCGCACGTAGGCTGTGCACACCGCCCGGTCAGGTCGCGCGCCCGAGAGACTTGGCCGGGTCCGAGGTCACGTGGCACGCCCGCGCCGGCTGGTCGTAGCCTCTGTAGACGCCTAGTGCCGTGACCACGAACGTTCACGGTGTTGGTGGACACGCCGCGCGGCCTGTCGGCCGGGCGGCGTTGTGCCGGTCAGGCTGTGGCGGTGGCAGATCCTGTACGCGTGCGGCGGCTGAGTGATCAGGAAGGTCAGCAGCTGCTCAGAATCACTCGCCGGGGAACCGGTTCCCCGATCCGACTGCGACGGGCGATGGTCGTGCTCGCCTCGGCCGGCGGGAACACGGTGCCGGCGATCGCCCGTCTCGTCCAAGCCGACGAGGACACGATCCGGCAGGTCATCCACCGGTTCAACGAGATGGGAATGGCCAGCCTGGACCCTCAGTGGGCGGGTGGCCGTCCCCGCCAGATCAGTAGCGACGAAGAGCAGTTCATCGTCGAGACGGCCAACACCCGCCCCGAGACGCTGGGGCGACCGTTCACCCGGTGGAGCATCCGCAAGCTCGCCGACCACCTGCGCCTGCATGCCACCCGCCGGGTCCGGATTGGGCGGGAACGGCTGCGGCAGATCCTGCACCGGCACCAGATCAGCTTCCAGCGGACCAAGACGTGGAAGGAGTCCACCGACCCGCACCGCGACGCCAAACTCGCCCGGATCGAGTACGTCAGCGCCCACTTCCCGCAGCGGGTGTTCGCCTTCGATGAGTTCGGCCCCCTCGTGATCCGCCCCCAGGCCGGCGCCGGGTGGGCGCCCGCGGGCCATCCGCACCGGCTGCCCGCGAACTACCACAAGCTGCACGGCGTCCGGCAGTTCCACGGCTGGTACTCCGTCGGCGACGACCAACTCTGGGGCGTCGTCCGGCGCCGCAAGAGCACCGCGAACACCCTCGCCGCACTCAAGTCGATCCGCGCCGCCCGCCCGGACGGGGCACCGATCTACGTCATCCTGGACAACCTGTCGGCACACAAAGGCATCAAGATCCGGGCATGGGCGGCCCGCAACAAGGTCGAGCTCTGCTTCACCCCGACCTACGCCTCCTGGGCCAACCCGATCGAGGCCCAGTTCGGGCCGCTGCGCACCTTCGTCATCGCCGGGTCGAACCACCCGAACCACCACGTGCTGACCCGACGGTTGCAGGCCTACCTGCGCTGGCGCAACGCCAACGCCCGCCACCCCGACGTCCTGGCCGCCCAACGCCGCGAACGCGCCCGCATCCGCAGCGAACGACAACGACGCTGGGGCCAACCCGCCGCCCGCGCAGCCTGACCCCAACACCGCGAACCTTCGTGGTCAAGGCACTAGAGACGGGCCCATGTCCGCGAGGGGTTGGGTGGGCGTGCCACCCTGGACGGCGGTCGTCAAAATAGCCGGATGACCAAGCTCTTGGACTGGATCGTCGGCCGGCTGGCCCTTTGGCTCACGGCCAGCGGAGTTCTAACCCTTACCGCCGTGGTCTGGATCCTCAACGCACAGGCTGGTGTCGACTGGGGCGACGCCCCAGCCTGGGCGGCGTTCCTCATCTCCTTAGGATCCGGTGCCATTGCCCTAATCGCCCTCAAGTACGCGAAGACCTCCGCGCAGGCATCCGAGATCTCAGCGAAGGCAGCGGTTCGGCAGGCCGCTGCCGCCGAACGCCAGGTTGAGCTTGCCGAGGCCGCCGCCGAGGCCGCCGATTCAGGCGTATCACCTCCAGGCAAGCGGCCGGACTCCTGGACCGAGGGCGGCAGCATGGAAGCCGCTGTCCTCCCGTACGTAGCCTGGTGGGTCGAGCAACGGTCGAAGAACACCTACGTTCTCCGTAACATCGGCACGGACATTGCGCGCGAAGTGGAGATTGACCAGTCGCGCATCCAGTGTGTTGTCAGGAGTGCAACGAAGGTTGACGAAATTCCACCGGATGCCTCGACCGAGATCTTTCTCATCCCCATGTATGGGGGGCCAAAGCCGAATGAGCTTTGGGTGCGCTGGGAGGGCCACCCGGAGTGGAAGGCGGTGCCGCTTCCGTGATCGAGGCTCCCCTGTGCGACCTTACCGGCCGGTCTGGCAAACGACGGTCGGTGCCAACTACCGGTTGTTCTGGCTGCACGATCCGGCCTGCGAGGAGTCGGAGAACCTCGCTGCCGCATCCTCAGGTGCTAGCCGGGAGCTGGTGGGCTGGGCGGCGAATGCGGTTATGGTGGAGGTGGCAGCCGGCCTGGTCGGCATCGACCTGTGGATCGAGGTGGTCGACGAGGCGCCGGGTGTGGACGACTTGGCTGACCTGCAGCGGGACGGCCGTCTCGAGTTTCCGGGCGGACTGTTAAGCGTGCTGTATTCGCTCGACGAGACGTTCCAGCGCGGCGTGGCTCTTTCGAGCGGCCCGGACACGTATGGGGTGCGGGTGGGTGGCTGCGGCCGCGCCCGGGACGGGCGAATGCGGGATGAGGGTGTGGAGCCGGGCGCCTACGCGGACATCGACGCCATCGTGGAAGCGCTGGCGGAGTGGAGCGCTACCGGATCCTTCTCTGGCAGGCGGCACCCGAACCGCGCTGGGAGTACAACGACGAAGATGAGTGCCTTGGGCAGGCACAACTTGCCGGTAGCTCAGGTGACCGGATCACCAGCGACCGCCGTGTTCCTGTCCTCAGGCCTCTCAGTCAGCCACTTGGACATCTGCCACTCGTATGGCGCCGAGGACTCGTCGAACTTCACACCCAGATCCCGGCGAGCGGCGGTGTAGAAGCGGCCCCGTGCTTGGCCGGTAGCCCGAACCGCCTCGTTCCACGTCAGGTCGCTGGTCTGGCCCAGCGCCAGTCGCATGAGGCGGAATGCCACATCGTGCCATTCGCGAGCAGCTGCGACCACCGCATCGTCGCCCAGCATCAACACCGCCTCCCACCGGGTCGTCCGTTCCTCCTCCGCCATGAGGAGATCCGCTTCGGTGATCTCTCCACCGAACCAGAAGTCGTCCTCATAGACACCCCGTTTGGCCGCGAGGCGCACCGCGACGGAGATGACCCGCTTGACGGCATGGGCGTAGTCCGTGTACGCGGCTATCCGCCGCTCATCCCAGCGAGCCGCCTGCTGACGGCGCCAACGACTCCGCTCCTGGACTGTCGTTGTGATGTATGTGGCCAGCACACCGATGAGTACACCGATAAGGGCGGGCAATTGCAGCAGGAACAAGCGCATGCCGGATCCAATCTCGGAAGACATTGACCATGCTCAGTGTGGCGAGTCGGCACAACCCTTTAGAGGTCCTAACTTTTTGAGGGTGGGCGTAACCGACTGGATGTGAGGGTCGTTTCGTCTGAACGTGAGGAGGGGTGAGCAGCCGCCGTGGATCGT
>NZ_JBEZMS010000028.1:0-79124 GCF_040652815.1 Micromonospora sp. NPDC048169
CCGCCTTTCTTCCAGAAGCGTGATTACGCCTTGTTCGATGTTGTGTTTGTAGTTAAGTTGTTTTTTATGCCGGGTGGGGCCGGGTGGGCCGGGTGCGGGTTCGGCGCGGCCCAGGGCGCGGTGTACGGCAGCGTCGGTGTCAGGGGCGGCAGCTCCGGGGCGTGCAGCTCCCAGCCGGTGGTGTCCACCCCCGCCCACGGGTCGACAGGTGTGGCGTGTTCCGGCGACGCGAGCGGCGGCACCGGCGTGGGCTCGGCGGACTCCCCCCAGGCGGGCCGGCGTGGCGGCGGTGGCGGGACGGCGGCGGAACCACTCCAGCGGGGCGCGGGCGCCTCGACCCGGGTCGGGTCCGGGGTCGTCTCCACCCGTGTGGGATCCGGCGTGCTCGCGGCCTGGGCGGCGTTCTCGACCTTCGTGGGGTCCGGGGCGGTGGTGGCCCGGGGCGGCTGCGGCGCGAGGTCGATCCGGGTCGGATCCGGCCGGCGCCCGGTCCGGGGAGTGGGTACGGGCGTGGTGCGGCCCGGAACCGGTGCCGATCCCCGAGCCCGGGTGACCGGTGCGGGCGATCCTGCCCCGGCGGTCGGTGCCTCGGCCGTGTCACTCGGCGTCCCGGCGGGAGCGTCGCCGGTCGCCGCGTCGCTGGTCGCCGCGTCGGCGGGCGGGTGCGGGGTGGCGTCGTCGAGTAGGGCGGTGCCGGCAGGGTCCGCGTGGCTCCCCGCCGGTTCGGCTCGTTCGTCCTGCCGCGCGGCTTCGGCCCGCGCCGTCGGTTCGGCCTGCCCTGTCGGTTCGGCCTGTGTCGTCGGTTCGGCCCGCGCTGTCGGTTCGGCGGGGCCTGGGGAATCTGCCGCCGCTTCGGTCTGCGCCGTCGTCCCGGCCTGTGGTGCCGCGGTCGGCGCGGGCGTGGACTGCGGGTCGAGGGTCGAGGTCGCCGGACTCTGGGCGGTCGGGACGTCCGGCGGCGAGTCGTCGGAGTGGTCGCCCGACGGCCGGTCACCGGGCTCGGCGCCGCGCGGCTGCTCGCCGGACGCGGCGGTCGGCCGGCGGTCGGGCGTACCGTCGTGCGGCCTGCTGTCGGCGTCGGACGAGCGGTCGACCGGTGCCCCGGCGGGGGTCCGGTCGGCGGCGGCGTCCGACGGCCGGTCGGCCGGTGCCCTGTCGGGGGTCCGGTCGTCGGCGGTCTCCGGCGTGACTGCGGACGGAGACGCCGGAGCCGAGGCGCCGGTGGCGTCCTCGGTGTCGACGGCGGTCGCCGGCTCGGTGACGGACGGCATCTCGGCCCCGTCGGCCGGCCGGCCCGCCGCCGGCTGCGGCTGCGGCATCGCGGCTATCTCCTCTCGCGCCCGTTGCGAGGTTAGTACCGTCCCGCCACCCACCACGAATCCCGCCCTCTCGCACCGGTGATCTAGTCCCCACGCCGGTGATCAAGGAGTTCGTGTCCGTCAGGAGCGCGGAACAGCACGCAAACTCCTTGATCAACGCGGCGGAGCCGGGCGCGGGCGGGTGGCGGCGGGGCGGAGGGCGGGGGAGGGCGGGGGCACCGCGTACGCTTGGGCATCATGAGTGCCCCGTCCACGACCCCGCGTCCCGCCGCCGCCAACTCGGTCTGGCCTCGGCTGGAGCCGTTGCTGCCGCAGGTGACAAAGCCCATCCAGTACGTGGGTGGAGAGCTGGGAGCGGTGGTCAAGGACTGGGACGCGGCCACCGTCCGCTGGGCGCTGATGTACCCGGACGCGTACGAGGTGGGTCTGCCCAACCAGGGCGTGCAGATCCTGTACGAGGTGCTCAACGAGCTGCCCGACGTGCTGGCCGAGCGCACCTACGCGGTCTGGCCCGACCTGGAGAAGCTGATGCGCGCCCACGGCGTGCCGCAGTTCACCGTCGACGCCCACCGTCCGGTGCGTGACTTCGACGTGTTCGGCGTCTCGTTCTCCACCGAGCTGGGCTACACCAACCTGCTCACCGCGATCGACCTGGCCGGCATCCCGCTGCTCGCCGCCGACCGCACCGACGCCGACCCGGTGATCGTGGCCGGCGGGCACGCCGCGTTCAACCCGGAGCCGATCGCCGACTTCGTCGACGCCGCGGTGCTCGGCGACGGCGAGGAGGCGGTGCTGGAGATCACCGCCATCGTCCGGGAGTGGAAGGCGGAGGGCTCCCCGGGCGGCCGGGACGAGCTGCTGCTGCGGCTGGCCCGCACCGAGAGCGTCTACGTGCCGCGCTTCTACGACGTCGACTACCTGCCGGACGGCCGGATCCAGCGGGTCGTGCCGAACCGCCCGGACGTGCCGTTCCGCGTGCACAAGCGCACGACGATGGACCTGGACGCCTGGCCGTACCCGAAGAAGCCCCTGGTCCCGCTCGCCGAGACCGTGCACGAGCGGTACGCGGTGGAGATCTTCCGCGGTTGCACCCGGGGCTGCCGGTTCTGCCAGGCCGGCATGATCACCCGACCGGTGCGGGAGCGCTCGATCACCACCGTCGGCCAGATGGTCAAGGAGGGGCTGGAGTTCTCCGGCTTCCACGAGGTGGGCCTGCTGTCGCTGTCGTCGGCCGACCACTCGGAGATCGGCGACATGTGCTCCGGCCTGGCCGAGCAGTACGCCGGCACCAACGTCTCGCTGTCGCTGCCGTCGACCCGGGTGGACGCGTTCAACATCGACCTGGCGCAGGAGCTGTCCCGCAACGGGCGGCGCACCGGTCTGACGTTCGCCCCGGAGGGCGGGTCGGAGCGGATCCGCAAGGTGATCAACAAGATGGTGTCGAAGGAAGACCTCATCCGCACCGTGGTCACCGCGTACTCCAACGGCTGGCGCCAGGTGAAGCTCTACTTCATGTGCGGCCTGCCCACCGAGACCGACGAGGACGTCCTGGAGATCGCCGACATGGCGCACGAGGTGATCCGGGCCGGCCGCGCGGCCACCGGATCCAAGGACATCCGCTGCACGGTCTCCATCGGCGGGTTCGTGCCGAAGCCGCACACCCCGTTCCAGTGGGCCTCGATGGAGCGGCCGGAGGTCATCGACGGCCGGCTCAAGCTGCTCAAGCAGGCGATCAACAGCGACCGGTCGCTGGGCCGGGCGATCGGCTTCCGCTACCACGACGGCGAGCCGTCGCTGATCGAGGGCCTGCTGTCCCGGGGTGACCGCCGGGTCGGCGCGGTGATCCGCAAGGTCTGGGAGAACGGCGGCCGGTTCGACGGCTGGAGCGAGCACTTCTCGTACCAGCGCTGGGTCGACGCCGCCGCCGAGGTGCTGCCGGCGTACGGCGTGGACCTCGACTGGTACACCACCCGGGAGCGCGAGGAGCTGGAGGTCCTGCCCTGGGACCACCTCGACTCCGGCCTGGACAAGGACTGGCTCTGGCAGGACTGGCAGGACTCGCTGTCGGAGTACGAGCAGGACGACTGCCGCTGGACGCCCTGCTTCGACTGCGGCGTCTGCCCGTCCATGGACACCGAGATCCAGATCGGCCCGACCGGCCGCAAGCTGCTGCCGCTCACCCCGGTCAACGGTCTCAAGCTGCCCGCCGCCGCCCAGGGCTGAGGCCGCCGGCACCCGACCGGAGCGCGGGCACCCCACCGGGTGCCCGCGCTCCGTCGTCTCTGCCGGTGGCCACCGCGCGACGCGGGGTGGGGGTGCCCCGACTGGTCCATCCTCGATACGCTGCGTCCGTAGTGGACCGGCCGGGGCCGGCAGCGGGGAGGACAGGCAGCATGGGCATCAATCCGCCGGACACCGGCGATCTGCACGTCAGCGTCGAGGACCTGGATGCGGCGGCCGAATACATCGAGCGCCTCAAGCAGTACGTCGAGGACACCATCTCCTGGGAGATGGAGCGCATCAAGCTGAACATGCAGGGCGACAGCAACAGCCCGCAGATCGTGGCCAACGGCACCCCGTTCGGCGCCTTCAGCGACGCCCGCCTGCAGTGGCAGGCGCTGGAACGCTCCACGGCCAACATGGAGAGCCACCTCAAGGGCCTCTCCGCGAAGCTGGCCGGCCTGAAGAAGGGCACCGAGGAGATCGCCAAGGCGTTCCGCGACGCCGAGGAGCGCAACGCCGCCAACGGCAAGGACATCGAACGGCTGCTGGAGTCGGCGGCGGAGCCGCCGGCCGCGGCAGAGCCGCCCACCTACCCGTACCCGGCCTGAGAGAGGAGACGGTCATGGCTGGAGCCACCTGGGAACGCTGTGTCCGCGAGGTGACGCTGTCAGCGGATCCGTACACCGTCGGCCTGGTCGGCTCGGGGTGGAGCAACCTCTCCACCGCTCTCGGTCACCTGCGCGACTCCCTCGCCGGCCGGTCGTTCGTCGGCCCGGTCGCGGCCGGCCAGGAGCGCCCGCACACCGGCGGCCTGCCCGGGATGCTCGCCGGCTGGAAGGGCAGCGGCGGCGACGCGTACCGCGAGCACCTGTCCGAGATCGGCAAGGACATCGAGGACCTGATCACGCACGCCAGCAACGTCAGCGGGGCGCTGTCGCGGATCGAGAGTGACATCCGCAAGACGGTGGCCAGCATCCCGATCCCGCTGATGGACAACTTCGGCTGGAACGAGTGGAGCCTGCCCGGCGGCACCGAGCTGGACGACGCGCGCGACGGTGAGAGCCAGTCCGGCTTCCTCGCCGCCCTGCGCAGCGACTTCCAGGCCAACCAGGCGCTGTACGCCGACGGCGCGTTCCGCGACAAGGCCGACGACCTCGAAGCCACCATGAAGATCGACGGCAACGCCAACGACCAGAAGCGTGGCGGCTGGTGGGACACCAAGTCGCACCTCGACAACTGGTACAACGACAACCAGAAGGCGGCCAACGCGGCGATGTCGCCGCTTCCCGCCGCGGTGGATGCCGAGCGTCCCAAGCTGGCCGTACCCCGTCCCACCCGGGAAGAGCTGGACGACGGCTACCGGGGGGACCCGCGGGTCCCCCCGACGGGTGTGCCCGGCGGTGGCCTGCCGGGCGGCGGCGGGATGCCGGGCGGCGGGATGCCCGGAGGCGGCGGTGGCGGCCCGATGCCGTCGATCGGCAGCACCGGCATCGGTGGCGGCACGCCCGGTGGTGGTTCGTACACGCCGCCCCCCGGTGGGCCCGGCAGCGGCGTCCCCGGCGGCGGTTCCTACACCCCGCCGACCATCGGCGGGCCTCCCGAGCTCGGTGGTGCCCCGGGCTCGGGCACCCCGGAGTACGGCAGCGGCCTGGCGGGCGCGGGCGGGCCCGGCACGGTCACCGCGGGCGGACCGGCCACGCTCGGTCTCGGCGGGGGCGGTGGCGTGGGCGGACTGAGCGCTGGTGGCGGCGGCTTCGGTGGCGGTGGCGGCGGCGCCGGTCTGGGTTCGGCCGGTGGGATCGGCGGCGGTGGGATCGGTGCGGCCGGCGGCCTGGCCATGGGCGGCCTGCCCGGCATGGTCGGTGGCGGTAACGGCAAGGTTCCGCCGCTGACCAGCGCGGCCAGCGCGCTGAAGGCCGCGGCCGGAGCGGGACCGGGCGGCGCGGCCGGTACGCGTGGCGGGATGGCCGGCGCCGGGATGATGGGCGGCGGAATGATGGGCGGTCACGGCGGCGCCGGTCACGGGGGTGACGCGGCAGGGCACTCGTCGTGGTTGACTGAGGACGACGATCCGTGGGGTGCCGGTGACGGTGCGTCCCCGGGCATCCTGCGATGAGGACGGACGGATGAAGGTGCACGTCGGCGCGCTCCGGCCGGTGGCGGCCGGTCTGCTTGCCGGACTGATGCTGCTGGGCGCCGCCCAGCCGGCGGTCGCCGCTCCGCGCCGTGCCGAGCAGTGGTATCTGGACGAGCTGCGGATCGACAGGGCACATCAGATCTCCACCGGGCGGGGCGTCGTCGTCGGCGTGCTGGACACCGGTGTCGACGCCGGGCACCCCGACATGCGGGGTCAGCTCCTGGCCGGGGGCAGCACCCGCGGCTCGGGCGACGGCCGGAGCGACCCGGACGGCCACGGCACCCACATGGCCGGGATCATCGCGGCCAACGGCGCCGGGGTGGTCGGCATCGCGCCCGACGCCCGGATCCTGCCCATCCGCAAGCCCGTCGGCGCGGCGGCCACCCCGGACGACTCCGCGACCGGCATCCGGATGGCAGTCGACGGCGGGGCGAAGGTGCTCAACCTGTCGTACGGCGGCGGTGGGGCCGTGGACGAGGGCGAGGCAGCCGCGATCCGGTACGCGCTGGAGCGCGACGTGGTCGTGGTGGCCGCCGCCGGCAACATCCGGCAGTCCGGCCCGGACGTCGCCTCACCCGCAAACATTCCCGGCGTGATCGCGGTGACCGGCACGGTCCGGGGTGGAGGCTTCTGGTCCGGATCGGCCCAGGGCCCGGAGGCGGTGATCGCCGCACCCGGCGACGAGGTCTACAACATCGGCCCGGACCGGGGCTACGGCTGGGGGGACGGCACCTCCGACGCCGCCGCCATCGTCTCCGGCGTCGCGGCGCTGATCCGGTCGAAGCACCGCGACCTCTCCGCGCCCGACGTGATCAACCGGATCATCCGCACCGCCCGGGACGCCGGCCCTCCCGGCCGGGATCCCCGGTTCGGCTTCGGCCGGATCGACCCGGTCGCGGCGCTCACCGCCGACGTGCCGTCGGTGTCGGCGAACCCACTGCTCGGGGACGCCGCGCCGAGCGCGTCCGCGCCACCGGCCGCCGCCGAGGACGACAACTTCGACGTGACGAAGTACGGCGACCGGGGCGGCCCCACCGACCAGCAGGTGATGGTGATCGGCATCGGCATCGCCGTGGCGCTCGTCGTGCTGCTGGCGCTCGTGGTGTTCCTGATCTGGAACCGCCGCCGTCACCGGCGCGAACTGGCCCGGGCCGGCTCGATCCCGGACGAGGAACTGGACCGGATGAACGGGCAGGGCCCGCCGGTGCCCGCCGGTCACGTGACCGCCCAGCCGCCCGGCTACGGCCCGCCCGGCGCCTACCCGCAGCCGGGCGGACACCCCCAGCCCGGTGCGTACCCGCCGCCCGGCACGGGCACCTACCCGCCCCACGGTCAGGCCCACCACACTCCACCCGGCCGGAGCCCGTACGCCCCACCCGGTGACGACAACCGTTCCTGACCCACCGCGGGTACGGATCCCGCACAACACCCCTCACCGTCCCCGGACAGCCGTCCCCGCACGCCCGCGCCCGGGGTGGGGTGGGCTGGGGCGAGGGTGGGGCGAGTTTGGGTGGGTATGGGGTGGGTGGGGTGGCCCCGGGTGTGGGGCGCGGTGAGCGCTGCGTCAGGATGAGACCGATACGCAGGCACAGCCGAGGAGCTCACGATCGCCAGAAAGCCTCAACCCGAGGGCGGCCAGGCCCCCGTCGTCCAGCGGGTCCGTATCCGGTACGCCAAGCGTGGGCCGCTGCGGTTCACCTCGCACCGGGACTTCGCCCGGGCCTTCGAGCGCGCGCTGCGCCGGGCCGGCGTGCCGATCGCCTTCTCCCAGGGCTTCACCCCACATCCGAAGATCTCGTACGCCTCGGCCGCCCCGACGGGCGTGGCGAGTGAGGCCGAATACCTGGAGATCGGGCTCCGTGAGCCCGTCGACCCGGCGCGGCTGCGCGAGGCCCTCGACGCCGCGCTCTCGCCCGGCCTCGACGTACTCGACGCGGTGGAGGCCACCGGCGGCAGCCTGGCCGACCGGATCGAGGCGTCGTACTGGCGTATCGAGCTGCCCGAGGTCGACCCGAAGGTGCTGGCGGAGGCCGTGGCGGCCTTCACCGCCGCCGAGGAGATCCAGGTCGAGCGGATGACCAAGCAGGGGCGGCGTACGTTCGACGCCCGCGCGGCAGTGGCGTCGATCGATGTCGTGGCTCCGGCTGAGACGCCTTCCGGGGCGGCGGCCGTACCGTGTGCGATACTCGAACTGGTCGTGCGGCAGGTCACCCCGTCCGTTCGGCCCGATGACGTCCTGTCCGGCCTCCGCGCGGTGGCCGCCCTGGAGCCGCCGGTCACCCCGAAGGTGATCCGGCTGGCGCAGGGCACGTTGACCGCGCAGGGCGAGATCGTCGATCCGTTGGACGCGGATCGCGACGGGGCAACCATCGGAGAGCGCTGACCGTCGGTCAACGCTCTGGCAGGCAGACTTCGGCGGTCGCGCGTCTGCGCGCCCGGCGGAAACACCTTTGCGGCAACCCTGCGTGGCAGCGCTCACCCGCGCCCGGGGCGGCCAGAACTGGAGAACGTCCATGCTCGAGAACGAGCCCGAGGGCGGCGAACGGACCGGCGCGCAGCCGGCCGGGACGACCGCCGACAGTGCCACCACCACCGCCTCCGGCGGCGCCGCGAGCGCGGCCTCCGCCGGTGCCGAGGGTGCCGCCTCCGGCAGCGCCGACGGCGCTGTCGCGGAGGGCGTGGCCGAGACCAAGCCGCCGGCCCGCAAGCGGGCCAGCCGCCGCAAGGCCGCCCCGTTGAACCAGCCGGAGCAGACCGACGCGCCGGTCGAGGCGTCCACGACGGTGACCGGCAGCGGCGAGTCGCCGCAGGCCGAGGTGTTCGCGCCGGTGGCCGGCGAGTTGGACACCGCGCCGAAGACCACCCGGCGGCGTCGTAAGGCGACACCGGCGAAGGCGGTCGAGGAGCCGGTGGCCGCGGCCGGGGTGGAGGCCGCCTCGGAGGAGGTCGTGCCGCCGGTCAAGGTGACCCGGACCCGCCGTCGCAAGGCCACGCCGCCGGCCGCCGAGACCGTGGCGCCGGACGAGACCGCCGCTGGGCAGGCGCCCGCGGACGCGGTGATCGACGGGCCGGTCTCCGCGCCCGGTGGCGACCTGATCGCCGAGGGACGCGCCGACATCGACGGCGGCGAGGCCGGCGTCGACCGGCCCGCCACGGGCGAGGCCGTCGGCGGGGAGGCCGCCGCGGCTGCCGGGCAGCCCACCACCGGCCGGCGCACCACCCGCAGCCGCAAGGCGAGCACCCGCGGTACGGTGAGCACCGAGGGCACGGCGAGCACGGCCGCCATCAGCGGCACGGCCGCCATCGGCGAGCCCGTCGAGGACGAGGACGCCGAGGGCGAGACCACGAGCGCCGCGTCGACGCGTACCCAGGAGGTCGACCTGGCTCGCGGCGGCGGCCCGGCGGACGCGACGGGCGTGGTGTCGACGGGCGCCGCGGTGCCGCGTGCGGACGAGGAGCCGGCGGAGACGCCGCCTGCCACCGGCCGCCGGCGTCGTGCCGCGCTCTCCGCGCCGACCGTCCTGTTCATGGCGCCGCAGCCCGACGAGGCGCCGGCCGTCCAGGTGACCTACCCGGCCGCTGAGGAGCCGATCGAGGAAGCGGTCGAGACCACCCGGCGCCGCCGTCGTGGCCGCCGTGAGGTCGAGCCGGTCGAGGCCGAGGTCGAGCCGGAGGCCGTCGAGGAGGAGCCGGTCACCGAGGCCGAGGAGTCCGCCGAGGCGGACGAGGCGGACGAGGACGACGAGACGGCCGCGGCCCGGCGTCGCCGCCGCCGGGGCCGCCGTGGTCGCGGCCGGGGCAAGGGCGGCGCGGACGAGGCCGACGACGAGGATGTCGACGAGTCCGGCGCGGCCGAGACCGCCGAGGGTGAGGCCGAGGAGCCCGCGGAGGACGAGGAGGCCGAGGGCGAGGGGATGACCCGTCGCCGTCGCCGTCGCCGCCGCCGGGGCGCCGGGGAGGCGGACACCGCCGCCGAGGACGGCGTGCCGACCGTGGTCAAGATCCGCGAGCCGCGCAAGCCGGTCGACGAGGTGCAGGGTGTCTCCGGCTCGACCCGGCTGGAGGCCAAGCGGCAGCGCCGCCGGGACGGCCGCGAGCAGCGGCGTACGCGGCCGCCGATCCTGAGCGAGTCGGAGTTCCTGGCCCGCCGCGAGGCGGTCGACCGGGTGATGGTGGTCCGCCAGCGCGGTGACCGTACCCAGATCGCCGTGCTCGAGGACGGCGTGCTGGTCGAGCACTACGTCACGCGCAACTCGTCCGGCACCATGGCCGGCAACGTCTACCTGGGCAAGGTCCAGAACGTCCTGCCGAGCATGGAGGCGGCCTTCGTCGACATCGGGCGCGGACGCAACGCGGTCCTGTACGCCGGTGAGGTCAACTGGGACGCCACCGGCCTGGAGGGCCGGGCCCGCTCGATCGAGCAGGCGCTGCGCTCCGGTGACTCGGTGCTGGTGCAGGTCACCAAGGACCCGATCGGGCACAAGGGCGCGCGGCTGACCAGCCACATCGCGCTCTCCGGCCGGCACCTGGTCTACGTGCCGAACGGCAACGCCTCGGGGATCAGCCGCAAGCTGCCCGACACCGAGCGCAAGCGGCTGCGCGACGTGCTGAAGAAGCTGGTGCCGGACGGCGCCGGGGTGATCGTCCGGACCGCAGCCGAGGGCGCCAGCGAGGACGAGCTGGCACGCGACGTCAAGCGGCTGCAGGCGCAGTGGGAGGACATCCAGGCCAAGGCGACCGAGGGTGGCGCGCCGGTGCTGCTCTACGAGGAGCCGGACCTGGTCATCCGCGTGGTCCGGGATCTCTTCAACGAGGACTTCCGCGAGCTGGTCATCGAGGGCGAGTCCGCGTACGGCATGGTCGAGTCGTACCTGTCGCACGTCTCCCCGGACCTGGTGGAGCGGCTGCGCCGGCACGCCGGGGTGGTGGACGTGTTCGCCGAGTACCGGATCGACGAGCAGATCCTCAAGGGGCTGGACCGGAAGGTCTTCCTCCCCTCCGGCGGCTCGCTGGTGATCGACCGCACCGAGGCGATGACTGTCATCGACGTCAACACCGGCAAGTACACCGGCTCCGGGGGCAACCTGGAGGAGACGGTCACCCGCAACAACCTGGAGGCGGCCGAGGAGATCGTGCGCCAGCTGCGGCTGCGCGACATCGGCGGCATCGTGGTGATCGACTTCATCGACATGGTGCTGGAGTCGAACCGGGAACTGGTGCTGCGCCGGCTCACCGAGTGCCTCGGCCGGGACCGCACCAAGCACCAGGTCACCGAGATCACCTCGCTCGGCCTGGTGCAGATGACCCGCAAGCGCATCGGTGCGGGCCTGCTGGAGGCGTTCAGCGAGACCTGCGAGTGCTGCAAGGGCCGGGGCGTGATCATTCACACGGAGCCGGTGCCGGAGAAGCCGCGCGGCGGTGCGGGGGAGAAGGTCAAGGCGGTCGCCTCGGCGGTCGCCGCGCCGGCCGAGGAGAAGGGCCGCCGCCGGGGTCGCAAGACCGCCGCGGCGGAGGCCGCGCCGGAGCAGCCGGCCGCGTCGCCGCAGGCCGCCGACGAGGCACCGGCCGTCCCGGCCGCTCCGGAGCGGACCGTCGCCCCGGAGCGGACCGTCGCCGAGGTGGTCGAGAACGACGACGACTACTACGACACCCAGGGCTACGACCTCTCCCGGTTCGAGACGGACACGCCCGCCGCCCCGGCGGTCGCGGACAGCCAGGAGGGCGACTCGGCCCGGCTGGCCGCCGCCGACGACCCGGACGCGATCGGTGACGGCGACAACGACGACGACAGCGGTGCCCCCCGCCGGCGGGCGCGACGCGGCGGCGCCCGGCGGCGTACCCGGCCGTGAGGCCCTGACCTGCTCGAACAGGACCCCCGAATCCGCGCGCTATGGGCGGATTCGGGGGTTCTGTCGTGTCCGTCGGCCGGCCGTGAGGACGCGGACCGCGGGCCCGGTTTGGGGGGCGGGCCGGGTATGCCGTACGCTTGCCTGCGGCGCACTTTGGTGTGCTGAGTTCCCGCGTGCCCGCGCTGCCGGTGTCACGGCTCCCGGCGAGACGCCGTGGGAACGACCGTGAACGGTGTGACAGCCGACAGCGGTGGAATAGACGCCAGTAGCCTCAACGACAGGGAGTCCGCCTCCGATGTACGCGATCGTCAAGACCGGCGGCAAGCAGTACAAGGTCGCCGAGGGCGACGTGATCGAGGTCGAGAAGCTCGCCGGTGCCCCCGGCGACGCGGTGAAGCTCACCGCGGTGCTCCTCGTCGACGGTGACGACCTGGTGACCGACGCGGCGAAGCTCGCCAAGGTCGCGGTGTCCGGCGAGATCGCCGCGCACACCAAGGGCCCGAAGATCCGGATCCACAAGTTCAAGAACAAGACCGGCTACCACAAGCGCCAGGGTCACCGCCAGCCGCTGACCCAGGTCAAGGTGACCGGCATCTCCAGCGGGAAGTAGGTCGTCCTCCAATGGCTCACAAAAAGGGTGCGTCCAGCTCGCGTAACGGCCGTGACTCCGCGGCCCAGCGGCTCGGCGTGAAGCGCTTCGGTGGTCAGGTCGTCAGCGCGGGTGAGATCCTCATCCGTCAGCGTGGCACCAAGTTCCACCCCGGTGACCTGGTCGGCCGTGGCGGCGACGACACGCTGTTCGCGCTGGCCGCCGGTTCGGTGCAGTTCGGCACCAAGCGCGGTCGCAAGACCGTCAGCATCGTGCCGCAGCAGTAGTTCTCAAAGCGTTGCGGGCCGCGGACCTCGAGTCCCGGCCCGCTTCGCTTTTCCCCGTGCGGGGCGGACCCCGCTGGAAGGATTGGCGTCGTGACGACGTTCGTTGACCGGGTCGTCCTGCACATGCAGGCCGGCGACGGCGGGCACGGCTGTGTCTCGATCCACCGGGAGAAGTTCAAGCCGTTCGGCGGGCCCGACGGCGGTAACGGCGGCCACGGCGGCAGCGTGTCGCTGGTGGTCGACCCGCAGGTCACCACGCTGCTCGACTTCCATTTCCGGCCGCACCTCAAGGCCGAGAACGGCAAGGGCGGCGCCGGCTCGAACCGGGACGGCGCCAACGGCCGCGACCTGCTCATCAAGGTGCCGAACGGCACAGTGGTGCAGAGCCTCGACGGCGAGGTGCTGGCCGACCTGGTCGGCGTCGGCACCACGTTCGAGGCGGCCCGGGGTGGCCGGGGCGGGCGCGGCAACGCCTCGCTGGCCAACGCCCGCCGCAAGGCGCCCGGCTTCGCCGAGCTGGGTGAGCCCGGCGACCGGCTGGACGTCGTGCTGGAGCTCAAGAGCGTCGCCGACGTGGGCCTGGTCGGCTTTCCGTCCGCCGGCAAGTCGTCGCTGATCTCGGTGATCTCGGCGGCCAAGCCGAAGATCGCCGACTACCCGTTCACCACGCTGGTGCCGAACCTGGGCGTGGTCCGGGTGGACAACCACACCTTCACCGTCGCCGACGTGCCCGGCCTGATCCCGGGCGCGGCCACCGGCAAGGGCCTGGGCCTGGAGTTCCTCCGCCACGTCGAGCGCTGTGCCGTGCTGGTGCACGTGATCGACACCGCGACGCTGGAGCCCGGCCGCGACCCGCTCGCCGACATCGACGCCATCGAGTCCGAGCTGTCCCAGTACGGCGGGCTCGCCGACCGGCCCCGGCTGGTCGCGCTCAACAAGGTCGACGTGCCGGACGGCAAGGACCTCGCCGACATCGTCCGCCCCGACCTGGAGGCGCGCGGCCTGCGCGTGTTCGACGTCTCCACCGCCACCCGGGAGGGCCTGCGCGAGCTGACGTACGCGATGGCGGAGCTGGTCGACCAGGGCCGCCGCGCCGCCCCGCCGGCCGAGCCGACCCGGATCGTGATCCGCCCGAAGGCGGTCGACGACGCCGGCTTCACCATCGAGGCCGAGGACGACGGCTCGTACACGGTGCGCGGCAGCCGCCCGGAGCGCTGGGTGAAGCAGACCAACTTCGACAACGACGAGGCGGTGGGTTACCTGGCCGACCGGCTGGCCCGCCTCGGCGTCGAGGAGAAGCTCGCCAAGGCCGGCGCCCAGGCCGGCGACCTGGTGCGCATCGGCGACCGGGAGTTCGACTGGCAGCCGACGCTCTACGCCGGTGTCGACTTCGTACCCGGTAACCGGGGCACCGACGTCCGGCTGGAGGAGAAGTCGAACCGTCCGTCGGCGTCCGACCGGCTGGCGGCCCGCAAGGCCCGCCGGGTCCGGCCGGAGGACGAGATCGAGGCCGCGTCCGCCGCGGAAGCGGACGCCGAGTAGCCGTTTGCGGGTCGGTGGCGGGAAACCTGCGCGAAATCCGGCCGATCTAGCGTACGGACATGTTGATCGAGTCCCGTCCCGTCACCGATCCGGAGATCGCCGCGCTCGTCGTCGCCCAGCAGCGTGAGCTGCGCGACGCGGACGGCGGCCTGGACGGGCAGGTCACAGTCGTGCACACCGACATCCACTACCTGGCCGCTGTCGTCGGCGGCCGGGCGGTCGGCTGCGGCGGACTCCAGGCGCTCGACGCCGGCACCGGCGAGCTGAAGCGGATGTACGTGCGGCCGGCGTACCGGGGGCGGGGCATTGCCCGGCAGCTGCTCGTGGCGCTGGAGGAACTGGCGTTCCGGCAGGGTCACCGCACGGTGTGCCTGGAGACGGGCACCTACCTGCCGGCCGCGATCGGGCTCTACCGGTCCAGCGGTTACGAGCCGATCCCGGTCTACGGCGAGTACGTGGACAACCCGTACAGCGTCTGCTTCGCCAAGCGGCTGCCGGTCGCGGCCTGACGCTCAGGCGCTGGTCTGCGCGTGCGGCGCGGTGACCGGCTTGGACTCCGGGCTGGCGTGCTGGCGCAGCACGATGCTGAGCAGGATCAGCACGCCGACGGCGAGGAACTCGCTCTGCCAGTTCTGCATGGACTGGAACCAGAAGTCGCTGGTGCCGAGGAACTGCCAGGCGCTGATCGGGGCGGCGTCGCTCTCCAGCGCCTGCTCCTGGTTGTAGGCGGCCACGCCGCCGAACAGGTGCCCCAGGAACGCGCCCCCGAAGATCATCAGGAGTGCGATGGCGAGGCTGTTGCGGTAGACCACGAGCGGCAGCCCGCCCACGCGTACCGGCCACGGCGCGTGCGGGCCGGCGTGGTCGCGGTTGTCCTCCGGCCGGTCCGTCTGGTCCACCGGCTTCGACTCGGCCGAGCCCTTCTGCACCAGGTACGCGGTGAGCAGCACGTAGCCGCCCATCTGGAGGAACTCCGACTCCCAGTTCTCGAACACCGCCTCGGCGAAGTGCCCGGTGCCCAGATAGGCCCACCAGCTCAGCGGCTCGGCGCCGTACCGGCTCAGTTCCTCGTTGTGCACCTGCCAGCCGAACACGCTCTGCAGCAGCAGGAAGACGAGGAACGCGCCGAGCATGGCCACCGAGAGCATGTTGTCGCGCAACCACCGTGGCATCGCCGAACCTCCTCGTCGCGGCCCTCCTGCCCCCGGCCGTACCCGGGCAAACGCCGGCCCAGCGTGTCGCGCCTGGTCAGGGGCGGTCGAACGGGGCCTCGACCGGGCTTCCGGTGCCCAGATTGTCGTTGAGCAGCAGGCCGGCGGCGAGCATGCCGAAGCCGAGGAACAGGTGCAGCCAGTTGTCGGCGTCGTTCACCGGCACGAAGTTCGCGGCGGTGTCCCTGTCGACGGCGAAGCCGTACAGCCACAGCACCAGGTAGAGCGCGCCGCCACCGGCCAGGAACACCCGCGCCCCGGCCAGCCGCCGGGCCATCACCAGCCCGACCAGCCCGAACAGCAGGTGCAGCAGGTTGTGCAGCACCGACACCTGGAACACCCCGAGCAGCTTCGCCTCGGAGTGGTGCCCGGCGAACGTCAACTCGCCGTAGTGGGTGGTGATGCCGGGCACGAAGCCCAGCACGCCGATGAGCGCGAAGAGGGCCGCCGCCGCGAGGGCGACCTTCTGCACCGCAGGCCGGGCGGGCGCGTGTTCGCGCAGGTCACGTGCCATCCCTGTCACCCCCGTGGGACGCGTCGCCGCCCGGGCGGGCAGGCATCCCATTCTCTGACCGGGGCGGGCCGGTCCCGCAGAGAATTCACGAATCAGGCATGGAGCCGTCGACCTGGGGTAGGGCGATTGTCACGCGGAAACGATCCGCGTACCCCCCGAAGACAACCGCTGGGAAACACACGAGCGGAAGGGACACCATGACTCAGGATCTTTCCCCCAGTTCGGCCACGTACCAGTCGACGAACGGTGGTGGCGGCGTACGTGACCAGGCCCGCCAGGTCGGCTCCGACGCCGCGAACGCGGGCGGCGCTGTCGCGCAGACCGCCAAGGAGCAGGGCCGGGAGGTGGTGGGCGAGGCCAAGCGGCAGGCCCGCGACCTTTACGGCGAGACCCGCAGCCAGGTCACCGCCCAGGCCGGCCAGCAGCAGCAGCGCGCCGCCAGCGGGCTGCGCTCGCTCGCCGACGAGATGCGCACCATGGCGCAGCAGGGCGGCGGCTCCGGGCCGGTCACCGAGCTGGCCCACCAGGCGGCCGAGCGGGTGCACGGCGTGGCCGGCTGGCTGGAGCAGCGCGAGCCGGGCGACCTGCTCAACGAGGTGAAGAGCTACGCCCGCCGCAACCCCGGCACGTTCCTCGTCGGCGCGGCGCTGCTCGGCGTGGTCGCCGGGCGGCTCACCCGCAACATCGCCGCGATCGGCGACGACAGCACGGCGCGGCCGGCGTACGACCCGGATCGCACCGCCGTCATCCCGACCGCGCGCGAGGTGCCGGGCCAGGTGCCGCCGGGCGGCTACCTCGACCCGACGCCGGGCAGCTACGCCGAGCCGGACCCGGGCTACTCCGCGCCGGGCGCGACCTACCCGGCCGGCGGCGCCCCGAACACCTGGGCCGACCCGGCGGGTGGCACCGGTCAGCCGCTGCCGCCGCCGGAGCGCACCGACCCGCTGCCTGGTGTCCCGTCCACCGGTGCTCCCCGCCCGTGACCGGCCGCACCGGCAGAAGGGAGGCGACGGCATGACCGTACCCACGCAGGACCCCGGCTATCAGGCGGCGGGCGCACCGCCCCACGCCGACGAGGTGCGCGGCAGCTCGCTCGGTGACCTGATGCGTCAGGTCACCACCGACCTGTCCACGCTGATGCGCCAGGAGGTCGAGCTCGCCAAGGCCGAGATCCGCCAGGAGGGCAAGAAGGCGGGCAAGGCCGCCGGACTGTTCGGCGGCGCCGGCTTCGGCGGCTACATGGTGGCGCTCTTCGTCTCGATCGCGATCTGGCAGTTCCTCGACAACGTCATGGACTCCGGGCTGGCCGCGCTGATCGTGGCCGTGATCTGGGCCGCTGTCGCGGCGGTCCTGTACTCGATGGGCAAGAAGAACGCCGAGCGGATCCGCGGCCTGAAGCAGACGAACGACAGCGTGCAGCGCATCCCCGACGCGCTCAAGCCGCACCCGGAGGGAGTCACCCGATGAGCACCGATCCCGAGCAGATCCGCCGTGAGATCGAAGCCACTCGCAACAACCTCAGCTCGGACGTGGACGCCCTGGCGTACAAGGTCAGCCCGAGCCGCATCGTCGACGACCGCAAGCAGCGCGTACGCAGCGCGCTGACGAACGTGAAGGACAAGGTGATGGGAACCGCTTCGGACCTCGGCCACAGCACCGGCCACGCCGCCCACTCGGTGGGCGACCACGCCTCCTCGATGGCCTCCACGGTGGGCGACAAGGCGCAGTCCGCCGCCGCCACGGTGAGTGACGCCGCCCACCGGGCGCCGCAGGTGGTGCGGCGCAAGTCCGAGGGCAACCCGATCGCCGCCGGCGTGATCGCCTTCGGCGTCGGCATGCTGGTCTCCTCGCTGATTCCGGCCACCCGCCGCGAGCAGCAGGTCGCCGCGCAGGTCAAGGAGAAGGCGGCCGAGCACGGTGGCGTGGTCAAGGAGAAGCTTGGCGAGGTCGCCGGTGAGCTGAAGGAGGAGCTGCGCGAGCCCGCGCAGCACGCCGCCGAGTCGGTGAAGGCGACCGCGCAGGACGCCGCGTACGCGGTCAAGGACGACGGCCGCGCCGCCGCGCAGGACGTCCGGCACAGCGCCGAGCAGGTGCGGTCCTGAAGTCCGCGCCCTCGGTAAGGAAGGGCCCCTTTTTATCGCCTGGGCGATAAAAAGGGGCCCTTCCTTACACCTCGGCGCGCAGCGGCGGGGGCAGTGCCCCGGCCTGCACCCAGAGCACCAGATCGTCGGGGCGGCGCCGCGTCATCCGCCGGCGCAGGGCCCGTGTGGGGTTGGCCGCCGTCCGCAGCCGGGCGCCCGCGTAGGGCACCCCGCCGCGCAGCCGCCGGCCCACCGCCAGCCAGGCGCACAGGCCGCGCTCCAGCACCCAGGCGGGCGCGGCGAGGCTGGTGTGCGCCGGGAAGACCCGGGCGCCGCCGGCCCGTCGCCGGCCCAGCTCCGCCACCGCGACCGTCGCCAGCCCGGCCCGCAGCAGCAGCCCGGGCCGGCGGGCGGCGATCGCGACCGCCGTCGCCGGCAGCACCGCGAGCGCGGCCAGCAGCCACACCGGCCGGGCCGTCTCGTCGTACGCCTGGCGCACCCGCTGCCCGAGGAAGTGCGCGGCGGAGGGCGGTAGCCGCCGCACGTACAGCCAGGCCGGGGTGGCGGTGCTGCCGCCGTACGCCCGCACGGTCCGGGCCAGCTCCAGGTTTTCGAAGAGCACGTCGGGGTCGTAGCCGCCCATCGCCAGGAACGTGCTCCGCCGCACTCCCAGGGTGCCCGGCCAGTCGCCGCCGAACACGCGGGCCAGCAGCGTCCGGCCGGTGTCCCACCAGGCGTGCCAGGGCAGCGGGTCGAAGTGGTTCTGCGGCCGGACCAGGTCCACCCCGTCCAGCATCTGGTGCACCGCGGACAGCGCGGCCCGGTCGTACCGGACGTCGTCGTCGGCGATCACCACGTGCTCGTGCCGGGCCAGCGCGACGCCGGTGAGCACGCCGAGCACCTTGCCGTTGCGCCCGCGCAGCGCCGGGTCCGGCGGCACGTGCCGCACGAGCCCGCGCCAGGCGGCGGCGTGCCGGGCGAACAGCTCCGGCGCCGATCCGTCGACCACCACCACGTCGACAGACCGGCTCAGCTCGCGCAGGTACCCGGTCAGCTCGTCCAGGCCGCTGTCGTCGTGGGCGCGCAGCGGCAGGACGTACGCCATCGGAAGCCGGACCGGCGCGGACGCGGCGCCCTCGTCGCGGTGCGCGGCGGTCGGTCGGGTCACGTCGCCTCCCTCGTGTCGGGTGACGCGACTTGCCCGGAATGCGGTCGCTGAAACCGTTTCGGGCGTGCTGCGTCGGGTAGCGCAGCCGGATACGGACGGACCGAGTCGGAAGGAGACGTGATGCCCAGCAACGCGACGAGATGGGCGCTGGCCGGCGCCGCCGCCGTGACGGCGCTCGGAGTCACCCGGACGGTGGCGCGGCGGCGGCACCGGCACCAGCCCGACCGGGAGGACGGCTGGTACGTGGTGCACCGGGGGATCACCGTGAACCGGCCGGTCGACGAGGTGATCGGCTTCTGGACCGACCGGGAACGGCTCGACCGGGGGCTGGCCGAGTGGGCCACGCTGGAGCAGCTCGACGCGAACCGGTGGCGCTGCGTGGCGGCCGACCCGGCCGGCGGCGGCACCGAGTGGCGGGCCGAGATCACCGTCGACGGGCCGGGCCGGCTGAGCTGGCGGGTCACCGACGGGCCGGTCGCCCAGCGCGGCCGGGTCGAGCTGGTCGCCGCCCCGCAGGACCGGGGCACCGAGATCCGGGCCGAGCTGCGGTGGCGCTCCGGGCCGATCCGGCGGGCGGTCGGCCTGGCCGGCGGCGACGACCCGGACCTGGGGCTGCGTACCGCGCTGCGCCGGATCAAGTCGCTGATCGAGACCGGGCAGGTGCTGGACACCCGGCACGACCCGTCCGGGCGCAACCCCCGGCAGGAACGGGCGACGGACAAGGTACGCGAGAGGCTGACGGCGGGAGGACGACCGTGAGGGCGCTGTGCTGGGAGGGCGTGGGCAAGCTGGCAGTGCGGGACGTGCCGGAGCCGACCATCAGGTCCGGCGGCGACATCATCGTCAAGGTGCGCGCGAGCAGTGTCTGCGGCTCCGACCTGCACCTGATCAATGGTTACCTGCCGGCCATGCGCGAGGGCGACATCCTCGGCCACGAGTTCATGGGCGAGGTGGTCGAGACCGGCCCGGACGTGCGGCGGATCTCCGTCGGTGACCGGGTGGTGGTCGGATCCGTGGTGGCCTGCGGCTCGTGCTGGTACTGCCGCACCGAGCAGTTCTCGCTCTGCGACAACTCCAACCCGCAGCCGGTCTTCACCGAGAAGCTGTGGGGCCACTCGCCCGCCGGCATCCTCGGCTACTCGCACGCGGCGGGCGGCTACTCCGGCAGCCACGCCGAGTACATCCGGGTGCCGTTCGGCGACGTCGGCGCGTTCACGGTGCCGGACGGGGTGCCGGACGACTCGGTCGTCTTCGCCTCCGACGCGATGCCGACCGGCTGGATGGCCGCCGACTTCTGCGACCTCAAGGGCGGCGAGGTGGTGGCCGTCTGGGGCGCCGGCGGCGTCGGCCAGATGGCCGCCCGGTCCGCGCAGATCCTCGGCGCCGAGCGCGTCGTGGTCATCGACCGGCTGCCGGAACGGCTCGCCACCGCCGCGCAGCGGCTCGGCGTGGAGACGATCAACTACGCCGAGACCGACGTGCTGGAGGCGCTGCGGGAGATGACCGCCGGGCGCGGCCCGGACGCCTGCATCGAGGCCGTCGGCATGGAGTCGCACGACGTCGGCCCGGCGTACGCGTACGACAAGGCCAAGCAGACGGTACGCGCGCAGACCGACCGGCCCACCTCGGTCCGTCAGGCGATCATGGCGGCTCGCAAGGGCGGCACGGTGAGCATCGTCGGCGTGTACGGCGGCCTGGTGGACAAGTTCCCGCTCGGCGCGGCCATGAACAAGGCACTGGTGCTGCGGATGGGGCAGATGCACGCCCAGCGCTACATCCCGATGCTGCTGGACCGGATCGCGGCCGGCGAGATCGACCCCGGCTACCTGGCGACCCACCCGATGTCGCTGGAACAGGGCGCCCGGGGCTACGAGATCTTCGAGAAGAAGGAGGACGGCTGCCTGCGTAGCGTGCTGCACCCGCAGGCCGCCTGACCGAGTGAGGGGTGCGACCCTTCAGCGCAGCGGGCGTACCCCGTCGGCCGAGTGTGCGCCGTCGGCCGGGCGTACCCCGTCGAGCACCAGCCCGGCGGGCGGCAACGCCGGCATCGAACCGAGGTCGAGCGCCAGGTCCTGGGGCGGTACGCGGTAGCTCATCGCCCCGGTCAGGTTCGTCACGGCCCGCTTCATCAGCTCGATGGTGATCCACTCACCGGCGCAGCGGTGGCCGGTGAAGTGGTCACCGCCGCCCTGCGGGATCAGGCCGAACGGGTCGTCCCGCCAGCCGGTGAAGCGCTCCGGGCGGAACCGCTCCGGCTCCGGCCAGATGTCGGGGTGGTGGTTCGTGCCGTACAGGTCGAGCAGCACGCGCCGGCCCTGCGGGAACGCGTACCCCCGCCACTGGAACGAGCGGCGTACCCGGGCCGCGGCGACCGGGAAGAACGGGTAGTAGCGGCGTACCTCCTGCACGAACCGCTCGGTCGCGGCGGCGTCGCCGGGTAGCCGGTCCCGCCAGTGCGGGTGGTCGTGCAGCGCCAGCGCGGCGAAGACCACGTACCGGTCCACCGCGACGGTGGGGCGCAGCACGTTGAGCAGCTCCACGGCGGCGATCCGGCGGGGCAGCGGCACACCCCGTTCGTCCCGGTGCCCGGCCACCACCGCCAGCGCGCTGCCCTCCGGGGCGGGCACCGCGCCCGCGCGTACCCGCTCGATCAGCTCGCCGGCCCAGCGTTGCGCGTGGCGGCGGCCGAGCCGCCCGCGCCAGTGCCGGGGGCCCAGCGCGGCCGGTGACTCGATCATCGCGTGCATCTCGGCGGTCCGGCGCGGCACGTCGGCCTCGGCCAGCGGCACCCCGGCCCAGGCCCAGACCGTACGGGTCAGGATCCGGCCCACCTCGTCGTAGAGCACCACCGGCCCGCCCCGCGCCCAGACCGGGATCCGGGCCCGCCACTGCTCGTCGAAGATCTCCCCGAGACGGCGGATCGCGGCCGGCGTCATGATCGACATGAACATCGCCTTGCGGACCCGGTGCGCCTCGCCGTCGAGGCCCTGCACACCACCGACGCCGGTGAGCGTGCGCTGCCCGCGCATCGGCATCGCGCCGCGCCGGACGAACCGCTCCTCGTCGTAGAACAACTCGGCGGCCTCCCGGCCGCGCAGGCAGATCGTCGGCTCCAGCAGCAGCCGGGTCTGGAAGACATCGGTGCCGAGGCGGTCGCAGCGGGCGCCGACGAAGCGGTAGCCCTCACGGAGGAACGCGAGCGTGCTGTCCGGGCTCCGGTCGCTCGGCATGGTGCTCATCTCAGCTGCTCCTGACGCGGTTCGGCGGCCCTGCCTACCTACCCGGGCCGGCGCGGCCGAACCCTCCATTCCAGCAGCTCCGGCCCGTTGAGGGAGGGGCCGGCGACACGGACGCGTGCTGGCCCCTCCCCGGGCGCGGAAAAGCTGGTTGTCTCGGTGTCGCGGACCGGCGGCGACCGGCCCGCCGCCGCCGGCGCGACGTCCGGCGGCGCGGTCACCGGAGACGGGGGAGGACACCGATGCGTGACGACAGGGCGGTACGACGGCACCGCGAGGCGACGGCCCGGCTGCGCGGCGACCGCGGCGGCGGGCCGCTGATCGGCGCGCCCCGGCGCTCCGCGCCCCGCCCGCCGCGCCACTTCACAGTGCACCTGGGCTTCGCCGCCGCCGATCCCGCCGTCGCGCGGGAGCACGCGGTGGCGTACGCCGAAGCCCTCGGCCTGCTCCGCCCGGAGCTGGCGCTCGGCGCGGCGGCGTTGTCCCCGGCGGACGCCTGGCACCGCGCCGAGCGGCTGTTCTGCGACGCCCTCGGCCCCGACGGCGAGGGCTGTGCGGACGTGGCCGGCCACCCCGGCTTCCACCACGCGCCCGGTCCGGGCGGCCTCGGCTGGGGCGACGGTGACTGAGCCGCGCTCAGTCCAGGTCGAACTCGCCGTCCTGGGCGCCCGCGACGAACGCGTCCCACTCGGCCTGGGTGAAGACCAGCACCGGCCCGTCCGGCTCGGCGGAGTTGCGCATACCGATCAGGTCGTCGACGAATGCCACTTCGACCGCTCCCTCGGAGGTGTCGCCCTCAGCCCGCTGCCAAACCGCCCGGGAGAGGTCGAAATCGCCCTTGGGGTGCTGACCCATCGCTGTTCCTCCATCGCCACGCGTAACGAGACGGCCCGAGCGGACCACATCGGGCAGGATAAGCGGATGCCGAGCCTCACCCGTGCAGAGGCGACCGCGCGCCGCGCGTCGATCACCGTCGAGTCCTACGATGTGGACCTCGACCTGACCGGCGACGCCGAGCGGTTCCGCTCCGCCGTCACCATCCGGTTCCGGGCCACCCCCGGCGCCGAGACCTTCGTCGACGTCAAGCCGCGCCGACTCCTCGCCGTCCGCCTCAACGGCAACGACCTCGACCCGGCCCTGCTGGCCGGCGACCGGCTGCCGCTGACCGGCCTGGCCGAGGACAACACGCTCACCGTCGAGGCCGAGATGGCCTACTCCAACACCGGCGAGGGGCTGCACCGTTTCGTCGACCCGGCAGACGGCGAGACCTACCTCTACGCGCTGTCGTTCCTGGACGACGGGCCGCGCGTCTTCGCCGCGTTCGACCAGCCCGACCTGAAGGCCCCTGTGACGCTGACCGTCACCGCGCCGCCGGAGTGGACTGTCGCCGCCAACGGGCCGCTGGCCGACCGGCCCGCACCGGGGCGTTGGGACTTCGCCACCACCGAACCCCTGGCCACCTACTTCGTCTCGCTGATCGCCGGGCCCTGGCACGTGCTGCGCGCCGAGCACGACGGCATCCCGCTCGGCCTCTACTGCCGGCGTTCGCTCGCCGCCCACCTGGACGCCGACGCCGACGAGATCCTCACCGTCACCCGGCAGTGCCTCGACCGCTTCCACCAGCTCTTCGCCGAGCGCTACCCGTTCGGCAAGTACGACCAGGCGTTCGTGCCCGAGTTCAACGCCGGCGCGATGGAGAACCCGGGCCTGGTCACGATCCGCGACGACTACGTCTTCCGCTCCGCCGTCACCGACACCCAGCGGGAGCTGCGCGCCACCACCATCGCCCACGAGATGGCGCACATGTGGTTCGGTGACCTGGTCACCATGAGCTGGTGGGACGACCTGTGGCTCAACGAGTCCTTCGCCGAATACCTCGGCACCCGGGTCACCGCCGAGGCGACCCGGTTCGACCGGGCGTGGACCACGTTCGCGAGCCACCGCAAGGCCTGGGGCTACACCGCCGACCAGCGCCCCTCCACCCACCCGGTGGCGCCGGAGGAGGTGGCAGACGCCGCGCAGGCGCTGCTCAACTTCGACGGCATCTCGTACGCCAAGGGCGCCAGCGTGCTGCGCCAGCTCGTCGCCTGGCTCGGTGACGAGGCGTTCCTGGCCGGGCTGAACGCGCACTTCGCCGCGCACCGGTTCGGCAACGCCACGCTCGCCGACCTGCTGGCCGCCCTGGGCGCGGCGAGCGGCCGCGACCTGGACGGCTGGGCGGAACGCTGGCTGCGCCGCGCGCAGGTGAACACGCTGCGGGTCGACACCGCCGTGGACGCCGACGGCCGGTGGACCGATGTGGCGATCGTGCAGACCGCCCCGGCGAGCCACCCGGTGCTGCGGCCGCACCGCATCGGGGTGGCCCACCACACCGCCGACGGTCCGGCGTACCGGTTCGAGGTCGACCTCGACCCCGACGCCGACGGCGGTCGTACGCCGCTGCCCGAGCTGGTCGGGCGGCCTGCCACCGGGCTCGTGCTGCCGAACGCCGGTGACCTGACGTTCGCCAAGATCCGGCTCGACCCGGCCTCGGCGGACGCGGTGCCGCTGCTGCTGCCGGGGCTCGACGATTCGCTGGCCCGGGCGCTGCTCTGGGCCGAGACGCTGGACGCGGTCACCGACGGGGAACGGCCGGCCGGCGCGCTCGCCGGGCTGATCGCGGCGGCGCTACCCGCCGAGACCGAAGTGACGATCGTCGAGGACGTGCTGCTGCTCAGCCGCCGGCTGATCGACCGCTACCTCGACCCGCTCGCCCGGGACGCGGCGCTGCTGCGGGTGGCGACCGCCTGCGCGGCGCTGCTCGACTCGGCGCCCGCGGGCGGCTCCCTGCAACTGGCGGCGGCGCGGGGCCTGATCGGTGCCACCACCGACACGGCCATGCTGACCGGCTGGCTCGCCGGCAAGGACGTGCCGCCAGGGCTCGCGGTCGACGCCGACCTGCGGTGGGCGGTGCTTCGCCGGCTCGTGGTGCTCGGCGCGGCCGGGGCGCCGGAGATCGACGCCGAGGCCGACGGCGACCGCAGCGCCACCGGCGCCGAGCAGGCCGCCGCGTGCCGGGCCGCGCTGCCCGACGCCGACGCGAAACGGGCCGCCTGGGAGATCGTCACGCGCAGCACCGAGCTGTCGAACCGGCTGGTCGAGGCGACCGCCGAGGGCTTCTGGCAGCCCGAGCAGCCCGAGCTGACCGCCGGGTACGTGGAGCGCTACTTCACCGATATGCCGGCGGCGGCGCGTCTGCGTACCGCCTGGGTGGCCGACGCGGTCACTGTCGCCGCGTACCCCCGTTACGCCGTGTCGCAGCCCACCCGGGAGATGGCCGCGGCGCTGCTGGCCCGCGACGACCTCACGCCCGGTCTGCGGCGGTGGGTGACCGACCTGGACGACGACATGCGCCGGGCGCTCGTGGCGCGGACGGCGGTGGCCGCCGCGTCGGCCTGACCGGGCACGCCGGGCGGGGGGCGCACCCGCCCGGCGTGGCCGACCCCGCCCGGGCCCGTCCGAGACGCGGCCTACGATCGCTGGGTGGAGGAAGACATCCGGCGGATCGGCATCATGGGCGGCACGTTCGACCCGATCCACCACGGGCACCTGGTAGCGGCGAGCGAGGTGGCCGACCGGTTCGGCCTGGACGAGGTCGTCTTCGTGCCGACCGGGCAACCGTGGCAGAAGGCGGAGGAAGCGGTCACCCCGGCCGAGGACCGCTATCTCATGACGGTGATCGCCACCGCCTCCAACCCGCGTTTCCAGGTGAGCCGGGTCGACATCGACCGGGGCGGCCCCACCTACACCGTCGACACGCTGCGCGACCTGCACGCCGAGTACGGCCCGAAGGCCCAGCTGTTCTTCATCACCGGCGCGGACGCCCTGGAGCGCATCCTCTCCTGGAAGGACCTGGACGAGGCGCTCGAACTGGCCCACTTCATCGGCGTGACCCGGCCCGGTTTCGAACTCACCGACAAGCACCTGCCGGCCGACTCGGTGAGCCTGGTGCAGGTGCCGGCGATGGCGATCTCGTCGACCGACTGCCGTGCGCGCGTCGCACGGGGCGAGCCGGTGTGGTACCTGGTGCCCGACGGTGTGGTGCAGTACATCGCGAAACGGCGTCTTTACCAGCGGTGATTCGCCCCGTTCCGTCCCGGTCCATGCCTGAAATCGACCAGAACTGACGAGTCGCCACACCGCCGGGTGTGAGACGCTTGGAGGGTCGCACTGTTGATCGAAGGAGAACGGTGACAGTTTCCGAACGCGCGCACGAGCTGGCGATGGCCGCCGCCCAGGCCGCGGCCGACAAGAAGGCACAGGACATCGTCATCATCGACGTGGGCGACCAGCTCGCGATCACCGACGCGTTCCTGCTGGCCGCCGCTCCGAACGAGCGTCAGGTGCTCGCCATCGTCGACGCCATCGAGGAGCGCCTGCTGGAGCTGCCGGAGAAGGCCAAGCCGGTGCGCCGCGAGGGCGAGCGCGGTGGCCGCTGGGTGCTGCTCGACTACGTCGACATCGTGGTGCACGTCCAGCACACCGAGGAGCGCGAGTTCTACGCGCTGGACCGGCTCTGGAAGGACTGCCCGCAGATCCCGTTCACCGATCGCGACCTGGCCGACTCGGCCGCCGGCACCGCCACCGCCGAATGACCCGCCTGATCATCTGGCGGCACGGCAACACCGACTGGAATGCCGGCAACCGCGTCCAGGGCCAGACCGACGTACCGCTCAACGACCTCGGCCGGGAGCAGGCCCGGGCCGCCGCGCCGGTGCTCGCCGCGCTGCGCCCGGACGCGATCGTCGCCAGCGACCTGCGCCGGGCCGCCGACACCGCCGCCGCGCTGGCGGCGCTGACCGGGCTGCCGGTCCGCTCCGACGCCCGGCTGCGCGAACGGCACTTCGGCCAGTGGCAGGGCCTCACCCTGACCGAGGTGGCCGAGCGGTTCCCCGACGAGTACGCGCGCTGGCGGGCCGGCGACCCGGACCCCGGCGCCGGCATCGAACCCCTGGACGACCTGGGCGCCCGGCTCGGCGCCGGATTCCAGGACGCGGCCGATCTGGCCACCGGCGGCACCGTCGTGGTGACCACGCACGGCGGCGGCGCCCGGCAGGGCGTCGGGCACCTGCTCGGCTGGGACCACGCGGTGCTGCGCAGCCTCGGCTCGCTGGCCAACTGCCACTGGTCCGAGCTGCGCCACGACGACGTCCGGGGCTGGCACCTGCGCGCGCACAACGTCGGCCTGATCACCCAGCCGGCGCTCACCGACGCGTTCTGACACCTCCGGCCCCGGCACGTCACAGCGCCATCGGCTAGCGTGCCGGGCATGCCCGTCGCGGTCGTCACCGACTCCACCGCCTACCTGCCCCCCGACCTGGCCCGCGCCCGCGGCCTCACGGTCGTCCCGCTGACCGTCGTGCTCAACGGCGCGGAAGGGCTGGAGGGCGTCGAGACCTCGCCCGCCGACGCCACCCGCGCGCTGGGCGCGCGGCGGGTCTCGGTGAGCACGTCCCGGCCCGCGCCGGAACAGTTCGCGCAGGTCTACCGCAGGCTGCTCGCCGAGGGCGCCGACGGCGTGGTGTCCGTGCACCTGTCCGCCGAGCTGTCCGGCACGGTCGAGGCCGCCCGGCTGGCCGCCGCCGAGGTCGGCGACGACAAGGTCACCGTGGTCGACAGCCGATCCACAGGCATGGGCCTCGGCTTCCCGGCGCTCGCGGCCGCCGCGGCCGCCGCGCGGGGCGCCGACCTGACCGGGGTACGCGACGCGGCGCTGGACGCCGTCGCCCGGACCACCATCTACTTCTACGTCGACACGCTGGAGTTCCTGCGGCGGGGCGGCCGGATCAACGCGGCCGAGGCACTGCTCGGCACCGCCCTCTCGGTCAAGCCGATCATGCACATGCCGGACGGCGCGATCGTGGTCAAGGACAAGGTCCGTACCGCCAGCCGGGGTGTGGCGCGCCTGGTCGACCTCGCCGTCGAGGCGGCAGACGACGCCGAGGTGGACCTCGCGGTGCACCACCTCGCCGCGCCGCAGCGGGCCGAACATCTGCTGACCGCGCTGACCGAGCGGCTGGGCGACCGCCTGCACGACACGTACGTCACCGAGGCCGGAGCGGTGGTCGCCGCCCACGCCGGGCCGGGGCTGGCATGCGTGGTGATCCACCGCCGCACGCCCTAGGGTGGCCGGATGAGCCCACTGTCGTACGTCGTCACCGGCGGCGGGCGCGGCGTCGGGCGGGCCGTCGTGGAACGGCTCGTCGCCGACGGCGGAACCGTGGTCGTGGTCGAGCGGGACACCAGCGCGCTGGACTGGCTGGCCCGGCATCCGCTCGCCGACCGGCTGCACGCGGTGACCGGCGACGCCGGCGACGAGGCGGTCACCGACCGGGCCGCCGACCGCGCCGAGGCGCACGCGCCGCTGGGCGGCTGGGTCAACAACGCCGCCGTCTTCCGCGACGCCGACCTGCACCGCGCGCCCGCGAGCGAGGTCGTCGACCTGATCGCGCTCAACCTGCGCCCCGCCGTGGCCGGGGCCGGCACCGCCGTACGCCGGTTCCTGGCCGCCCGCACCGGCGGCGCGATCGTCAACGTCTCCTCCCACCAGGCACGCCGGGCGGTGCCCGGTGCGCTGCCGTACGCGACGGCGAAGGCCGCGCTGGAAGGGCTGACCCGGGCGCTGGCAGTCGACTACGGTCCCCGGGGGATCCGCGCCAACGCGGTGGCGCTCGGCTCCGTCCACACCGAACGGCACGCCGCCTACCTGGCCGGACTCGACCCGGTGGAGGCGGCGCACGTCGACGCGGAGATGGCCCGGCTGCACCCGGTCGGCCGGATCGGCCGCACCGACGAGGTGGCCGAGGTGGTCGCGTTCCTGCTCTCCGAACGCGCCTCGTTCGTCAACGGCGCTACGGTGCCGGTCGACGGTGGACGGGCCGCGCTCGGGCTGGACCCGGAGGCACGACCGGCGTGACCCGCTGATCTGCCGGGCGCCGTGCCTAGCACGGCCACTGCTTGATCGGGTGCCTGTCCACAGCGCATCGGTCGTCCACAGGTGAGCGTTCACCGGCCGATGCGGGACGAACGATCGCCGTACCGTCCCGAGCCGTGCCAGACGACGAGGAGACGACGGTACGGCGGCGGCTCGCCCGGCTGTTCGGGTTCGCGGACGCCGCTGGTGTTCCGCCGATCCCCGCCGACCGCGTGGGCGGGTCGGGCCGGGCGGAGCGGTCCTCGCGGCGGCCGGGGCTGTCCCCGTCCGGACCCGACCGCGAGCCCGGGCCCGGCCGCGAGCCCGGACCCGAGGAAGCCGGGCCGTTCTTCGAGCCTGGGCCCGGGGAAGCCGGGCCGTTCTTCGAGCCCGGGCCCGAGGAAGCCGGGCGGGTCTTCGAGCCCGGGCCCGAGGCGGCCGGGCCGGTCTTCTTCGCGGCCGGGGCCGGCTCCGGGTCCGCCCCCGGCGGCGCCTGGCCCGATCTCCCTGCTCGGCCCGGGCGTGCGCCGGGCGGGATCGAGCCGGGTTTCGGCCTGCGCCGTGGCTTCCCGGAGCACGACAGCGGGCGGGAGCATCCGTTCGGGACGGAGCCGGCCTCCGGCGATCCGGACGACGACGGAATCCACGACGCCCCGGCGACCGGGCGCGGCCTGTCCCGGCTGCCCGGCCCCGGTGCGTTCGATCCCGGTCGCCGGGGCGTCCGCGCGCTCGCGGCGGTGGCGGCAGTGGTGGTCGTGGCGGCAGCCGTCTGGGCGTGGCGCTCGCGTCCGAGCGCCGAAGCCGTCCAGCCGGTCGCGGCGTCCGCCGAGGCGCCGGTGACCGAAGCGGTTTCCGGGGCACCCGTGCCCGCGGGCTCATCCGGTCAGGTGGTGGTCGCTTTGGCCGGGAAGGTCCGGCGGCCCGGCCTGGTCCGTCTCCCGGCCGGCGCGCGAGTCGCCGACGCGATCGAGGCGGCGGGCGGTGCGCTCCCCGGCGTCGACACCGCCCTGCTCAATCCCGCCCGCAAGGTCACCGACGGGGAGCTGATCCTGGTCGGCGTCACCGCCCCGCCCGGCCAGGCCGCGCCCGGCCCGGCGGCGGGCGGCGGTGGAGCGCCGGGCGGCCCGGCGGCACCGGCCGGACCGGTCAACCTGAACACCGCCACCCTGGCCCAACTCGACGCGCTGCCGGGCGTCGGTCCGGTGCTCGCCCAGCGGATCCTCGACCACCGGGACCGCAACGGCGGGTTCCGGTCCGTGTCCGACCTGCGCCAGGTCGACGGCATCGGCGACGCCCGGTACGAGCAGCTCAAGGAACTGGTGACGGTGTGAACGGCCGGCGCCAGCCGTCCTCGGACCTGGATCGCCCCAACTTCGCCGGTGCGGGCACCACCGAACGAGCCGGTGCCCGCGTGACGGGTATGGAGCGGGCGCGATCCGGCGCCGCGGCGAGCGGCGAGCGCGGCCGAGGCATTCCCGCGAGCTCCTTCACCGTCGACGGGGAGTCGGCGGGTCGCGACGCTCCCGACCTGCGGCTGGCCGGGCTGGCGGTGGCGGCGTGGCTCGCCGCGCTGGCCGGGCTGCACCTCAGCCTCGGGGTGACGGTGTGGGTGGCCGCCGTCGCCGCCACGCTCGCCCTGCTCGCGGGCCTGCACCTGGGAGGTGTGCTGGGCCGGCCGGGTGTGGCGGCCCGCCGCTACGGCTGGATCGCGGTCGCCGTGCTGCTCGGCGTGCTCTGCGGGGCGGCGGCCACCGGCGCCCGCGTCGTGGTCCGCGACGCCGCTCCGGTCCGCGCGCTCATCGCCGACCGTGCCCAGGTCACCGCCGAGCTGGTGCTGCGCGACGATCCCCGCCCGGTACGCGGTGCGCCCGGGCGGCAACCGATGCTGCTGGTCCGCGTGGATCTGATCCGGCTCACCGGGCCCGACGGCGCGCGCGTCACCGGCCCGGTACGCGCCCTGGTGCTCGCCACCGACCCGGCCTGGCGTCCACTGCTCCCCGGGCAGCGGGTCACCAGCCGGGGACGGCTGTCCGCGCCGCGCGGCGGCGACCTGACCGCCGTCGTGCTCTCCACCACCGGCCCGCCCACGCCGCGCGGCGCGGCGTCGTGGCCGCAACGGGCCGCGGGCGTGCTGCGGACCGGGCTGCAACGGGCCTGCGAGCCGCTACCCGACGCGCCGGGCGGGCTGCTGCCCGGCCTGGTGGTGGGCGACACCAGCCGGCTGCTGCCGGAGGTGGAGGAGGACTTCCGGGCCACCGGGATGACCCACCTCAACGCCGTGTCCGGGTCGAACGTGGCGATCGTCGTCGGGGCGGTGCTGCTGCTGGCCCGCTGGGCCCGCGCCGGCCCGCGTACCGCCGCCGTGCTCTGCGTACTCGCGCTCGTCGGGTTCGTCATCCTGGTGCGGCCGTCGCCGAGCGTGGTGCGCGCCGCCGCGATGGGCGCGATCGGGCTCGCCGCGCTCGCCGCCGGGCGGTCCCGGTCGGCGCTGCCGGCGCTCGCCACCGCTGTCACCGGCCTGATCCTGTACGACCCGGACCTCGCCGGCGACCCGGGCTTCGCGTTGTCGGTGTGTGCCACCGGGGGACTGCTGCTGCTCGCGCCCGGGTGGCGGGACGCGCTGCGGCGCCGGGGCGTACCGGCCGGGCTGGCCGAGGCGCTCGCGGTGCCGGCCGCCGCGCAACTGGCCTGCGGCCCGGTCATCGCCGGGCTGTCCGCGACGGTGAGCCTGGTGGCGGTGCCGGCGAACCTGCTCGCGGTGCCCGCCGTCGCGCCGGCCACCGTGCTCGGGGTGCTGGCGGCGGTGCTGTCACCGCTGTGGCCGGGCGGCGCGGAGTTCCTGGCCTGGCTGGCGAGCTGGCCGGCGCGCTGGCTGGTGGCGGTCGCCGCATACGGGGCGGACCTGCCCGCCGGGAACCTCCCGTGGGCGGGCGGGGTGGCCGGCGCCCTGCTGCTGGCGGCGGTGAGCGTGGCGCTGCTGCTCGGCTTCCGGCGACGCCGGGCGCGGCGGCTGATCGCTGTCGTCGCGGTCGCTGTGGTGCTCGGTGCGGTGCCGATCCGGCTGCTCGCCTCCGGCTGGCCGCCGCGCGGCTGGGTGGTGGTGGCGTGCGCGGTGGGGCAGGGGGACGCCGTGGTGCTGCCGGTCGCCCCCGGCCGGGCCGTCGTGGTCGACGCCGGCCCGGAGCCGTCCGGCGTGGACGCCTGCCTGCGCCGCCTTGGCGTACGCGAGGTGCCGCTGCTGGTGGTCAGTCACTTCCACGTCGACCACGTCGGCGGCGTGGCCGGAGTGTTCCGGGGCCGGCGGGTGGGCGCGGTGGTGGGTCCGTCCTGGTCCGAGCCGCCCTACGGCGCCGCCCAGGTACGCGAGGCGGCCCGCCGGGCCGGTGCGCCGCTCGCCTCGGTGCGGGCGGGCTGGCGGTGGCGGGCGGGTGCGGTGGACCTGGCAGCTGTCGGTCCGCCGTATCCGCTGCGGGGCAGCCGGTCCGATCCGAACAACAACTCGCTGGTGCTGGCCGCCACAGTGGGCGGGGTACGGATCCTGCTCACCGGTGACGCCGAGACCGAGGAGCAGCGGGCGATGCTGGAGACGACGCCGGCCGCCGCGATCCGGGCGGACGTGCTGAAGGTCGCCCACCACGGGTCGGCGTACCAGGCGCCGGAGTTCCTGGCCGCGGTGCGTCCGGCGGTGGCGCTGGTGTGCGTGGGCGTCGACAACGACTACGGGCATCCGAACGCGGGGCTGCTGGACCGGCTGACCCGGGGTGGCGCCCGGGTGCTGCGCACCGACGTCGACGGGGACGTCGCCGCGGTCCGGGCGGGCGACGGTCTCGTGGTGGTGAGGCGCGGCCGCGAGTCCGAACCGTCACGATGAACGGGGATCTTGTGGCGGTAGGCGGTAGATCAAGGCAAATGTCTGGATTTGCGCTGTGTGCGGGCTGTGCCGTCACAGTCCCCGATGAGCGGGCCCGGCAGGGTCGGAGGGCGTGCGAGTATGGGCGACGTGACCCCCGCCGACCTGCCTCCTATTGTGCTCGTCCTCGGCGACGAGGAGCTGCTCGCCACGCGAGCGGTCACCGAAGCCGTCGCTCGGGCCCGCGAGGTCGACCCCGACGTGGACGTGCGGGAATACCAGGCCGGCACGCTCACTGTCGGCGAGATCGCCGAGATGCTCAGCCCGTCGCTGTTCGGCGGTCGCCGGGTGCTCGTGCTCCGCTCCGGCCAGGACGCCCGCAAGGACCTGTCCACCGCGCTGCTGGCGTACGCGAAGAACCCCGACCCGGACGTGCAACTGGTGGTGCTGCACCTGGGCGGGGCCAAGGGCAAGGCGTTCGCCGACGGCCTGCGTGCGGCGGGTGCCACAGTGGTGCCGGCGGTCAAGCTCAAGGGCGACCGGGAGCGGGCCGCCTTCGTGCGGGACGAGATCCGCCGCATCGGCGGCAAGTGCTCGCCCGACGCGGCCGACGCCCTGGTCGCCGCAGTCGGCAACGACATGCGCGAGCTGGCCGCCGCCTGCTCGCAACTGGTCGCCGACACCGACGGGCGCATCGGCGCCGACACGGTCGCCCGGTACTACCGGGGCCGGGCCGAGGTGACCGGCTTCACCGTCGCCGACGCGACGATGGTCGGTGACGTGCCAGGCGCGCTGGAGGCGCTGCGGTGGGCGCTGCACGTCGGCGTCGACCCGGTGCCGATCGCCGACGCGCTGGCCGACGGCGTACGGACCGTGGCCCGGGTCGCCGCCGCCGGCCGGGGTAACGCGTTCCAACTGGCCAAGACGCTCGGCATGCCGGCGTGGAAGATCGAGAAGGCTCAGGTACGCGCCCGGGGCTGGACGCCGGAGGGGCTGGTCGAGGCGATGCGGGTGGCCGCCGAGTGCAACGCGGCGGTGAAGGGCGGCGCCGACGACCGCGCGTACGCGCTGGAGCGGGCCGTGTTCTCGGTGGCCGCGGCCCGGCAGGGCGGCGCCCGGTGACCCGAGCGTGGTCGACGGTGGCCACGGACGAGGAGCGGTACCGACCGCTCTACGCCCGGGTGCTCGGACTGCGCTTCATCAACCCGGGTGGGGTGCTCTGTTTCCTCTTCTTCGAGGGCGCGATGGCGCTGGCCGTCCTGCTCGCGCTCGCGGAGCTGGTGAGCTGGTGGGCGGTGGTGGTGCTGCCGATCGCGGTGGCCGCAATGGTCAAGCTCAACGACGTGGTGGCCGAGGTGGTCGTCCGCACCGCGGCGCAGGTGCCGGAGCAGGAGCGGGACCGCTTCCGCCGGCAGATGGAGCCGGTGATCGGGCGGGCCCGGGTGCCGGCCAGCGCCCGCGCGATGCCGGTCGCCGGCTCCCGGGGAGTCCGCTACCACCACCCGCAACGGTCGACGTTCCACCACCCAGGCGAGCGGTAGCACGCGTCGCCCGTGAGCACGCCGCAGATCTTGGTACGAAACGGCCCCTGTGGGGGCTGTTCAGTCCCTGTGGGGGCCACCTCGTACCAAGATCTCGCGCTGGTGTGCCGGCGCGATCAGGGGAGGGCGGACGGGCGGAAGCCCCGTGGGCACGATGGCCCCGGGGCTTCCGGTGTGATCTGTAGCGCTGGTCAGGCGGAGAACGAGGCGACGCGCTTGGCGATCGCCGACTTCCGGTTGGCCGCCTGGTTCAAGTGGATGACACCCTTGCTGGCAGCCTTGTCCAGCTTGCGGGTGGCCTCACGCATGAGCACGGTGGCCTTCTCGGTGTCGCCCGCCTCGGCAGCCTCGTGGAACTTCCGGATGGCGGTCTTCAGCGACGACTTGACCGACTTGTTACGCAGCCGGCGCTTCTCGTTCTGCCGGTTGCGCTTGATCTGGGACTTGATGTTCGCCACGCGACAGCCTCGTCTTGATAGCTCGGGTTGGTCTGCTTTCGCGCACGACGAGCATGCGTCATCGCCGCGCGAAAAGCCAGGCTACCAGGTCGGCCCCGGACGAGCCAAAACGCCTCCGCCCGGCCCTTCCGGCACCGCCACCATCCTGCCCTCGCGGCCAGGGACCACGCCAGGCCGGACCGGTTCCCGGGCTGGGCGCGGGAGACGTCCCCGCCCTCCCGGCGAAGCGGTGTGGATCAAGAGGTGGGACGAGCCCAGGACCAGCCCCGCCGCTCGGCCAGCCAGCCGAGCGCCTGCTCCCCGCTCCAGCGCTGGTGGGCGCGCAGGTGCGGGGAGCCGTTCGGCGGCCCGGCCGCGGCGCCGGTCAGGTAGTAGCCGGCCAGCGCGGCGAGCGTCACGTCCAGCGCGTCGCCGGGCGCTCCGGCCGCCGCCGGGTGACCGGCGAACGCGGCGTCCGCGTCCAGGCCGCTGGCGTACGCGGTGAGCAGCAGCCCGGCCAGGTCGAACCAGGCCGGTCCGTGGCAGAGCCAGGGCCAGTCGCACAGCCAGGCCCGTCCCTCGGGGCCGATCAGGAGGTTGTCCACCCGCAGGTCGCCGTGGGCGAGCCCGGGGGCGGCGTCGGCGTACCCGGGCAGGCGCGACTCCAGCGCGACCAGCTCGGCCAGCGGGGCGCCGGCGGCCGGCTCGGGCAGCGGCTCGCGCCCGGCGGCCACCTCGCCCCACCAGAGGATGTCGTCGCGGGCCAGGTCGGCGAGGCGGGGGAGCCGGAGCGCGGCCAGCTCCGCGGGCGGGTCGGCGAGCGCGGCGGCCACTTCGGCGTACGTGGCGAGGGCGGCGTCCAGCTCGGCCGGCGCCCAGGGCAACCGGGGGGTGTGCCCGTCGATCGCGTCGAGCGCGAGCGCGTACCAGCCGGACTCGGTGAGGGCCCAGCGCGGCCGGGGCACCGGCAGCCCGGCCGGGAGCCGGGCCAGGACCGCCGCCTCGTGGGCGTACCAGTCGACCAGGTGCCGTTGCCCGTGCAGCGCCGCCGCCTTGACGAACACGCGCTCCCCGGCGGGGCCGGTCAGCACGGCGGTGAAGCCGCTGGTGAACCCGCCGGTCGCCACCCGTACCGCCGCCGGTGGACCGCCGATCCGGGCGGCCAGCGCGTCGCGCAGCCCGGCCGGCAGGTCGGGCCAGCCGGGCCGGACGGCTGTCGACCCGTACGGAACCGGCGGTAGGGAGATCGCGCGCACCGCACCATGCTGCCGCACCGGCGGCGCGCGTCGGGCCGGCGCGTCGGTGGGCTCTGCCAGACTGCCCACCATGAGGACCGACGAGTTCTGGCAGTTGATCGACGACGCCCGCGCCGGTGCCGGGGGAGAGCCCGACGCGGTGGCCGCCCGGGCGGTCGCGCTGCTGGCCGAGCGCGACCCGGAGGAGATCGTCGGCTACGCCCACCACCAGCGGCGGGTGCTCGCCGCCTCCTACAAGGTCGACCTGTGGGGTGCGGCCTACCTGATCAACGGGGGCGCCTCGGACGACGGCTTCGAGTACTTCCGGGGCTGGCTGATGACGCAGGGGCGGACGGTGTTCGCCAAGGCGGTCGGCGACCCGGACGCGCTGGCCGGGCTGCCGCAGGTGCGGGCCGCCGCGCTCAGCGGCGAGGAGTTCGAGTGCGAGCAGATGCTGGCGGTGCCGTGGGACGCGTACCGGAAGGCCACCGCGTCCGACCTGCCGGCCGAGCGCGACCCGGTCCCGGTGCCCGACCTGAACGACTTCTGGGACTTCGACGACGAGGAGGAGGCCCGCCGCCGGCTGCCGAGGCTGGCCGCCCTGTTCGTCGAGCCACCTGTGGAATAGCCGTGGAGTGAAGGGGGAGTCCGGGCGCGTCCCGGAGGACGTGGGACCATGGAGGGGGCCGGCGGCGCGCCGGCCCGCTCACGTCAGCCGACCAGAACGGACCGCTGTGCCACCGACGCTCGATCCCGGCGCGAACGCTCCTGGTGCCACCGACCCGGCGCGCATCCGGAACTTCTGCATCATCGCCCACATCGACCACGGGAAGTCGACCCTGGCCGACCGGATGTTGCAGCTCACCGGTGTGGTCGACCCCCGGCAGATGCGCGCGCAGTACCTGGACCGGATGGACATCGAGCGCGAGCGCGGCATCACCATCAAGAGCCAGGCCGTGCGGATGCCGTGGACGATCCGTGAGGGCGACCGGGCCGGCGAGGCCGCCGTGCTCAACATGATCGACACCCCGGGGCACGTCGACTTCACCTACGAGGTGTCCCGTTCGCTGGCCGCCTGCGAGGGCGCGCTCCTGCTCGTCGACGCCGCGCAGGGCATCGAGGCGCAGACCCTGGCGAACCTCTACCTGGCGCTCGAGAACGACCTGCGCATCATTCCGGTGCTCAACAAGATCGATCTGCCGGCCGCCCAGCCCGAGAAGTACGCCGAGGAGCTGGCCCACCTGATCGGCGGCGACCCGTCGGACTGCATCCGGGTCTCCGGCAAGACCGGCGACGGTGTGCCCTACCTGCTGGACGAGATCGTCCGGCAGTTCGTGCCGCCGGTGGGTGAGGCCCAGTCACCGGCCCGCGCGATGATCTTCGACTCGGTGTACGACGTCTACCGGGGCGTGGTCACGTACGTCCGGGTGATCGACGGCCGGATCTCGGCCCGGGACCGGATCAAGATGATGTCCACCGGCGCGGTGCACGAGCTGCTGGAGATCGGCGTCATCTCGCCGGAGATGGTCAAGGCCGACGCGCTCGGCGTCGGCGAGGTGGGCTACCTGATCACCGGCGTGAAGGACGTGCGCCAGTCCCGGGTCGGTGACACGGTCACCATCAACGGCAATCCGGCCAAGGAGGCCCTCGGCGGCTACAAGGACCCGAAGCCGATGGTCTACTCGGGGCTCTACCCGATCGACGGCTCGGACTACCCGAACCTGCGCGAGGCGCTGGACAAGCTCAAGCTCAACGACGCCGCGCTGGTCTACGAGCCGGAGACCTCCGGCGCGCTGGGCTTCGGCTTCCGCTGCGGCTTCCTCGGCCTGCTGCACCTGGAGATCATCCGGGAGCGGCTGGAGCGCGAGTTCAACCTCGACCTCATCTCCACCGCCCCGAACGTGGTCTACCGCGCCATCCAGGAGGACGGCGAGGAGATCGTGGTCACCAACCCGAGCGAGTACCCGACCGGCAAGATCGCCGAGGTGTACGAGCCGACGGTGCGGGCCACGGTGCTGACCCCGAACGACTACGTCGGCGCGGTGATGGAGCTGTGCCAGGGCCGCCGGGGCAGCCTGCTCGGCATGGACTACCTCTCCGCCGACCGGGTGGAGCTGCGTTACACGCTGCCGCTGGCCGAGATCATCTTCGACTTCTTCGACCAGCTCAAGAGCCGTACGAAGGGTTACGCCTCGCTCGACTACGAGCCCTCCGGCGAGCAGGCGTCCGACCTGGTGAAGGTGGACATCCTGCTGCACGGCGAGCCGGTCGACGCGTTCAGCGCGATCGTGCACAAGGACAAGGCGTACACGTACGGGACGACGATCGCGGCGAAGCTGCGCACGCTGATCCCGCGCCAGCAGTTCGAGGTGCCGATCCAGGCGGCGATCGGCAGCCGGGTGATCGCCCGGGAGACCATCCGCGCGATCCGCAAGGACGTGCTCGCCAAGTGCTACGGCGGTGACATCAGCCGTAAGCGCAAGCTGCTGGAGAAGCAGAAGGAGGGCAAGAAGCGGATGAAGATGGTGGGCCGGGTGGAGGTCCCCCAGGAGGCGTTCATCGCGGCGCTGTCGTCCGACTCCGGCGACGGCAAGCCCGCCGGCAAGAAGTAGCCGTCAGAGCCCACGAACCGGCCGGCGTCCTCTCCTGCGAGGGTGCCGGCCGGTCGCGTACCCAGGGAATTTTCAGCTTGTGGCAGCGCTCCCACCTGCGGATTCGGCCAGGCCGGGGGAGCGGCGGTCGATGCGGCCGGTTTCGGTTTTCGATGCGTCGGGCACTTAGCGGGCACGACAGCAAACGCACAGAACGTGCGAAATCGTTTAGGAGGACCGACCGTGGAGTTCACCGTCTGGGGCATCATCACCGCGCTCGTCGTGGGTCTGATCGTCGGCGCGCTGGGCCGGCTGGTCGTGCCGGGCCGTCAGAACATGCCGATGTGGCTGCACATGGTGATCGGCGTCGGCGCCGCGCTGCTGGGTACCGTCCTGGCCCGCGCGCTCGGCATCGCCACGCAGACCGCCGGCATCGACTGGGCCGAGCTGGCCGTGCAGGTCGTGCTCGCCGCCATCGGTGTGGCCCTGGTGGCCGGCGTCGGCCGCCGCCGCAGCGTCTCGCGTTACTGATCGACGCACCACGCGCCTCGACGGGCGCCCGGCCGCACCGGCCGGGCGCCCGTCGGCGCATTCGGCGCATTGAACCCTGTCGGTGCGCCGGGCCCGCCCGCCGCGCCGGGTTTCGGGGCGAAGTAGCAGGTCAGGGTACGTCTGAACAATTCGTCACCGGAGTCGGTTTGGATTTCCGGGCGGTCGGGAACTTAGCGATCACGACAGTAACCACACAGGAATGTGTGACCCGATCTTAAGGAGGAGGGCGACCATGGAGCTCACCGTTTGGGGCATCATCACGGCGCTGGTCGTTGGTCTGATCGTCGGCGCGCTGGGCCGGCTGGTCGTGCCGGGCCGTCAGAACATGCCGATCTGGCTGCACATGCTGATCGGTGTCGGCGCCGCGCTTCTGGGCACGATCGTGGCCCGGGCCTCCGGCTTCGCCGAGACCGCCGGTATCGACTGGCGCGAGCTGATGCTGCAGGTGCTGTTCGCCGCGATCGGCGTGGCCCTGGTGGCCGGCGTCGGCCGTCGCCGCGGCGTCTCGCGCTACTGACCCCGCACCCCGCGCCTCGACGGGCGCCCGGCCTCACCGGCCGGGCGCCCGTCGGCGTATGCGGGGGCTCCGAACAGCCCGGTCGGCATCGATGTCGGCCGGGCTCCGGCTGCGATACGGTCGCCTGTGCCCTCCGTCACGCACACCCCCTGTTGTAAAGGAAATTTTCCTACTAAGGTGCGGCGGAGAAGGTTAGTGCCAAACGGCCCTGAGGGAGATATGGCGTGAACAGGTGGAAGCGGCTGGCTCCGGTCACCGCCATCGTGGCGTCGGCCGCGTTGGTGCTGACCGCGTGCGGTGGCTCCGGCGACGACGACAGCGCCGCCGACAACAGCAAGCTCACTGTGTGGATGATGGGTGAGGGCGGCGACGCCCAGACCACGTTCCTCGACGGCGTCGAGGCGGAGTTCAAGAAGAAGCACCCCGAGACCGACGTCGTGGTGCAGTACATCCCCTGGCTCGAAGCGCCGAAGAAGTTCCAGGCCGCGCTGGCCGGCGGCGAGGGCCCGGACGTCACCGAGCTGGGTAACACCGAGACCCAGGGCTGGGCCGCGCAGGAGGCCCTGGCCGATGTCTCGGACAAGTTCAACGGCTGGTCCGAGGGCAAGGACATCCTGCCCGACCTGGTCAAGAACGCCCAGCTGGACGGCAAGCAGTACGGCGTGCCGTGGTACGCCGGCGTACGCGCCGTCTACTACCGCACCGACTGGTTCGCCGAGGCCGGCGTGAAGCCGCCGACGAACTGGGAGGAGATGGTCGCCGCCGCGAAGGCCGTGCAGGCCAAGAAGCCCGGCACCTATGGCATCGCCCTGCCCGGCAACTCCGAGCTGCCGTTCTACTCCTTCCTCTGGGGTGCCGGCGCGGAGATCGCCACCAAGGAGGGCGACAGCTGGAAGTCCGGCTACAACACCCCCGAGGCGCAGAAGGCGGTCAAGTTCTGGACCGACCTGGTGACCGTGCACAAGGTCGCCCCGCCGGCCGCCGCCGGGTGGAACGAGGTCGACGCCCGTACCCAGTTCGCCACCGGCAAGGCCGCCATGGCGTTCGCCGGTAGCTGGCAGGGCGGCGCGATGAAGAAGGACAACCCCGACATCGAGAAGGTGTGGGGCACGTTCCCGATCCCCGGCCCGGACGGCAAGGCCGCCCCGGCGTTCGCCGGCGGCTCCGACATCGCCATCTGGAAGGACAGTAAGCGGGCGGCGCTGGCCTGGGACTACATGACCGTGCTGCTGAGCAAGCAGAAGGACAAGGAGTTCGCCAGCAGCCTCGGCTTCTTCCCGGTCTACCAGGATCTGGTGAGCAGCGGCGACTACGCCAACGACAAGGTGATGGCCGCGTTCGCCACCGCCATCCAGAACACCAAGCTGACCCCGCTCACCCCGAAGTGGGTCGAGGTCAGCCGGACCAAGACGGTGACCCAGGCGATGAACAGCTCGGTCATCAAGGGCCAGAAGACGGTCGAGAAGGCCACCGCCGACGCGGCCACCGAGATCGAAAGCATCCTCAACGCCAAGTGACCACGCTGACCAAGGCCACCGGCGAGGCCGCCGCGCGGGAGACCCCCGCGCGGCGGCGCCGTCGCCGGGTGGACCACCTTCCGTACCTGCTCCTGCTGCCCTGCCTGGCGATCATCGCCGTGTTGCTGCTCTGGCCGCTCGGCCAGGTCGTGTGGATGTCCTTCCACAAGCTGGACAGCGTCCGGCAGCTGCGCGGCGACCGCGAGTGGCCGTGGGTCGGCCTGGCCAACTACGCGCAGATCCTCGGCGACCCGTTCTTCCGTACGGTGCTGCGCAACACGGTGCTGTTCGCGCTCGCCAACGTGGCGCTCACGATGATCCTCGGCACCCTGGTCGGGCTGCTGCTCAACCGCCTGGGCAAGAAGATGGCCACGTTCGTGGCGAGCTGCGTGATGCTCGCCTGGGCCACCCCGGCGCTGACCGGCACGATCGTCTGGAAGTGGATCTTCGACGACACGAGTGGCCTGGTCACCTGGCTGTTCAACAAGCTCCCCGACGGGCTCTCCACGGCCCTGTTCGGGCGCAGCGACTGGACCGGGTACGGCTGGTTCAACGACCCGCTGCTGTTCTTCGCCATCCTGACGCTGGTGGTGGTCTGGCACTCGTTCCCGTTCATTGCGGTGAGCGTGCTGGCCGGGCTCAAGAGCGTGCCGACGGAGTTGCAGGAGGCGGCCCGGGTCGACGGCGCCGGGCCGTGGAAGGTGTTCTGGTCGGTCACGTTCCCGGTCCTGCGGCCGGTCTTCGGCATCCTCGTGGTGCTCTCCACGATCTGGGACTTCAAGGTCTTCACCCAGCAGTTCGTGCTGGCCGGCGGCACCCAGGACCGGTCGACGTTCATGCTGTCGATCTACTCGTACGCGGAGGCGTTCTCGCCGCCGCCCAAGTACGGCCTCGGCTCGGCCATCGCGGTCATCCTCACCGTGATCCTGCTCGTGGTGACCGCCCTGTACGTCCGCATGGTGCTGCGGCAGGAGGACGAATGATGAAGAAGATCGCCCTCAACGGCGCGGGCCTGCTGGTCGCGCTCTTCGCCGCGTTCCCGGTCTACTGGATGGTGGCGACCTCGCTGAAGCCCAACCGGGAGATCTTCTCGTCCACGCCCCGGCCGGTGCCGGCGGAGCCGACGCTGGAGCACTACCGGGAGATCCTCACCGGCAACCTCATCCCGGGCGTGACGTTCGCCGACTTCTTCCTCAACAGCGCGCTCGTCGCGCTGGTGACGGTGCTGCTGAGCGGGCTGGTCGCGCTGCTCGCCGCGACCGCCGTGGCCCGGTTCCGGTTCAAGCTGCGCACCACGTTCCTGATCATGCTGCTGGTGGTGCAGATGATCCCGCTGGAGGCGCTTGTCATCCCGCTGTTCCTGATGATCCAGCGGCTCGGCCTCTACAACACGCTGCCCAGCCTGATCCTCACGTACCTCGGTTTCTCACTGCCGTTCGCGGTCTGGATGCTGCGCGGCTTCGTCGCGGCGGTGCCGAAGGAACTGGAGGAGGCCGCCGCCATCGACGGGGCCAGCCGGGCCCAGACGTTCCGCAAGGTGCTGTTCCCGCTCGTCGCGCCCGGCCTGGTCGCCACCAGCATCTTCTCGTTCATCACCGCCTGGAACGAGCTGATCTTCGCGTTGACCTTCATCAACGACCAGCAGAAGTACACCCTGCCGGTGGCCATGACGTTCTTCTTCGGCCGCGACGACACCGCCTGGGGCTCGGTGATGGCCGCGTCCACGCTGTTCACCCTGCCGGTGATCGTGTTCTTCCTGCTGGTGCAGCGCCGGATGGTCTCCGGCCTGGTCGCCGGAGCGGTGAAGGGCTGAGCGCCGGGGCGATCCGGCGCCGGTCAGGCGGCGAACACCTCGGCGCGTACCTCGGTGGCCGGGTCGCCCTTCACCCGGGCCCAGGAGCCCTGCTCGGCGGTCCACTCCAGGTTGCCGAAGCGGACCTTCTTCACGCCGTGGTCGTCGGCGTGCGAGACCAGCCAGTGCGCGTACCGCCAGCCGTTGCGGTCGTCACCGGCCGGCACGGTGAGCGCGGTCAGGTCCGTCGCCGTGGGCAGCCGGGGCAGCCCCCAGTCCAGCGACAGGCTCTCCAGCACGGCGCTGGCGGCGGCCGGGCCGCGCATCGTCGGCGGTGAGGAGACGGTGCAGGCCACCGCGCCGGTCGCGTGGCCGAGCAGCGCCCGGGTGAGGACCTCCGACTCGTCCGCCCACTTCTCGTACGCCTCGGGGAACGCCGACCGCTGCACCCGCTGGGCGGCGTCGGTGACCCGCATCCGCTCCCAGCCCTTGACCTTCTTCAGCGCGGCGTAGAACTTGTTCGTCGAGTACCGCGGGTCCTGCACCTGCTCCGGGGTGCCCCAGCCCTGGCTCGGGCGCTGCTGGAACAGGCCGAGCGAGTCGCGGTCGCCGTGCGCGATGTTGCGCAGGTGCGACTCCTGGTACGCGGTCGCCAGCGCCACCACCACCGCCCGCTCGGGCATCCTGCGTTGCATCCCGATGGCCGCGATGGTGGCCGCGTTCGCCATCTGGTCGGCGCCGAGCACCACCTCGCCGTCCGCCTTGACCGTGCAGGTCCGGCTGGCCAGCGGCAGCCGCAGGTGCTCGCCGAACTGCTTGGTCACGACATAGACCGCGAGCAGTGCCAGCACGCACACCGCCACACCGGCCGCCACGATCGCCCCTCGCGTCCGCACCCGCACCCCCTGTTCCGACAGTCCGACAAGCGTACGTCCCATCCGCCGGCGCGGGCCTCGGCCGACCGGCGGGCCCCAGGTCGGCTCACCCGGGGCCCGCCGTACGGCTCAGTCGCCGGCGGGCACCCAGGCGGCAGGACGCTTCTCCCGGAACGCCATCACGCCCTCGCGCCCCTCGTCGGAGAGGAAGTACCCGGTGGACAGCGCGGCCAACTCGGCGATCTCGGCCCGCAGGTCAGGCCCGGCGGGCCGGCGCAGCAGCTCCTTCGCCCCGGCCAGTGCCCCGGGCGCGCCCCTGACGAGCGAGTCGCAGTAGCGCGCGACTGCGGCGTCCAGCTCGTCGGCCGGCACCGCGGCGGTGACCAGGCCGATCTCGGCGGCGCGGCGGCCGTCGAACGTGTCGCCGGTCAGGTACAGCTCGGCGGCGGCGCGCTGACCCAGCCGGGGCAGCACGGTCGCCGAGATCACCGCCGGGATCACCCCGATCCGCACCTCGGTGAACGCGAACGTCGCCTCCCGCGCGCAGACCGCCAGGTCGGCGGCGGCGATCAGGCCCAGCCCACCGGCCCGGGCCGGGCCGGCCACCTTCGCCACCACCGGCTTCGGGCATTCCCGCACCGCCACCAGCACGTCGCCGAGCATCCCGGCGGGCACGGTGCCGCTGGCGTACGCGGCGGCGGTCTCCTTCAGGTCGGCGCCGGAGCAGAAGACCGGGCCGGTGTGGTCGAGCACGATCGCGCGTACCGCGTCGTCGGCGACCGCGTCGGCCAGCCCGGCCAGCAGCTGGGTCATCAGGGGCGTGGAGAGCGCGTTGCGATTGTGCGGGCTGTCCAGGGTGAGGGTGGTCACCCCACGGGCCGTGGCGACTCGCACGAGAGCGTCCGGAGAGGTCATGCCGGGCACACTAGTGGCCATGCCCGGCGTCCTTCCAGAAGGCGAACCCGTCCCGCGCGACGGATCGCTGCCCGCCACCGCCCGTCGCGCCGTCGGCGCGCGCGGCTTCGGCGTGTACGTCCACGTCCCGTTCTGCGCCAGCCGGTGCGGTTACTGCGACTTCAACACGTACACCGCCGCGGAGCTGGGCGGCGGGGCGAGCCGGGAGACGTACGCCGACTCCGTGCTGGCCGAACTGGCGCTGGCCGCCCGGGTGCTGGGCGACTCGTCGCCGCAGCGGGTGGACACCGTGTTCGTCGGCGGCGGCACGCCGACCCTGCTGCCCGCCGACGACCTGGCCCGGATCCTCGACGGCATCGACCGCGTCTGGGGGCTGGCCGCCGACGCCGAGGTGACCACCGAGGCCAACCCCGAGTCGGTGAGCCCGGAGTCGCTCAAGACGCTGCGGGCGGCCGGCTACACCCGGATCTCGCTGGGCATGCAGTCCGCCGCGCCGGGGGTGCTCGCGGTGCTCGACCGGCGGCACAGCGCGGGCCGGGCCGCCGCCGCCGCGCTGGAGGCCCGCGACGCCGGGTTCGAGCACGTCAACCTGGACCTGATCTACGGCACGCCGGGCGAGACAGCAGAGGACTTCGCCACCTCGCTGGCCCAGGTGGTCGACGCCGGGGTGGACCACGTCAGCGCGTACGCCCTGATCGTGGAGGACGGCACCCGGCTGGCCGCGCGGATGCGCCGGGGCGAGCTGCCGTACCCCTCCGACGACGTGGCGGCGGACCGTTACCTGGCCGCGGAGGAGGCGCTCGGCGCGGCCGGATTCTCCTGGTACGAGGTGTCGAACTGGGCCCGCTCGGCGGCGGCCCGGTGCCGGCACAACCTGCTCTACTGGACCGGCGCCGACTGGTGGGGCCTGGGCCCGGGGGCGCACAGCCACGTCGGCGGCGTGCGCTGGTGGAACGTCAAGCACCCGAGCGCGTACGCGGCGCGGCTGGCCGAGGGCGCCTCGCCCGCACTGGCCCGGGAACAGCTCAGCCCGGACGAACAGCACATGGAGGACGTGATGCTGCGGGTGCGGCTCGCCTCCGGGCTGCCGCTGGACGTGCTGGACGCCGCCGGCCGGACGGGCGCCGAGCGGGCCCGGGACGCCGGGCTGCTCGACGCCGGGGCGTACGCGCGAGGGCTTGTGGTGCTGACGCTGCGCGGCCGGCTGCTGGCCGACGCGGTGGTACGCGACCTGCTGCCGTGACCGGCACCGGCCGGCCGCCCCCTCGGCCGGCCGGCGGTGTCACTTGACGAAGTTGTAGGTCATCGGATAGCGGTAGAGCACGCCCTCGTTGGCCTTGACCCCGCCGATGATCCCGAAGATCAGCGGCACCAGCCAGACCAGCATCGGGACGAAGAACAGGATCCCGCAGGTGATGACCGTGATCACCCAGGCGAGCACGCTGGCGATGGTCCAGGTGATCTGGAAGTTCAGCGCCGAGACCGCGTGGGCGCGGACGGTCGGCGACTGCTGACCCCGGGTCATCATCGCGATCAGCGGGGCGACCCAGCCGAGCAGGCCGCCGCCGACGATGACACCGGCCGCGCCGCCGAAGTGCGCCACCAGGGCCCACGTCTTCTCGTCGCTGTTCGCGTATCCGGCGGGGCCGTAGCCGCCACCGGCGGGGTAGCCGGCGCCGTAGCCGGGCGTGCCGCCCGGCGGGGGGTAGCCGCCCGGAGGCGGATAGTCGCCGGGCGGGGGATAGCCGCCGGCACCCGGAGCCCCGGACAGTGGAGCGGTGGGCGGTTCGCTGCCCGGCGACGAGCCGTATGGCGCCGACGGGTCGGGCTGGGGTCCGTAGTCCCCTGCCCCCGGTGGGCGAGGAGGTTCAGTCATGGTCGCCACGGTAGGTGCACGGGTCAACTCGCACCAGAGCGACACAGACCGACGATGACCGGCTGTTCGGGCCGATCGGGCCGGGCCGTGTGGCGGGCCGCACCGCGGGTCCGTCAGGCGCTCGTCGCGTCGGCGGGGGTGCCGACGTAGACTGGCACTCGCTACAGTCGAGTGCCAGCCGCCCGGCGGATGCCGCGCGCCGGCCCGACCGAGCTGCGTCAGGAGGTGGGACATGGGTCTCGACGACCGCAAACTCGCCGTGCTGCGCGCGATCGTCGAGGACTACGTCGCCACGCAGGAGCCGGTCGGCAGCAAGGCCCTCGTCGAACGGCACCAGCTCGGTGTCTCGCCGGCCACCGTGCGCAACGACATGGCGGTGCTGGAGGAGGAGGGCTACATCCGGCAGCCGCACACCAGCGCCGGCCGGGTGCCCACCGACCGCGGCTACCGCCTCTTCGTCGACCGGCTCTCCCGGGTCAAGCCGCTGAGCCCGGCCGAGCGTCGGGCGATCGAGCGCTTCCTCGTCGGCGCCGTCGACCTGGACGACGTGGTGCACCGCACGGTCCGGCTGCTCGCGCAGCTCACCCGGCAGGTCGCCGTGGTGCAGTACCCGAGCCTGGCCCGCTCCAAGGTGCGCCACCTGGAGCTGGTGCCGATCTCCACCACCCGGCTGATGGTCGTCATGATCGCCGACACCGGCCGGGTCGAGCAGCGGCTGGTCGAGCTGCCCGCCCCGGTGCCCGCCGACGACGTGACCGACCTGCGCCGGCTGGTGAACGAGAAACTCGTCGGCTGCCAGCTCGCCGAGACGCCGCCGCTGGTGCAGGCGCTCGTCGAGGAGTCCGCGCCGCATCTGCGCCCGGCCATGACGACGCTCTCCACAGTGCTGCTGGAAACCCTCGTGGAACGGCACGAGGAACGCCTCGCGCTGGCCGGGCAGGCCAACCTCACCCGGGGTGGCCTGCTCGACTTCCAGGGTTCGCTGCGGCCCATCCTGGAGGCGCTCGAAGAAGAGGTCGTACTGCTCAAGCTGATCGGCGAGACGGAGCCGAGCACCACCCGGGTGCTCATCGGCGACGAGAACGAATTCGACAACCTGCGGGCCGCCTCGGTGGTCAGCACCGGCTACGGACCGGGCAGCACGATCGTCGGTGGTCTCGGCGTGCTCGGGCCGACCCGGATGGACTACCCCGGCAATATCGCCATGGTGAGAGCCGTGGCACGCTACGTGGGCGAACTGCTGGCCCAGAACTGACCAGTCAGGGCCGACGGCCGGTTCCGGCCGACGACCGGAGCGACGCGAGACGAACATGAGGACACCTAACGCAGTGGCCAGGGACTACTACGGCATTCTCGGCGTGAGCCGGGACGCCTCCGACGACGAGATCAAGCGCGCCTACCGCAAGCTGGCGCGGCAGTTCCACCCGGACGTCAATCCGGACCCGGAGGCCCAGGAGAAGTTCAAGGACATCAACGCCGCGTACGAGGTCCTCTCGGACGACCGGAAGCGGCAGATCGTCGACCTGGGTGGCGACCCGCTCGCCCCGGGCGGCGGTGGCATGGGCGGTCCGGGCGGGCCCGGCGGCGCCGGTCCGTTCGTCGGCTTCCAGGACATCATGGACGCGTTCTTCGGCGGCGCCGCGGGCGGCAGCCGGGGGCCGCGTCCGCGTACCCGCCCCGGCGCGGACGCGATCCTGCGCCTGGAACTGGATCTCAACGAGACCGCGTTCGGTGTCGAGGCGCCGATCACCGTCGACACCGCTGTGCTCTGCACCACCTGCTCCGGCGCCGGCACCGCCGCCGGCACCCACCTGGCGACCTGCGAGGCGTGCGGTGGCCGGGGCGAGGTGCAGTCGGTGCAGCGGACCTTCCTCGGCCAGGTGGTCTCCGCCCGGCCGTGCACCGTCTGCCAGGGCTACGGCACCACCATCCCGCACCCCTGCCCGACGTGCGCCGGTGACGGCCGGGTGCGTACCCGCCGCTCGCTGACCGTCAAGATCCCGGCCGGGGTCGAGGACGGCATGCGGATCCGGCTCGCCCAGCAGGGCGAGGTCGGCCCGGGTGGCGGCACCGCTGGTGACCTCTACGTCGAGATCCACGAGCGGCCGCACGACGTCTACTCCCGCAAGGGCGACGACCTGCACTGCCGGGTCACCGTCCCGATGACCGCCGCCGCGCTCGGCACCCGGCTGACCATCAAGACGCTGGACAGCGAGGAAGCCGTCGACGTCAAGCCCGGCACCCAGCCCGGCAGCACGCTGCGGCTGCGCGCCCGGGGCGTACCGCACCTGCGCGGCACCGGCCGGGGTGACCTCTACGTGCACCTGGACGTGCGTACCCCGACCAAGCTCGACGCCGACCAGGAGCGGATGCTGCGCGACTTCGCCAAGACGCGCGGCGAGGAGGTCGCCGAGCTGACCAAGCAGGGCGGCTTCTTCTCCCGGATGCGCGACGCCTTCAACGGGCACGCCTGAGGTGTCCGCCCCGCTGTTCCTGGTCGAGGCGCTGCCCACCGCTGACACGCTGACGCTGGACGGCCCGGAGGGCCACCACGCGGCCACCGTGCAGCGGCTGCGCGTCGGTGAGGAACTGCTGCTCGCCGACGGCCGGGGCGGCACCGCCGCCGCCGTGGTCACCGCCGTCGGCCGCGGGACGCTCGACCTGCGGGTCACCAGCCGGGGGTACGCGGACGCGCCGGTGCCCCGGCTGGTCGTGGTGCAGGGCATCGCCAAGGGCGACCGGGGCGAACTCGCCGTGCAGGCGATGACCGAGGTCGGGGTGGACGAGATCGTGCCCTGGGCGGCGTCCCGCTCGGTGGCGCAGTGGCGCGGCGAACGGGGCGAACGGGCCCGGCAGAAGTGGGTCGCGACCGCCCGGGAGGCGGCCAAGCAGGCCCGCCGCCCGTGGCTGCCGGTGGTGGCCGGCGCACCTGACGAGTCCACCGCCTCGGTGGCCCGCCGGATCGCCGGTGCGGCCGGCGCGTTCGTGCTGCACGAGGGCGCCCGGGACCGGCTGACCACAGTCGACCTGCCGACGGCCGGCGAGATCGTGCTCGTGGTCGGGCCGGAGGGCGGCATCGCCGATCACGAGCTGGCCACCTTCACCGACGCGGGTGCCCGCCCGGTCCGCCTGGGCCCGACGGTCCTGCGCACGTCCACAGCAGGCGTGGCCGCCCTGACAGTCCTGGCCACCCGCCTGACCCACTGGTAACCCCCCCCCGGGCGTTCTCCCCGCACGCGTCGATCTTGCAGGTTCGGCCCGCGTGGCGTCTCTTTTGTGACGTTTTGCCGGGGCTGAGGGTGCAAGACCGCCGGGGTCGGGGTGGGTCAGGAGCGGAGGTAGGAGGCGCCGTTCAGGTCGATGATCGTGCCTGCCGCCCACTCGGCCTCGGGGCTCGCCAGCCAGTGCACCGCCCCGGCGATCTCCTCCGGCCGGGCGACCCGGTGGAACGGGGACTGGGCGCGTACCGCCTCGCCCCGCTCGGCCTTCAGGTGCTCGTTCGTCATGTCGGTCTCGACGAAACCGGGTGCCACGCAGGCCACCCCGATGCCGTACGGCGCCAGCGCCACCGCCAGCGACTGGGCCATCGCGTTCATCCCCGCCTTGCTGGCCCCGTACGCCGGGTTGGCCGGCTCGCCCCGGAACGCGCCCCGGGACGACACGTTCACGATCCGGCCCCCGCGTTCGCGCATGTGCTGCGCGGCGCACCAGGCGGCGTTCGCGGCGCCGACCAGGTTGGTGTCCAGCACCTCCCGCCACCGTGCCCGCCACTGCTCGTAGCTGCTCTCGAAGACCGGGTGCGGGGGATCGGCCGGCCCGAACACGCCGGCGTTGTTCACCAGCACGTCGAGGCCGCCGAGCCGCTGGGCCGCCTCGTCCACCATGGCGCGTACCGCGTCGGGGTCGGCCATGTCCGCGCGGACCACGACGTGCCCGTCACCGGGCAGTTCGGCGCGCAGCCGCCCGGCCAGCTCGGCCGAGTCCCGGTGGTGGATCGCCACCCGGTCCCCGCTCGCGGCGAACGCCCGCGCCACCGCCCGCCCGATGCCCCGCGAGGCCCCCGTCACCAGCACCGCCCGTCCCGTCATGGCGGCCATCCTGCCGCACCGGGCCGGTCCGTCCGGCGGTGCCCCCGCCGCGCTCTGCGCCCTCTCCTTACACTGCTGCGATGGACTGCCTCTTCTGCCGGATCGTCGCCGGGGAGATCCCGGCCACCATCGTCCGCGAGACCGCCACCACGCTGGCCTTCCGCGACATCGACCCGAAGGCGCCCACCCACGTGCTGGTGATCCCGAAGGAGCACTACGCGGACGTGGCCACGCTGGCCCAGGGCGCACCCGAGCTGGCCGGCGAGGTGCTCCAGACCGCCGCCGTGGTGGCCGAGGAGGAGGGCCTGACCGTGGACGGGTTCCGGCTGATGTTCAACACCGGCCCGTACGGCGGCCAGGAGGTCTTCCACGTGCACGCCCACCTGCTCGGCGGCGCGCCACTCGGCCCGATGCTCTGCCGATGACCGACGTGTCCGACCGGCTCGGCCGGATGGTCCGCCAGGCCCAGGCCACCGGGCGGATCCCGGCGGTTTCGGCCGCCCTGCACCGGGCCGACCGGCCGCTGTGGACGTGCGCCGTCGGCGACACCGGCAACGACACCGCGCTCGGGCCGGAGACGGTGTTCCGGATCGGCTCGGTCACCAAGACCTTCACCGCGGCGCTGGTCATGCAGTGCCGCGACGACGGCCTGCTCGACCTCGACGACCCGATCGGGCGGCACCTCGACCTGCCCGCGCACGGCGACGCGACAGTACGCCGGCTGCTGTCGCACACCGCCGGCCTGCAACGCGAGCCGCACGGCGACGTGTGGGACAGCCTGCGCGCCCCGGCCGTCGACGAGCTGCTGGCCGGCCTGGCCCGGGTCGAGCGGGTGCTGCCCGCCGGTCGCCGCTTCCACTACTCCAACCTCGGCCTGGCGCTGCTCGGCGAGACTGTCGCCCGGCTGCGCGGCGGCACCTGGGCGGAGGTGCTGGCCGACCGGGTGCTCACCCCGCTCGGGCTGACCGCCACCGGCCCGCAGCCGACCGGGCGCGCCGCCACCGGGTTCCTGGTCGACGCGTACTCCGACGAGGCCCACCCGGAACCGCCCACCGACTTCGGCGCGGTGGCCCCCGCCGCGCAGCTCTGGAGCACCGCGACGGACATGGCCCGCTGGGCCGCGTTCCTGGCCGACCCGGCGGCGGTGGACCCGGACGGCGCGGTGCTCGCCGCGACGACGGTCGAGGAGATGCGCTGGCCGCTCACCCCCACCGACGAGTCGGTCTGGTCGGCCGGCTTCGGGCTGGGGCTGATCCTGATCCCGCAGCCGGAGCGGGTGACCCACGTCGGCCACGACGGCGCGATGCCCGGATTCCTCGCCGCCGTCTACGGGCGGCGCGGCGGGCAGGGCACCGCCGGGGCGATGGGCGCTGCGGTGCTCGGCTCGTCCGGCACCGGCGTGGAGGTGTTCGACCTGGCACACCGGCTGCTCGCCGCCGCCGCCGAGCACGACCCGGCGGAGATCGAGCCGTGGCGTCCCGGCCCGCCCGCCCCGGCCCACCTGCGCGGCGTGCTGGGCCGCTGGTGGGGCGAGGGCTTCGAGTACGTCTTCTCCTGGCACGACGGGACGCTGCGGGCGCGGGGCGCGGACGACCCGGCCGGGCGGCCGCCCGCCGTGTTCGCGCCGCTGCCGGACCGGCCGGACGTGTTCCGCACGGTCTCCGGCCGCGAGGCGGGGGAGCTGCTGCGGCTGACCCGCGACGAACGGGGCGTGGTGGTCCGGATGCACTGGGCGACCTACCGCTTCACCCGCGCCCAGGAGACCTTCGACGGGTACGACTTCCGCGCCGGCGGCTGACCGCCGGGCACCCGAAATGGGCGCGGTGCGTACGGTGCCGACCCGATACGATGGAGGTAACCGTACGCCGTGCCAGCAGGGCCCGGCGCCGAGTAGCGGAGAGCAGGTGGCGCAGGGCCCGACGGCCCGACCTATGACCGGCACCCCACCTCCCGGCACGCCGCGTGTGCAGACCAGGATCACGGTCGGAGACCAGAAGATCATGGTGAACCTGCTCGGCGCGGGCGACGAGATCCTGCGGCTCGTCGAGCGCTCGATCGACAGCGACGTCCACGTCCGCGGCAACGAGATCACCATCACCGGCGCCCCGGCCGACAACGCCCTCGCCGAGCGCCTCTTCAGTGAGCTGCTCGAACTGATCGAGAAAGGCGAGACCCTGACCACAGACGCGGTACGGCGTACCGTCGGCATGCTCGAGCAGGGCGGCACCGAGCGGCCCGCCGAAGTGCTGACGCTCAACATCCTCTCCCGGCGCGGCCGCACCATCCGTCCCAAGACGCTGGGCCAGAAGAAGTACGTCGACGCGATCGACGCACACACCATCGTCTTCGGCATCGGCCCGGCGGGTACCGGCAAGACGTACCTGGCCATGGCGAAGGCCGTGCAGGCGCTCCAGGCCAAGCAGGTCAACCGGATCATCCTGACCCGGCCGGCGGTCGAGGCGGGGGAGCGGCTGGGCTTCCTGCCCGGGACCCTGAACGAGAAGATCGACCCCTACCTGCGCCCGCTCTACGACGCGCTGCACGACATGCTCGACCCGGAGACCATCCCGAAGCTGATGGCCGCCGGCACGATCGAGGTGGCGCCGCTGGCATACATGCGCGGGCGGGCCCAGCCCTACGACGCCCGGGTGCTGACCCCGGAGGGCTTCCGGCCGTTCGGCTCGCTCCAGGTCGGTGACCTGGTCATCGGCTCGAACGGGACGCCCACGCCGGTGATCGGCATCTACCCCCAAGGCCAGAAGCAGGTCTACCGGGTCACCACCCAGGACGGCGCGTCCACGCTCTGCTGCGGCGAGCACCTGTGGACCGTAGCCACGCCGGACGACAAACGTCGCGGCCGGCGGCGCACGATCGAGACGCAGGAGATGATCGGCAAGGAGTGGCGAGGCCACACCCGTCGCTACGAACTCCCGCTCGTCGCGCCGGTGCAGATGGAGCCGCGGGCGGTTCCGCTCGACCCGTACGCGCTCGGGCTGCTGCTCGGCGACGGCACGATCTCGTCCCGCGCCACGCCGGCCTTCCGCACTGCCGACCCGGAGCTGGCGACCGCGCTGGAGGATGCGCTCGTCGACATCCAACTGGTTCGCAAGGGTGACTACGACTACGTCCTCCGGCACGTCAACGGGCACCGCGGCGGCGTGATCGTGGCGAACCCGGTGACGGTGGCCGTCCGCGAACTGGGGCTGGCCGGGGCCACCTCGGGCACGAAGTTCGTCCCCGAGGTCTACAAGAACAACAGCGTCGGCGTCCGGCTGGCGGTCCTGCAAGGGCTGCTGGACACCGACGGCGGGCCGGTCACCCAGGCCGGACGCACGTGCCGTGTGCAGTACTCGACCACGTCTCCCCGGTTGTGCGACGACGTGGTCCACCTGGTCGAGTCGCTCGGAGGGGTGGCCACGGCACGGGTTCGTCCCGCCGAGGGACGCAAGCCCGGTCTGGCGAAAGGCCGGCCGGTTCCGTACCGGTCCGACGCCTATGTCGTGGAGATCCGGCTGCCCGCCGGTATCGCGCCGTTCCGCCTGTCGCGCAAGCGCCGGCTCTACGACGAGCACGGTGGCCGGCCGATGCGGTTCATCGACTCGATCATCCCGGCAGGGGTGCGGGAGACGATGTGCATCCAGGTCGCGGCGGAGGACTCGCTCTACGTCACCGACGACTTCCTGGTGACTCACAACACGCTCAACGACGCGTTCATCATCCTGGACGAGGCGCAGAACACCACGCCCGAGCAGATGAAGATGTTCCTCACCCGGCTCGGCTTCGGCTCCAAGATCGTCGTCACCGGCGACGTCACCCAGGTGGACCTTCCCGGCGGGACGACCAGCGGCCTGCGGGTGGTCCGGGAGATCCTGAACAACGTCGAGGACGTGCACTTCGCCCAGCTCTCCAGCTCCGACGTGGTGCGCCACAAGCTGGTGGGCGACATCGTCGACGCGTACGCCCGCTGGGACGCCGAGCGGGAGAACCAGCAGGCGCAGAGCGTGCACGCCGTGCCGGGCCGGACGGCCCAGGGCAGCCGGCCGGGCCGGCGCCGCTAACCACCAGAGGAAGACAGTTGTCCATCGAGATCGCCAACGAGTCGGGTGTCGACGTCGACACCGACGCCGTGCTCGCCGTCGCGCGGCACGCCCTCGACGAGATGGGGGTCAACCCCCTCGCCGAGCTGTCCGTGCTGCTCGTCGACATCGAATACATGTCGGAGCTGAACCACCGCTGGATGGGCGGCGACGGCCCGACCGACGTGCTCGCCTTCCCCATGGACGAGGGCAGCGTCGACCACGGCCCGGGTGAGAGCACCCCGGCCGGCGGTGAGCCGGCCCTGCTCGGCGACATCGTGCTCTGCCCGGGGGTGGCGGCCAAGCAGGCCGCCGCGGCCGGGCACTCGGCGGCCGACGAGCTGCACCTGCTCACCGTGCACGGCGTGCTGCACCTGCTCGGTTACGACCACGCCGAGCCCGAGGAGGAGCGGGAGATGTTCGGTCTCCAGGCCCGGCTGCTGGCCAGCTGGCGGTCGACCCGGTCGCGGTGATGGACGCCTTGGCGGCGGTCCGGGCCCCCGCCGGTCTGCCCGATCTCCAGCTGCTGTTCTTCGCCGCCGGGCTGGTGGTGCTCGCCGGCCTGATCGCGATGACCGAGGCGGCGCTGGCAGCGGTCTCGCCGGCCCGCGCCGCCGAACTGACCAGGGACGGCGCGCGCGGCGCTCGCGCCCTCCAGGTGGTCGCCGGTGACGTGGTCCGCCACCTGAACCTGCTGCTCCTGCTGCGGCTGCTGGCCGAGCTGACCGCCACCACGCTCGTCGCGCTGGTGGCCGTCGACACGTTCGGCGCGGGCTGGCGGGCGGCGCTGGTGACGGCGGGCGCGATGACGGTGGTGAGCTTCGTGGCGGTCGGGGTCGGCCCTCGTACGCTCGGCCGCCAGCACGCCTACGCGGTCGGCCGGGCGGTCGCGCCGCTGGTGCGGTGGCTGGGCCGCGCGCTCAACCCGCTGGCGTCGCTGCTGATCCTGATCGGCAACGCGGTCACTCCCGGCAAGGGTTTCCGCGAGGGGCCGTTCGCGACCCAGGTGGAGCTGCGTGAGCTGGTCGACCTGGCCGAGCAGCGCGGGGTGGTGGAGCACGGCGAGCGCCAGATGATCCACTCGGTCTTCGCGCTCGGCGACACCATCGCCCGCGAGGTGATGGTGCCGCGTACCGAGATGGTGTGGATCGAGGAACGCAAGACGCTCGCGCAGGCGCTGGCGTTGTTCCTGCGCTCCGGGTTCTCCCGCATCCCGGTGATCGGCGAGAACGTCGACGACGTGCTCGGTGTGCTCTACCTCAAGGACCTGATCCGGCGGGTGCAGGGCGACCAGGCCGCCCGGCAGATGCCGGTGGCCGAGCTGATGCGCCCGGCCACGTTCGTGCCGGAGTCCAAGCCGGTGGACGACCTGCTCTCGGAGATGCAGGCGGCCCGTAACCACCTGGTCATCGTGGTCGACGAGTACGGCGGCACCGGCGGGCTGGTCACCATCGAGGACATCCTGGAGGAGATCGTCGGGGAGATCACCGACGAGTACGATGTCGAACGCCCGCCGGTCGAGCACCTGCCGGACGGGGCCGTGCGGGTGACCGCGCGGCTGCCGGTGGAGAATCTGGGCGAGCTGTTCGACACCGACCTGCCCACCGACGAGGTGGAGACGGTCGGTGGCCTGCTCGCCCAGGCGCTGGGCCGGGTGCCCATCCCGGGCGCCGAGGCCGAGGTGGCCGGCCTGCGGCTGGTGGCCGAGGGCACGACCGGCCGGCGCAACCGGATAGACACGGTCCTGGTGAGCCGGGTCGACCGGGGCGACGCCCCGGAGGGCACCAACCGAAGTGAGCCGCCCGATTCCCGTGGCGACAACAACCGTTCCGAGGAGAGGCAACCCGCCGATGCCTGAGACACCCGCCGTACCGGCTGCCCTGCCCACCCCCGCCGATCCGGCCGAGCTGAGCGCCGAGGACGCCAAGCTGGTCGTCCTGGCCCGGGGCGCGCGGAGCCGGGTGGCGGCCGTGGAGGGCGCCGCGGTCCGCGACCAGGACGGCCGGACGTACGCGGCGGCGAGCGTGGCGCTGCCGTCGCTGACGCTGACCGCGCTCCAGCTCGCGGTGGCCTCGGCGGTGGCGGCGGGCGCGAGCCGGCTGGAGGCCGCCGTGGTGGTGACCGAGGCGTCGACGCTGGACGGGGCGGGGCACGCCGCCGTGCGGGACCTGTCCGCCGACGCGCCGATCCACGTGGCCGCGCCGGACGGCACCGTCCTCGGCACGGTGGTCGAGTGACCACGCCCGAGGCACGTCCCTACCGGGCCGGTTTCGCCTGTTTCGTCGGGCGGCCGAACGCTGGCAAGTCGACGCTCACCAACGCGATCGTCGGCACCAAGATCGCGATCACCTCGAACAAGCCGCAGACCACCCGGCACATCATCCGGGCGGTGCTGCACCGGCCGGACTCGCAGCTCGTGCTGGTCGACACCCCGGGCCTGCACCGGCCCCGGACGCTGCTCGGCGAACGCCTCAACGACCTGGTACGGGAGACCTGGAGCGAGGTCGACGTGATCGGCCTGTGCGTCCCGGCGAACGAGCCGGTCGGCCGGGGCGACCGATTCATCACCGGCGAGCTGGCCAGCCTCAAGGCCACGGTGCTGGCGGTGGTCACCAAGACCGACCTGGTCGACAAGAAGCGGCTGGCCGAGCAGTTGCTCGCGGTGAGCGAGCTGGGTGAGTTCGCCGACGTGGTGCCGGTCAGCGCGGTCTCCGGCCACCAGGTCGACACGCTCGTCGACGTGATGACCGGTTATCTGCCGTCGTCACCGCAGCTCTACCCGGACGACATGCTCACCGACGACCCGGAGCAGGTGCTGGTGGCGGAGCTGGTCCGCGAGGCGGCGCTGGAGGGCGTCCGCGACGAGCTGCCGCACTCCATCGCCGTGGTGGTCGAGGAGATGATCCCGGAGGGCAACCTCACCAAGATCTACGCCGACGTGTACGTGGAGCGGTCGAGCCAGAAGGCCATCGTGATCGGGCACCGGGGCGGCCGGCTCAAGCATGTGGGCACCACCGCCCGGCGGCAGATCGAGGAGTTGCTCGGCACCCGGGTCTACCTCGACCTGCACGTACGCGTGGCGAAGGACTGGCAGCGCGACCCGAAGCAGTTGCGCAAGCTCGGCTTCTGACCGGCGGCCGGCCACGGCTTGGCGGTAGGTGATCAGGATCAGCCAGACCTATGGGACATCTCACTTTCCATAGGTGTTCTTGGCTGTTTCACAGGGTCCCGGAGCAGGGTAGGGAGCATTGTCTCTGCCCCCGGACCCCGCCGCGAGCTGATGCGAAACCGCTACCTGGACCTGCTCCGCTTCCTGGCCATCCTGCGCGTCGTCACCTACCACGTCACCGGCTACGCCACGCTCACGCTGGTGTTCCCGGCCATGTCGGTGATGTTCGCCCTGGCCGGGTCGCTGATGGCGGCGTCACTCGACCGCAGCGGGGTGCGCGCGGTCGGCCGCCGGCTGCGCCGCCTCCTGCCGTCGCTGTGGGTGGTCGCCGCGGTCTTCGTACCGGCCATGCTGCTCACCGGGCTGACGTTCAGCCCGAAGGTGTTCCTCTGGCTCTTCCCGATCAGTGACCCGCCGGCCAACTACTGGGGTGGGCTGGCGCTCAGCCCGATCTGGTACCTGCGCGACTACCTGTGGTTCGTGCTCGCCTCACCGCTGGTGCTCTGGCTGTTCCGCCGGGCACCGCTGCCCACGCTCGCCGCGCCGTACCTGCTGCTGATCGCGATCGAGGCCGGCGTCCTGGCGAACCCGCACACGGTGCTGCGCGAGTTCGGCCTCTACTTCGGCGCCTGGCTGCTGGGCTTCGCCCACCACGACGGGCTGCTGCGCCGGATGCGCAACCGGGTGCTGCTGCCGGTGGCCGCTGTGGTCGGCGCCGCCGGGCTGGCCTGGATCCTCACCCACCAGGGCCCGCGCGGATACGACATCAACGACATCCCGCTTGGTAACGCGCTCTGGTCGGCCGCGTTCATCCTGGTGGCGATCGGCCGGGCGCCGGTCGGGGTGAGCTGGGTCGACCGGGTGCCGGCGTTCGGCCGGGCGGTGACGGTGGTGAACCGGCGCGCGCTGACGATCTACCTGTGGCACATGCCGTTCGTGGTGGCGCTCACCCCGCTGGTCGGCCTGGTCGGCTGGTCGCCGCGCGACCCGGTGGGCCTGTGGCTGCGGGTGGGGCTGGTCTTCGCCCTCGTCGGCGTGGTGACGCTGATGGTCGGCTGGGTCGAGGACGTGGCGGCCCGGCGTACCCCCGAACTGCTTCCCGGCAAGGCGCGGCGGACGGTGGCCGACCGGGCGGCGGCCGCTCCGGCCAGCCCGGCCCCCGCCGGTGCGGAGGACGCGCTGGGGAGCGCCGGGGCCCGGGTCCCGGCACCGCGCCGCCCGGCCGAGGCCCCCGTGCGCCCCGGCCGGGACAGCGCCCCGGCGTCCCGGCGGGACGGGCCCGGCTGAGCACCACCGGGTACGGCCCCGGTCCTCACGACGTCCGTGACCGCCCGGCCGCCTGTCCCCGTTGATCATGAGATTGGCGGCAGTTCGTGCCCGATTTGTCGCCGCCAACCTCATGATCGCCGAGGTGAGGGCGGGGTCGCGGCACCAGTTCGGGGGAATGGGGGTGTCCGGGGTGCGTGGACCTAGCCACTTCCCCGTACTGGTTTCGTCCCGCCTCGGGCGCCCCGGTGATCAAGGGGTTTGGGTCGTCTTGGCCTGCCTGAGGGGACACCAACTCCTTGGTCAACTTCCGGGAACGTGGGGTTCCGGCCGGGGCCGTCACGCGAAGCCAGTTTGGGGAGTGGGGGTGTCGGGGGTGCGTGGATGCAGTCACCCGGCCGGACGCCGTCGGCTCAGCGCGTGCTGACCGTGACGTTGCCGCTGGTGGCGGACGCTTCGAGCTGGATCGACGCGGTCGGGTCGTCGGTGACGCGCACGTCGGTGTCGCCGGAGGTGGCGGTGGCGCGTACCCGGTAGCGGCCGGCCGGCACGGCCAGGTCGACGTCTCCGCTGGTGGCGTGCAGCCGGGCCGGAGCCGGCTGGTCCAGTTCGACGACGATGTTGCCGGAGGTGGTCTCCACGTCGGCGGCGGAGGCGAGCCGGCGGGCCTCGATGTCGCCGGAGCGGGCCCGCAGCCGCACCGGGCCGGCCGCCTCGACGACCCGCATGTTGCCCGACGTGGTGGACGCCCGGACCTCGCCGGTGGCGCCCCTGACGGTCAGGTCGCCGGAGCTGAGCGTGAAGTCGACCGCGCCGACGTCGGTGAGGTCGACGTTGCCGGAGCCGGTGCCGCCGCGTACCACCACGCCGGGCGGCGCTGTCACCTCCCAGGAGATGCTGCACCGGTGCCCGCAGTCGGTGGGCAGGACGAGTTCGTCGCCCTTGATCTCGTACCGGCTGGTCGGCTCGTCGCCCTGGTAGCGGACCACGCGCTTGACGCGTACCTGGTCGGCGGGGCCGTTGGCCCGGACCACCACGTCGCCGGCACCGTCGTCGTCCACGGTGATCTTCGTGATCTTCGTCCGCTCGGTGTGGTCGTAGTCGAGCCGGCGGAACGAGAGCGTGTCACACCCGGCGAGCACGATGAGCGTGGTGGCCGCGGTGGCGGCCACCACGCCACGCAGCCGGGGTGCGGTGCGGAGCGAAGCCATGGCCAGCACACTAGGACCGGCCGGACGCCCGGCACATCGGGGATCGCCCGACGGTCCACCCCGAGCCGACCCTGAGATCGCACCCGGAGGGAGAATGGCCTGATGGCCGGGTACCGCCGACAGCTCTACCGCGACGACGCGGTGGTGCTGCGTGTGCAGAAGCTGGGCGAGTCCGACCGGATCATCACCCTGTTCACCCGCCGGCACGGCCGGTTGCGCGCGGTGGCCCGGGGCGTGCGGCGCACCACGAGCCGCTTCGGCGCGCGGCTGGAGCCGTTCGGGCACGTCGACCTCCAGCTCGCCGGTGACCCCAAGGGCAACCAGGGCAGCTCGCTGCACACCGTCAGCCAGGTCGAGGCGATCGAGCTGTACGGCAAGCGCTTCCTCGGCGACTACCCCCGCTACACGGCGGCCAGCGCGATAGCCGAGACCGCCGAGCGGCTCACCCCGGTCGAGCGGGAGCCCTCGCTGCGGCTGTTCCAGCTCACCCTCGGCGCGATGAAGTCGCTGGCCCGCGGCGAGCACGCCACCACGCTCGTGCTCGACGCGTACCTGCTGCGCGGCATGGCGTTCGCCGGCTGGGCGCCGGCGCTCGCCGCCTGCGCGGTCTGCGGCGAGCCGGGCCGGCACCGCGCGTTCTCCGTACCGGCCGGCGGCGCGGTCTGCCCGGACTGCCGGCCCCCCGGCGCGGCCCACCCCGCGCCCGCCACGCTGGCGCTGATGTCCGCGCTGACCTCCGGCGACTGGGGGTACGCCGACGCCGCCGAGACCGGCGTACGCCGGGAGTGCAGCGGGCTGGTCGCGGCGCACCTCCAGTGGCATCTGGAGCGCGCGCTACGCTCGCTGCCGCTGGTCGACCGGGGCGCCCCGGCGTCCGGCGCGGTCCCGCCGCCCGGCGGCGCGGGTCCGGATGTGGTCCCGTCGCCGCGCTCCGGCGCCGGGCCCGTCGCCGGAGTGAACAGGGAGATGACCGAGTGATCCGATCGACGAGGGCGACCCGCCGCGAGCCGGTGCCGCCGACCCCGCACCCCTCCGGCGCGCGCCCGCCGGCGCTGCCGCCCGCCGCGGTGCCTCGGCACGTCGCCATCGTGATGGACGGCAACGGCCGCTGGGCCAAGGAGCGCGGGCTGCCCCGCACGAAGGGGCACGAGCAGGGCGAGCACAGCCTGTTCGACGCCGTCGAGGGCGCGATCGAGATGGGGATCCCCTACCTGTCGGCGTACGCGTTCTCCACCGAGAACTGGCGGCGCTCGCCGGACGAGGTCCGCTTCCTGATGGGCTTCAACCGCGACGTCATCCGCCGCCGCCGCGACCAGCTGGTCGACCTGGGCGTACGGGTGGTCTGGTCGGGTCGCGCGGGCCGGCTGTGGAAGAGCGTCATCTCCGAGTTGCAGACCGCCGAGGAGATGTCCCGCGGCAACTCGACGCTGACGCTGCAGTTCTGCGTCAACTACGGCGGCCAGGCCGAGATCGCCGACGCCGCCGCCGGGATCGCGCGCGACGTGGCGGCCGGCAAGCTCGACCCGGCCAAGGTGAACGAGAAGACGATCGCGCGTTACCTCTACCACCCCGAGGTGCCCGAGGTCGACCTGTTCCTTCGCCCCTCCGGCGAGCAGCGCATCTCCAACTTCCTGCTCTGGCAGACCGCGTACGCCGAACTGGTCTACCTGGACACGCTCTGGCCCGACTTCGACCGCCGCCACCTCTGGTACGCCTGCGAGCTGTACGCCCAGCGCGACCGCCGCTTCGGCGGCGCACTGCCCAACCCGGTCGCCCCGGGCGTCTGACGTCACGCTTACCGACGCGCCGAGCTGGGTACCGATACCTCCAGACAGCAAACGCGGAGGTGAACCACATGATTCAGAAGCGGATCGCGCAGTGGGCGGTCATGGCGGTCGCCGTGCCGCTGGCGGCGGCCGGCGCGCGCCGGCTCAGCCACACCCTGGAGGCCCGTCGCGGCCCGTCCGGGGTGAGCCGTCTGCTGACCAAGGGCGCCGACCTGGTCCGGCCGCAGAAGGCCAAGCGTCGCCGGTTCTTCTGACCGCGACGCCCGGCCCGACCGAAACGCCCCGCATCCGGCCTTCCCGCCGGGCGCGGGGCGTTTCCGCTCTACGGTCGGCGCAGGCGCGCCGCGAGGCTGCCTGCCCGGCTCACGCCCGCACTTCGGAGCGGTCGCCCGCCCAGCGGGTGTGGAACGAGCCGTCCCGGTCCACCCGGTGGTAGGTGTGCGCGCCGAAGTTGTCCCGCAGGCCCTGGATCAGCGCGGCCGGCAGCCGCTGCGCCCGCAGCGCGTCGAAGTAGGCCAGCGACGACCCGAAGGCCGGGGCCGGCACGCCCGCCCGGGCCGCGTCGGCCACCACCCGTCGCCAGGCCGGTACGCCGTCGCTGACCCGCTCGGCGAACCACGGCGCGACGAGCAGCGTCGACAGGTCCGGCTCCGCGTCGTACGCCTCCCGGATCCGGTCCAGGAAACCGGCCCGGATGATGCAGCCGCCCCGCCAGATGGTGGCGGTGCCGCCCAGGTCGATGTCCCAGTCGTACTCCCGGCTGCCGGCCCGGATGTGGTCGAAGCCCTGCGCGTACGCGACGATCTTGCTGGCCAGCAGCGCGCGGCGCACGTCCTCGACGAAGGTCTCCCGGTCGTCCACCTGCCACTTGTCACCCGCGTCGGCGAACACCCGGCGGGCGGCCTCGCGCTGGTCGGCGTGGCCGGACAGCGACCTGGCGAACGTGGCCTCGGCGATGCCGGTGATCGGGATGCCGAGGTCGAGCGCGCTCTGCACGGTCCAGCGGCCGGTGCCCTTCTGCTCGGCCTGGTCGAGCACCACGTCCACGAACGCCTGGCCGGTGGCCGCGTCGGTGTGGCCGAGCACGTCGGCGGTGATCTCGATGAGGAACGACCCCAGCTCGCCGCCGTTCCACTCCCGGAAGATCTCCGCGATCTCCGCCGGGCTCGCCGACAGCCCGGCCCGCAGCAGGTCGTACGCCTCGGCGATGAGCTGCATGTCGGCGTACTCGATGCCGTTGTGCACCATCTTCACGAAGTGGCCCGCGCCGTCCGGCCCGATGTGCCGGCAGCAGGGCTCGCCGTCCACCTGCGCGGCGATCCGCTCGAAGATCGGCCCGAGCTTGCGGTACGACTCGGCCGAACCGCCGGGCATGATGCTCGGCCCGAGCAGCGCGCCCTCCTCGCCGCCGGACACGCCGGTGCCGACGAAGTGCAGGCCGTGCTCGCGTAGCGCCTCCTCCCTGCGGCGGGTGTCGGCGAAGTGCGCGTTGCCGCAGTCGACGACGATGTCCCCCTCCTCCAGCAGCGGCACCAGCTCGTCGATCACCGCGTCGGTGGGTGCGCCGGCCTTGACCATCACGATCACCGCGCGGGGCCGCTCCAGCGAGGCGACGAAGTCCGCGAGCGACTCCGACGGCACGAACGTGCCCTCGTCGCCGTGCTCGGCGACCAGGCTGCGGGTGCGCTCCGGCGACCGGTTGTGCACCGCCACGGCGAAGCCGTTGCGGGCCAGGTTCCGGGCCAGGTTGCGGCCCATCACCGCCAGACCGGTGACCCCGATCTGCGCCGTCGCCTGCTCTGCCATGCGTACCGCCACCTCTCGTCTGCACTGCTGTGCTGCGACCGTATCGCGGTCGTCGGGAGAGTGGGCGGGGACGTCGACAGGGCGTGACCGGTGGGTGGCCGTGCGTCTGCGGCGCGTTCACGCCTCGCTTTCCGGTAATTCGGGTGCGGGACGTCCGGGCGACGGGATAGCGTTGCCGCATGCGTAAGTGACGTCCCACCTCCGAGCCCGGTCCACCGCCGTCAGTGCCCGTGGACCCGTCCTGCTCCGGGCGTCCGCATTCCTTCCCCGCCACCGTCGGTCGCGGTGTCCGTCGTGATCGGAACGCACCGGAGCCCCCGCTCGGCGCGTCCCGGTCGGCGCGTCCGTACGACAGGAGGCCCGCGAATGCCCGCGAAGCGCAACCCGAAGAAGTCCCGTAAGCCGTCCGCGCCGCAGGTGACCCCGCCGAAGCTCGACGCGCTCACCGCGTCGCCGCCCGCGGTGGTACTCCCGACCGAGCTGGCGGCACCGACCGTGTCTCCGGATGCGGTGTCGCCAGTCCCGGCTGTGCCGGCGGTGTCGCCCTCGGAGTCTCTGGAGACCCCGGTCCTGCCAGGCGCATCCGCGACGCCGCCCAGGTCGGGTCCACCGGCAGGGCGGCAGGCCCGGTTCACCGGGCGCAGCCAGCGCGCCGGCCAGACCCGGTTCTACGCCTTCCGCCGCAGCTGATCGACAGTCCCGTTCCCGGTCAGCCGTCCACCGGGCAGGCCCGTCCAGGGCCTGCCCGAGCGTCCCCGACCCTCGTAGGGGCCATTCCGTACCAAGATCTCGCCCGGCCCCGGTTGATCATGAGGTTGGCGGCGAAAAGACCGGCAACCGGTGCCGTCAACTTCATGGTCAACGGCGCGGATAGGGGAGGGGTCAGCCGATCAAGGGGCGGAAGGTGCCCAGGGCGATGCTTGTGGCCAGGGCGGCGGCAGCCAGGGCGGCGGCGCCTGCGACCAACAGCGCGTCGGCGGCGGTGAAGCGCTGCGGGCGTGCCACAGTGCGCGGGGTACCCGCGTCGAAGCCACGGGCGTCCATCGCCACGGCGAGCCGCGTACCCCGCCGGATCGCGCCGACCAGCAGCGTGAACGCGGTGGACGCGAACAGCCGCAGCTTGGCCAGCGGGTTGCGGCCGGCGTCCACGCCGCGGGCCCGCCGGGCCATGCTGATCATCCGCCACTCCTGCTCCAGCAGCGGCACCATCCGGAAGGCGGCCAGCGCCCCGATGGCGAACCGGGCGGGCGCCTTCGCGTTCTGGATCAGCGCGTCGGCCAGGTCGGTGGGGTCGGTGGTGGCGAACACGACGACGCCGGGCAGCGCCACGGCGAGCATCCGCAGCACCAGGCCCAGCGCCGTGACGAGCACGCCCTCGGTGACCAGGACCGGGCCGGCCTCGACGAGCACCCGGCCGGAGCGGTCGGCGGCGAAGAGCACCAGCGTGACCAGGATGCCGACGGCACCGGCGAGCAGCGGCCAGGCCCGCCGGGCGAGCACCCGGTAGCGGACGCCGAACAGCGGCAGCACCGCGAGTTCGACGGCGATGGCGACGGCCGGGGCGACCGGGTCGAGCGTCGCCACCAGGATGACTGTGAAGACCAGCGCGGCGGCCAGCTTGGCCACCGGGTTGCGCCGGGCCAGCGCCGCACCGGGCGCGGCGACCGGTTCGAGGTCGATCACGGGACCACCCCGGCGGAGGAGCGGTCCACTGTGAGCGTGCGGTCGGCCAGCGCGGCCACGAAGTCCGCGTCGTGGGTCACCGCGACCACACCGTGCCCGGCGTCGCGCAGCCCGGCCAGCAGGTCGACCAGCTCCAGCCAGGTGCGCCGGTCCTGGCCGAACGTCGGCTCGTCGCAGATCAGCAGGCGGGGCGCGGTGGCCAGGGCCGTCGCCACGCTCAGCCGCCGCGCCTCACCACCGGAGAGGGTGTACGGGTTGGCGCCGGCCAGCCGGTCCAGCCGCAGCCGGTGCAGCAACTCGTCCACGGTGGCGGTCACCGCCGTCTCGGGCTGCCCGGTGCGGCGCGGGCCGAGCGCCAGCTCGTCGCGGACGGTGGCGGTGACGAACTGGTGCTCCGGGTCCTGGAACACCGACCCGATCCGGCGTACCAGCGCGGGCGCCCGCCAGCGGTGCGGGGGAGTGCGCGCGTCCCGCCCGGCCAGTTCCGCCGACGCGGTGACCGCGCCCGTTCCGGGTCTCAGCAGGCCGCCCAGGAGCAGCGCCAGCGTCGACTTGCCCGCACCGTTGGGGCCGAGGACGGCGAGCGCCTCGCCGGCGCGTACCCGGAGGTCGGTGGGGTTCAGCCGGGGCGGCAGGCCGAGCCGCTCCGCGGTGAGCAACACGTCGCCGGGCGGCGCGGCCGCGTGCCGGGGTGGCGCGACGTGGCCGGGTACCCAGACCCCGGCGGCGGCCAGCGTGTCGCCGTGCGCGGCGAAGACCACGTCGGGTGGCCCGTCGGCGCGCACCCCGCCGCCGGGTTCGAGCACCACGACCCGGTCGACGAGCGGCAACGCCTCGGTGACCCGGTGCTCGACCAGGATCATCGTGGTGTCCGGGTCGAGCGCGTCCGCGACGGCCCGGCGGATCAGGGCGGCGCCGGCCGGGTCGAGGTTGGCGGTGGGCTCGTCGAGCAGCAGCAGGCCGGGGCGCAGCGCGAGCGTGCCGGCCAGCGCCAGCCGCTGCTGCTCGCCGCCGCTGAGCGCGGCGGTCGGGCGGTCCCGGGGGTACGGGAAGCCGGCCCGGTGCAGCGCCTCGTCGACGCGGGCCCAGATCTCGTCGGCCGGTACGCCGCGGTTCTCCAGCCCGAACGCGACGTCGTCGCCGGAGCGGGCCATCACGAGCTGGGTCTGCGGGTCCTGGAACAGGATGCCGACGCGCTCGCGGGCCTTACGCGGATCGAGCCCGTCGATCTCGACGGTGCCCTCCTGCTCGCCGGAGTCCTCCGGCAGCAGCCCGGCCAGCGCGGCCAGCAGGGTGCTCTTACCGGCCCCGGAGGGCCCGAGCAGCAGCACCCGCTCGCCGCTCTCCACCCGCAGATCCACCCCACGGAGAGCCCAGCGCCGACGTCCCCCGTGCCGCCACCCGAACCCCCGCAGCACCACCCCGCTCACCCCCCACCACCCCTCTCCCGCCCCAGCCTGCGTGATCAAGGAGTTCGCGTCCGGAAAACCGTGCCCGGCGGACGCGAACTCCTTGATCACCGGGGTGGGTGGGGTGGTGCGAGCCGTCAGACCAGGGCTCGGTCGCGGCCGGCGGGGAAGCGGTCCAGGACGCCGGTGTTGGCCAGGGCGCGGGTGAGGATGTGCGCGCCGAAGCCGGCGACGATCGTGGCGCTGACGATCGTGATCAGCGCGTACGGGAGGCGGTAGGAGGCGAAGTCGAGCGCCTTGTTCCAGTAGACGAAGTCGAAGATGGCCGCACCGAGGCCGGTCATCGCACCGGCCAGCACCGCCACCGGCAGCTTGAACGAGCGGTACCGGAACGCCGCGAAGGCCAGCTCGGCACCGATGCCCTGCATCAGGCCCTGGAGGATCACGATCCCCGCCCACTGGCTGCCCAGCAGGGCGGAGACGATCGCGGCCACCGTCTCGCAGTACAGGGCGGCGCCCGGCTTGCGGATGATCAGGCCGGCGAGCACCGCCGGGATCAGCCACACGCCGTAGAGCACGGCCTGGGCCGGCGGGAAGAACGCGAACGCCGCGTCGGTGGCGCTCCAGAGCAGGCCCCAGGCCCAGAACACGACGCCGAAGGCGACGGCGATGACCGAGGCGACGACGATGTCGACGGTACGCCAGCGGTTGCTGTCGGTGTGGTTCACGGTTGGCTCCCAGTTCGTCGAGGTGAACCAGGAGAAGACGCACGCCGCGCCCGGTGGTCACCGGACGGCGACGCGGCTGGAGGTCGACCGAACTCCCTGCGCTGGCATTACCCAGATCAGGTTCGAGGGTCTGCGGGCACCGGCCCGCACTCTCAGCGCTGTGCGCTCCCCTGTCGGATGTGAAGTTGTCTCGTCGCAGACGCTAGCACCGACAATGGGCCCCGGCCCAGCAGGGCGAGTGTCGGTAGGGTGGCGATCATGCTGGTGGATGCGCGGGGACTGACGTTCGAGGTACGCGCCGGCGGCCCCGGGGACGGTGACCCGGTCCTGTTGCTGCACGGCTTCCCGCAGCACTCCGGCGAGTGGGACGCGGTCACGCCCGCGCTGCACGCCGCCGGGCTGCGCACGTACGCGCTCGACCAGCGCGGCTACTCGCCCGGCGCTCGGCCGGCGGACGTCGGGGCGTACCGGATTCCGGAGCTGGTGGCCGACGCGGCGGCGGTCCTCGACGCACTAGGGGTGAGCCGCGCGCACCTGGTCGGCCACGACTGGGGCGCGATCGTCGCGTGGGGCCTGGCGGCGGCGCACCCGGAGCGGGTGCGGACGCTGACCGCGGTGTCGGTGCCGCACCCGGCCGCGATGGGGCACGCGCTCGCCACCGACCCGCGGCAGAAGGTCAAGTCCGCCTACATCACGTTGTTCCGCAAGCCGGGTACGGCGGAGAAGGTGCTCCTGGCCCTGAACGCCACCGCGCTGCGCAGGCTGCTCAGCGGGGTGGGCGACGCCGGCGCGGTGGCCCGGTACGCCGAGCCGATGCGCGAGCCGGAGGCGTTGACGGCGGCGCTGAACTGGTATCGCGCGATGACCGGGGCGGACATGAAGGCGGTCGCCCCGGTCGGGGTGCCCACCACGTTCGTCTGGAGCGACAAGGACGTGGCGATCGGCCGGACGGCGGCGCAGGCCTGCGCCGCGCACGTCACCGGCGACTACCGGTTCGTGACGCTGTCCGGGGTCAGCCACTGGATCCCGGACGAGGCGCCCGGCCCGCTTGCCGAGGCGATCCTCGCCCGGTGTGCGGAAACGGAGGAAGCATGACGGTGAGCGCCGAGGCGTACCTGGCGGTGGTGACCGAGACCATCGGCCGGGTCGCCGCCGAGCAGCGACGCAACGTGGCCGCCGCGGCCGACCTGATCGCGGCGGCGGTGAGCGCCGACGGGGTGGTGCACGCGTTCGGCACCGGGCACTCCGAGGCGCTGGCCATGGAGATCGCCGGGCGGGCCGGCGGGCTGGTGCCCACCAACCGGATCGCGTTGCGTGACCTGGTGCTTGTCGGCGGCGACCCGGCCGACGTGCTCGGCCCGAAGCTGGAACGCGACCCGGCGGTGGCGCACCGCCTCTACGAGCTGGCGCCGATCCGGCCGCAGGACGTGTTCGTGCTCGCCTCGAACTCGGGCGTGAACGGGGCGATGGTCGAGTTCGCGTCCATCGTGAAGGAACGCGGGCACGGCCTGGTGGCGATCACCTCGGCGCGGCACTCGGCCCGGATGACCTCGCGGCACCCGTCCGGCCGCAAGCTGGCCGACTTCGCCGACGTGGTGCTGGACAACGGCGCCCCGTACGGCGACGCCACGCTGCCGCTGCCCGGTGGCGGCGCGGTCGGCGCGGTCTCCTCGATCACCGCCGCGCTGCTCGCCCAGCAGATCGTCGCCGAGGTGGTGGCCCGGCTGGTCGCGGCGGGGCAGCGCCCGCCGGTCTACCTGTCCGCGAACATCACCGGCGGCGACGAGCACAACGCCGAACTCGAAGCCCGGTACGCAGGCCGGATCCGCAGGGGTTCCTGAGCCGGTTTCGTGATCATCCGTACGGGGCACAGGCGGTGCGCCGGTGGGCGTTTCCCGCCGGCCGTGCCGTCTCCCGGGGAGGTCCGCGAGTGTCGAAGGAATCCGAGAAGCAACGCTGGCAGCGCAACTTCGCCGACCTGTTGCAGGAGCTGCGGGTCGCGCAGACCGGCGTGCAGATCCTGTTCGCCTTCCTGCTGACGCTGCCGTTCAGTGCCGGGTTCGACCGGACCACCGAGTTCCAGCGCGACATCTACATCCTGGCGCTGCTGACCGCCGCCGCGTCCGCCGCCATGATCATCTCTCCGGTGGCGTTCCACCGGGCGCTGTTCCGCCAGGGACGCAAGCCGGAACTGGTCCGCTTCGCCCACCGGATGGCCACCGGCGGCCTGTTCTTCATGCTCATCGCGATGGTCAGCTCGGTCCTGCTGGTCTCCGACTTCGTACTCGACCGGCCGATCGCGTTCCTGCTCAGCGCGCTTACCGGCCTGTGGTTCCTGATCTTCTGGGCGATCCTTCCGTTCAGCCGCCGCAACTGGGGTGAGGACGACATCGACGACGAGGACGACGACCCGCAGACGCTCACCGGCGGCTGACCGTCCGCCAAATCGGACGTGCACGCGGCGCTACCCCTGGGTAACACCCGGGGGTAGCGTCGTTTTCGTCGAACGCGTCGACGCAGCCGGACCGACGAGGAGGCAGCCGTGACCACGACACACAACAGCCGGCCCGAGTCACCCGACGGCGCGGGGCCGCTGCCCACCGAGGCGGGCCGGGTCTCCGAGAAGGAGGCCCGCCAGGTCGCCGAGGCGGCCCGCGAATCGGCCTGGGACCGGCCCAGCTTCGGCAAGGAGCTGTTCCTCGGCCGGTTCCGGCTCGACCTGATCGACCCGTGGCCCCGCCCCGACCCGGCCGAGGTGGCCCGCGCGGACGAGTTCCTCGGCGCGCTGCGCGCGTACCTGACGTCCGAGGTGGACGGCGAGGCGATCGAGCGGGACGCCCGCATCCCCGACGAGGTGTTCCACGGCCTGGCCGGGCTCGGCGCGTTCGGCATGAAGATCGACCGCAAGCACGGCGGGCTCGGGCTGAGCAACCTGCACTACTGCCGGGCGCTGATGCTCGTCGGTTCGGTGAACCCGGCGGTCAGCGCGCTTCTCTCCGCACACCAGTCGATCGGCGTGCCGCAGCCGCTGAAGATGTTCGGCACGCCCGAGCAGAAGGAACGGTTCCTGCCCCGGCTCGCCGCCGGTGAGGTCTCCGCGTTCCTGCTCACCGAGCCGGACGTCGGCTCCGACCCGGCCCGGCTCGCCACCACCGCCGAGCCCACCGCCGACGGCACCGGCTACCGGCTCAACGGGGTGAAGCTCTGGGCCACGAACGGCACACTCGCCACCCTGCTCGTGGTGATGGCCCGGGTGCCGGCCGGCGAGGGGCGGCGCGGCGGCATCACCGCGTTCGTGGTGGAGGGCGACAGCGACGGCATCACAGTCGAGCGGCGCAACTCCTTCGTCGGGCTGCGTGGCCTGGAGAACAGCCTCACCCGGTTCCACGACGTCTTCGTGCCGAAGGAGAATGTGATCGGCGGTGAGGGCAAGGGCCTGAAGATCGCACTGACCACGTTGAACACCGGCCGGCTCTCGCTGCCGGCCATGTGCGTCGGCGCCGGCAAGTGGGCGCTGAACGTGGCCCGGGAGTGGGCGGCGGACCGGGTCCAGTGGGGCCGCCCGGTGGGCGAGCACGAGGCGGTGGCGAAGAAGCTGTCCTTCATCGCCGCCACCACGTACGGCATGGAGTCGATGCTCGACCTGTCCTGCATGCTCGCCGACGACGACCGCAACGACATCCGGATCGAGGCGGCGCTGGTCAAGCTCTACGCCAGCGAGATGGCCTGGCGGATCGCCGACGAGCTGATCCAGATCCGCGGTGGCCGCGGCTACGAGACGGCCGACTCGCTGGCCGCCCGTGGGGAACGGCCGGCCGCCGTCGAGCAGCTCCTGCGCGACCTGCGGATCAACCGGATCTTCGAGGGCTCCACCGAGATCATGCACCTGCTGATCGCCCGCGAGGCGGTCGACGCGCACCTGTCGGTTGCGGGCGACATCATCGATCCCGACGCCGGGCTGGGCCGCAAGGCCAAGGCGGGCGCGCGGGCCGGCGCCTTCTACGCGAAGTGGCTGCCCACGCTGGCCGTCGGCAAGGGGCAGACGCCCGGGGCGTACCAGGAGTTCGGGCCGCTGGCCGGGCACCTGCGCCACGTCGAGCGGACCTCCCGCAAGCTGGCCCGGTCGACGTTCTACGCGATGTCCCGCTGGCAGGGGAAGATGGAGCGCAAGCAGGCGTTCCTCGGCCGGGTGGTGGACATCGGCGCGGAGCTGTTCGCGATGAGCGCGGTCTGCGTCCGGGCCTACGCCGAGCGCGACGCGCACCCGGAGAACGTCGAGCTGGCCGACCTGTTCTGCCGGCAGGCGCGGCTGCGCATCGACGAGCTGTTCACCGGCCTGTGGTCGAACACCGACTCGGTCGACGTGGCCGCAGCCAAGCGGATCGTCGCCGGCCGGTACGCCTCGCTGGAGGAGGGCGTGGTCACCCCGCCGGCCGACCTGCCCTGGGTGGCCCGCTGGGAACCCGGCCCGTCCACCGGGCCGGACGTCCGCCGCCGCATCCCGCCCATCGGCTGACCGGACCGCCCGGCGGCCGTGCCGCCCGGTCGGCCGCCTGGGTGCGGCCGACCGGGTGCGCGGACCGCGCGGCACACCTCACCGGCCGCCGCGCAGCCCCAGTTCGCGCAGCTCCAGCGCGGCGAGCGCGTCGACTGTCGCGTCGTCGCCGCGCCGCCACGCCTCGGCGACGTCGGGCGCGATCCGGGTCAGCTTCGACAGCGGCTGACCGGCCAGCGCGCGCAGCGCCAGCAGGTCCCGGCCGGCCGGCACGCCGGCCAGGGCCTTGGCCGCGCCGGCCCGGCGCATCCAGCGCAGGCGCAGCGGCAGCCAGCCGAACAGCACCAGGCCGAGCGGGAACACCAGCACCGCGACGGTCAGCCCGAGCGCGAGCTGCCCGACCAGCTCCTGCTGGTCGCGGCCCGCCTCGGCGACCGCGCGGGCGGCGTCGGCGGCCCGGGTGAACGGCGCGGTCAGCTCGTCACCGACGATCGGCACCCGGCCGACCTTGCCGCCGGCATCGGCCAGGTTGTCGGCGAGTCCACCGCCGGCCCCCTCCAGCTTCTGCCCGGGTACGGCGAGCTTCTCGACCACGTCGTGCAGCCACAGCGCGAAGCGGATCGCCGCGTACACCCAGACGACAACGAGCAGGTCGGTGAGGAACTGGCGGACGGCGGTGGGAAAACGGTCGGCGTAGATCTTCACGCCGGACAGCGTCCCACGACACGGGCGCGTCGGCACCTGGCCGATTTCCCGCTCAGTGCGACCCTTCGCCGGCGTGACTGACCGCGTCCCTGACGATGTGGGCCACGTGGTCGTCGACGAGCGCGTACGCGATCTCCCGGCCGCGCCGCGACCCGCGCACCACCCCCGCGCCGCGCAGCACCCGCAGGTGCTGGGAGACCAGCGGCTGGGGGGCGCCGAGCTTCTCGACCAGCTCGTGCACGCAGCGCTCCCCCTCGGCCAGCTCGCTGACGATCGCGAGCCGGATCGGGGCGGAGAGCGCGCGCAGCAGGTCACCCGCACCCTCGAAGGCGTCGTACCCGTTCGTGCCGGTCACCCTGTAACGGTAACCAATCCCAGCTGCGCCGGCGGGCAGGGCCTCATCCCAGCAGCACCTCGTGCTCGGCCGGCTCGGGCGGCGGCGTGGACCGGTCGGCCCGCACCCGCCGCCGCACCGCCCGCAGACCGGCCGCGGCGATCGCCACCAGCAGGAACGAGCCGATCGCCACGATCACCACCGAGGCGCCGGGCGCCGTGTTGGCGGTCGCCGCCACCCAGACGCCGGTGCCGGCGGCGAACACGCCCAGCGCCATGGCCGCCGTCATGGTGGACCGGAAGCCCCGGGTCACCTGCTGCGCGGTGGCCACCGGCACGACCATGAGCGCGCTGATCAGCAGCACCCCGACCGCCCGCATGGCGATGGTCACGGTGACCGCGGTGCCGACGGCGATGACCAGGTTCAGCGTCCGCACCGGCAGGCCGGACACACGCGCGTACTCCTCGTCGTGGCAGACCGCGAACAGCGCCGGGCGCAGCACCAGCATGGTCACCAGCAGCACCGCGCCGAGCACGCCGATGGTGACCAGGTCGCCCGGCGAGGTGGTGGTCAGCGACCCGAACAGGTACGCGTTGAGCGACCCGCTGCTGGCGTCGGAGAGCCCGACCAGCATCACGCCACCGGCGATGCCGCCGTAGAACAGCAACGCCAGCGCGAGGTCGCCGGAGGTGCGCCCGTACGCGCGGACCAGCTCGATCACGATCGCGCCGAGCGTCGCCGCGATCACCGCCACCAGCACGGGGGAGCGGTTGAGCAGCAGTCCCGCGCCGACGCCGGTGAGCGCCACGTGCCCGAGCCCGTCGCCGATCAACGCCAGCCGGCGCTGCACCAGGTAGATGCCGAGCGCCGGGGCGGCCAGCCCGATGATCAGCGCGCCGACCAGGGCGCGGAGCATGAAGTCGTACTGGAAGAGATCCATCTCAGATGCCTGTCCAGAGCCGGGCGGGCTCCTCGTCGCAGTGCGGGTGCACGTGCTCGTGGTCCGGGTCGGCGTGGTGGCCGGCCGGCTCCGGCACCGCGCCGTCGTGGGCGATCCCGCCCTGGTGCACCACCACGGCCCGGCTGATCAGCGGGCGCAACGGGCCCAGCTCGTGGGCGACGAGCAGCACCGTGCCGCCGCCGTCGCGGAACCCGCGCAGCGCCTCGGCGAACGCCTCCTGGCTGGCCGCGTCCACCCCGGCGGTCGGCTCGTCGAGCACCAGCAGCTCCGGCCCGCCGGCCAGGGCGCGGGCGATCAGGGTGCGCTGCTGCTGGCCGCCGGAGAGCGTGGACACCGGGTCACCGGCCCGGTCGGCGAGCCCGACCGCGTCCAGCGCCGCCGTCACCGCCTCCCGGTCCGCGCGCCCGGCGGGCCGCAGTACGCCCCGGCGGGCCAGCCGCCCGGACGCCACCACCTCGCGCACCGTCGCTGGTACTCCGCTGCCCGCGCCGAGCCGCTGCGGCACGTACCCGATGCGGTGCCACTGCCGGAAGCGGCGCTGCGGCGTGCCGAAGAGGGTGACCGACCCGGCACCGACCGGCACCAGGCCGAGCGCGGCGCGCACGAGCGTCGACTTGCCGGAGCCGTTGGCGCCGAGCACGGCGACCACCTCTCCGGAGGTCACTGTCAACGAGACGTCACGCAGCACCGGGCGGCCGTCGTAGCCGACCGTGGCGTGCGCGATCTCGATCACGGGTGGGGTCATGAGCAGTCCAGAGCGGTTCGCAGGGTCTGCAGGTTGGCGCGCATCGCGGAGAGGTAGTCGCCCTCGGCGGGCGGGCCCTCCAGCGGGTCCAGCATCGCGGTCTTCGCCCCGACCTCGCGCGCGATGGTCTCGGCGACCTTCGGGCTGACCCGGCTCTCGAAGAAGATCGTCCCGGCCTGGTGCTCCCGGGCCTCCTTCGCGACCTCGGTGAGCCGCTGCGGGGACGGCTCGGTCTCCGGAGTGAGCCCGCTGATGCCGATCTGCTCCAGCCCGTAGCGCTCGGTCAGGTAACCGAACGCGGCGTGGCTGGTCACCACCTCCCGGCGCTGGCAGGTGCGCAGGCCGTCGGCGTACTCGGTGTCCAGCTTCGTCAGCTCGGTGCGCAGCGCGCCGGCGCGGGCGGTGTAGTCGGCGGCGTGGTCCGGGTCGGCCTTGCCGAGGCGCTCGGCGAGCCTGTCGCCGATGGTGGCGAGCCGGGTCGGGTCGAGCCAGACGTGCGGGTCCTTGCCGCCGCCCTCGTCGGAGTGCCCGGCCTCGCCGTCGTGGTCGTGGTCGTGCCCGCCGGCGGCGTCCCGCAGCGGCGTGACGCCCGCCACGTCGAACGCGCGGTCACCCCCGTTCTGCTCCACCGCCTCGTCCACCGCCGGCTGGAAGCCGCCGAGGTAGACGACCACGTCGGCGTCGACGATCTGGCCGACCTGCCGCGGGTTGAGTTCCAGGTCGTGCGGCTCGGCGCCGGGCTTGGTCAGGTTGCTGACCGCGACCGTGTCGCCGCCGATCCGCTCGGCCAGGAACTGGAGCGGGTAGAACGCGGCCACCACGCCCACCCGGCCCGGCTCGCTCGCGCCGCCCGTGCCGTCCGCGCAGGCGGTCAGGCCGGCGGTGGCGAGCAGGGCGGTGGCGGCGGCGATCAGGGTACGGCGAGGTGCGCGAACGGTCATGGGCTCAACTGTCCGCGACAACGAAAACTATTGTCAAAAACGCATGATTGCATGTCAGCGCAGGTCAGCTCGGCTTCTCCGGTCAGCCGACCATGAGCTTCGCCAGCGCCACCGCGATCAACAAGGTGAGCATCACCAGCCGGAGCAGCCGGGTCGCCGGGGCCTGCACCGGCCAGGTGACGGACATCAGCCAGACCAGCCCGCCGGCCAGCACGAGCAGCAGGACGCCGCCCGCCGGGCCGGGCGCGAAGAGGCCGACAAGCACCAGGGCCAGCACGGCCAGGAACACCGCCGTCGGGTTGAGCCGTGCCAACCGGGACAGCACGGGACTCTGCGTACGCTGCATGCCACAAACTCTACGAGGAGGAACGCCGTGCTGGTCACCAACCGGTTCGTGGTGGAAGCCGAAACGGTGGACGAGTTCACCCGGGAGGCGCACGCCGCGCTGGCCGCGCTCGCCGCCCGCCCCGGCTACCTGCGCGGCGAACTGCTGCGCGCCCTCGACGACCCGGACCACTGGCTCCTGGTCACCGAGTGGGAGTCGGTCGGGGCGTACCGGCGGGCGCTGGGCGGCTTCGACGTCAAGGTCACCGCCGTGCCGTTGCTCGCCCGATCGGTGGACGAGCCGTCGGCGTACGAGACGCTCGCCAGCGCTGCTCCCGAGGGGGAGATCGTCGTCGTCGCCAGCGATCGTGCCGCAGGTCCGTACCGCTGAGTGCCGGGGCACTACCCTGGCGCGTATGACCGCTCCCGGACCGGCCGCGCCACCCCCGCCAGCAGTTCCGCCCGCGCCGCCGGCGGACCCCGGGGTGCCCGCGCCGCCGCAGGGGCCCGGCGTCGCGCCGCCGTTCGCCGCCCCGCCCACAGAGGGCGGGCGGACCCGGCTCTGGCTCGGCCTCGGCGCGGGCGCGCTGGCGGTGCTGATCTGCTGCGGTGGAGGCGGCGCGGCGGTGGTCGGCCTGGCGGTGAGCAACGCCCAGGCGATCGGCGAGCAGGGCCGGGCGGTCACGAACGACTACTACCAGGCGCTCGTGGCCCGGGAGTGGTCGAAGGCGTACGACACGCTCTGCGAGGACATCCGGAGGCAGGAGCCCCGGCGCGAGTTCGAGCGGCGGGTCGCCGCCGAGCCGCAGATCTCCGGCTACCGGGTGGGCGAGGTCGACCTCGCCACGCTCACCGTGCCGGTGGACGTCACGCTCGCCGGCGGCCGGCGGGAGGCGCAGACCGTGACACTCGCGCCGGACCAGCAGTCGGGCGGCGTGGAGGTCTGCGGGGTGAGCTGACCGGCCCCCGGTATTCTGCTGGGCTCGGGACGGACACGGTCGTACCGTTGTCCCGAACAGCCCGGTTCCATCCATCTCAACCGCGCCGACCGCCAGCCGGCGTAGGAGGAAACATGCCAGCCGACCGTATCGACGCCGTCACCAGCCTCGCCAAGCGCCGGGGCTTCGTCTTTCCCTCAAGCGAGATCTACGGGGGCACCCGGTCGGCGTGGGACTACGGTCCGCTCGGCGTCGAGCTGAAGGAGAACGTCCGCCGGCAGTGGTGGCGGACCATGGTGCAGCAACGCGACGACGTCGTCGGCCTCGACTCGGCGGTCATCCTGGCCCGCAAGGTCTGGGAGGCCAGCGGCCACATCGCCGAGTTCGTCGACCCGCTCACCGAGTGCCAGTCCTGCCACAAGCGGTTCCGGGCCGACCACCTGGAAGAGGCGTACGAGGCCAAGCACGGCAAGCCGCTGACCTCGCTGACGGAGCTGAACTGCCCCAACTGCGGCAACAAGGGCACCTTCACCGAGCCGAAGATGTTCAACGGCCTGATGAAGACCTACCTGGGCCCGGTGGAGAGCGACGAGGGCATGCACTACCTGCGCCCGGAGACCGCCCAGGGCATCTTCGTCAACTACAAGAACGTCGAGACGGTCGCCCGCAAGAAGCCGCCGTTCGGCATCGCGCAGACCGGCAAGTCGTTCCGCAACGAGATCACCCCCGGCAACTTCATCTTCCGGACCCGCGAGTTCGAGCAGATGGAAATGGAGTTCTTCGTCGAGCCGGGCACCGACGAGCAGTGGCACGAGTACTGGCTTCAGGAGCGCTGGAACTGGTACCTCGACCTCGGCCTGTCCGAGGAGAACCTGCGCTTCTACGAGCACCCCAAGGAGAAGCTCTCCCACTACTCGAAGCGCACCGTCGACATCGAGTACCGGTTCCGGTTCGGCGGCAGCGAGTTCGCCGAGCTGGAGGGCATCGCCAACCGCACCGACTTCGACCTGTCCACGCACAGCAAGCACTCCGGCGTCGACCTGTCGTACTTCGACCAGGGCAAGGGCGAGCGCTGGATGCCGTACGTGATCGAGCCGGCCGCCGGCCTCACCCGCGCGGTGCTGGCGTTCCTGCTGGAGGCGTACGACGAGGACGAGGCGCCGAACACCAAGGGCGGCGTGGACAAGCGCACCGTCATGCGCTTCGATCCGCGGCTGGCCCCGGTCAAGGTCGCCGTGCTGCCGCTGTCGCGCAACGAGGCGCTGTCGCCGAAGGCCAAGCAGCTCGCCACCGACCTGCGCAAGCGCTGGGTGGTCGAGTTCGACGACTCGCAGGCGATCGGCCGCCGCTACCGCCGGCAGGACGAGATCGGCACGCCGTTCTGCGTCACCGTCGACTTCGACACGCTCGACGACAACGCGGTGACCGTCCGCAACCGCGACACCATGGCCCAGGAGCGGGTGTCGCTGGACCAGGTCGAGCGCTACCTGATCGAGCGCCTCCCCGGCTGCTGACCGCGTGTAAGGAAGGGCCCCTTCTTAACGCCTCGCGTAGAGAAGGGGCCCCTTCTTAGAACTCCTAACGTTGGAGTTGGCGCCAGCAGATGAGGGCGCAGGCGAGGCTGAGGAAGGCTTCGTGGATGTCGTCGCGGA
>NZ_JBEZMS010000029.1:0-75562 GCF_040652815.1 Micromonospora sp. NPDC048169
ATCACCCGCTGCCTCAAGCGCTACATCGCCCGACAGCTCTACCGCACCATCACCAACCACCACCGAACCACTTGACAACCCCCACTCACAGATCGCGGGAGCGGGAGCGGGAGCGGGAGCGGGGGCGGGGGCGGAGGGCGGCTAGGAGCAGCGCGGTCAGGAGCAGCGCCGCCAGGACGGCGGGGCCCAGCGTGTTGACAGCGCTCACCAAGGACTGCTGGATAGCGGCTGCGGTGCGGATGACCGGGTCGGTGAAGGCGTCGTAGCGGCCCCGGGCGAGGCGTACCTCGTACCAGCCGTACCAGGCGACGTAGCCGCCCGCGACCACCAGCACCAGGCCGCTCAGCCGCGGCACCCACGCGCCCGCGCCGCGCAGCCGCGCCACCACCCGACCGCGCAGCAGCGCCACGGCGAGCGCGGCCACGCCGACCACGAGCGCCATGCCCAGCGCGTACGCCCCGAACAGCGCCAGCCCGCGCCACGGCGACCCGGCCCGCAGGCTGGTCACCACGATCGCCAGGAACGGCGCGATCGCGCAGGTCAGCGACGTGAGCGCGTACGCCGCGCCGAACAGCGCCATGGACGGCCAGGTGCGGGTGAGCCGGGGCGCGACGCGCAGCGGGCGCGGCGCGGGCAGCCGACGGCCGGCGAGCAGCCAGCACCCGGCCAGTGCCAGCAGCACGCCGAGCGTCACTGTGAGCCACGGCAGCCGGGGCCGCAGCCAGTCCGCCGCCGGTGCCAGGGCCAGCCCGAACGCGCCGAACACCAGCACGTACCCGAGGGTGAGCCCGGCCGTCGCGGTGAGCGCGCGGCCGACCGCGCCGCGCCCGCCGTCGGGGCCGGCGACGAGCAGCGAGAGGTACGCGGGCAGCATCGCGAAGCCGCACGGGTTGACCGCGCCGAGCATGCCGGCGGTCAGCGCGAGCAGCAGCGCGCCGGTCATCCCCGGGCCAGCGTCTCGACCTGCCGGGTCAGCGCCTCGCCGTCCAGGAATCCCTTGTGTACGACCCGGCCGGTGCGGTCCAGGACGACGAACGTGCTCTGCTCGGCCACCTTGAACCGGCGCCACAGCGCGCCCGCCCGGTCGTCGATCTGTGTCGTGCCGCCCAGGTCGAACTCGGTGACGAACGACTTCATGGCCTTCTGCTCGCCGAGCCCGGCGACGCCGACGATCGGGACCGTGTCGCGGTAGGTGGGGGCGATCTCGGCCACCGTCCACGCCTGGCTCGCGCAGGTGGCGCACCAGGGCGCCCAGAACCAGAGCACGACCGGCCGCCCGGCCAGGGCGGCGGCGTCGAACGCCGTACCGTCGAGGGTCTTGCCGGTGAACGACAGCGCGGCCGGCACCGGGGCCGGTGACGCGGACGCCGGGCCGGACGGCGTCACGGTGGCCCGGGGTGCGGCGGTGGACGCGGGGGCCACCGCGCCCGCTGCCGCGTCGGGCTCCGGTCCGGCGGCGCAGCCGGTCGTGGCGGCGAGCACAGCGGTCAGTACGGCGGCGGCTGTGACACGGACGGCGGTACGCATCGGCGGCTCCTGGCTATTCGGCCCGGACCAGCCGGAGCGCGAGTTCGGGACAGACCTTTACCGCCTTGAGCGCTCCCTCGCGCAGCCACGTCGGCACCGGGGTGGGCGGGAACGCCGGGTAGCCGTTGCCGTCGAGCCGGATGAAGTCCGGCACCACATGCGCGCACAGCCCGTGCCCGTCGCAGCGCGACCAGTCCAGGGTGAGCTTCTGCGGGTTGGCGTCGGGCGCGCCGGGCAGCCCCATCATGCCCTTGACCCGCTTGCCGCAGCCCTCGCCGGTGGCGTGCAGCCGCAGGTCGTCGGCGAACACCTCCATGGCCGACAACGCGAACCGGGCGGTGCCGTCCGGGTGGCTGCACGCGCCGCGGCCCTTGACGTCGCCGGCCGCGGCCCGGACCAGCTCGACCGGGGCGCTGCCGGAGACCGCGAGGTCGACCGAGCGGGCCAGGTCGGGCAGGCCCATCTTGCACGGGCCGCACTGCCCGGCGGACTCGCCCGCGAGGTACCGCACCACCTGCGCGGCCTCGCCCAGCGGGCAGGTGTCGGCGCCCAGCGGCACGATGATGCCGGCGCCGAGCGTGCCGCCGACGGCGGTGAGCCCCTTGCGGGACACCTCGGCCCGCTCCGCCGCCGCCGAGGTGATCCACTTGCCGTGGTAGCCGCCCATCAGGATGCCCGGGCCCGGCGGCACCTCGCACAGGTCGAGGATCTCCCGCAGCGGGGTGCCGGCGGCGCACTCCACCACGGCGGGGCGCTTCGCCGAGCCGGTGACGGTGAGCAGCACGGTGCCCGGCTCGTCGTCGGTGCCGAGCGCGGCGTACTCGTACGGGCCGATCCGGGCGGCGACGGCGAGCTGGGAGTACGTCTCGGCGTTCGACAGCAGCGTGGGCAGCCCGCCGACGCCGGAGTCGCTGGAGCGCTTCTTCGTGCCGGGCGGGATGTGCGGCAGGCCGTTGATGCCGTTGACGAGCGCGCCGCCCTCGCCGGAGATGAACCGGTGCGGCACCGTGACGATCGTGGTCGGCACCGGCATGCGCCGTTCCTGCAACGCCTCGGCCAGCGAGGGGCGGCCCACGTCGTCGTCGGCGACGCCGATCACGATCTCCTCGGCGTCGAGCGCGAACGCGGCGAGCGCGGCGCCGTCCAGGATGAGGTGCGGGGCGCGGGTGAGCAGCACCTTGTCCTTCCAGCTCGCCGGCTCCCCCTCGGTGGCGTTCACCACCACCACGGCGCCGAGGTCCTGCCGCTCGCAGGACTCCAGCACGGCGCGCAGTTTGCGGGCGAACGGGAAACCGGCGCCGCCCTTGCCCTTGAGGTCGATCGCCTCGGCGAGCCGCAGCAGCGCCGCCGGTTCCATCGGGCCGATCGGGCCGTGCACCTCCTCGTGGGCCAGCAGGTCGAGCCGGCCGAACTCGGCGAAACCGGCGGTCAGGCGGGGCTCGCCGACACAGGCGACAGGTGGGATCGTCGCGCGCTTCACCGGGCCTCACCCCGCAGTCCGGCCCAGTACGCGCCGTCGACCGCTTCCGCGTCGGCCCGCTTGCGGCGGCCGGGCCGGCTCTCCTTGCCCGCGCGCATGGCGCGGCGAGAGGCGAGGTCGACGAGCGTCGGGGTGTCGTCGACGAACGCCTCGTCGGCGGCGTAGCGGGCCGGCGGGCGCCAGTAGTCGGGCTCCTCCGGCACGTCCTCCTCGTCCCGGTAGCGCCGGCCGGACCCGCTGAGCGGCTCCGCCGAGAGCGGGGTGCCGGAGATCGGGCCGGCCGAGATCGGCTCGCCGGAGACCGGGCGGGTCTCCCAGCGGCGCGGGCTGTCCCAGGGCTCCTCCGGCTCGTCGCCGGCGCGCGGCGGCGCGGAGTAGCGGGCCACCTCGGAGGCCGTGGCGTACCGGCCGCCGTCCGGGGGCGCGGAGTGGCGGCCACCGGTGTCCGGCGGCGCCGAGTGCCGGCCGCCGCTCTCCGGCGGCGCGGAGTACCGGGCGACCAGGTCCTCGTCGTCGCGGGAGCGGCGGGCCACCCGCTCCTCGGTCCGGGACCGGCGGGTCACACGCTCCTCGTCGTCGCGGCGACGGCGGCGGGCGGGCGCCTCCTGGGTGCGGGCCCGCCGGGTGGGCGCGTCCGGCTCGGCCTCGCGCCGCCGGGCGGCGGCCGCGCGGACCGGCTCGCGCAGGGATCCGGGTTCCGGCACCACGGGTACGGCGAACCGCTCCGGATCGCGCCGCCGGGCGGTGCCTGCCGGTGCGGTCCAGGTGGCGCTCGCCTCGGCCCAGCGGCCCCGGCCGGCTCCGCTGTCCTCCTTGTCGGCGGCCTTCTTGCGGGTGAGCGCGGCGAACACGCCGGTACGCTCCTCGCCCTTGCCGGCCATCGCCTTGTTCAGCGCGACGGCCTGGTGCTGCTCGCGGCTGCGCTTGCCGAGGTGGACCGAGACGCGCACCAGCAGCGCCATCACCACCAGCAGCACGCAGGCGAGGTAGCTCAGCACCACCCAGGCGGCGGCGGGCCGGCCGGCGTTGAGGCCGTGCACCAGCGCGAACGGCCAGGACACGTACGCCATCGAGTGCAGCGCGCGCCAGAACCACCTCGGACCGACTCCGGCGAACCGGACCCGGATCAGGCCGGTCCAGAGCACGCCCACCATCAGCAGCGCGGCGACGGTGCCCAGTCCGATGTAGAGTCCGCTGCCGCTGAGGAACGGCACCACCGCGTCGGTCGGCCCGGCCCGGCCGATCGCCACCTTGGTGATGACGTGGAAGACGAGCCCGGCGACGCCGAGCACGCCGGTGGCGCGGTGTGCCGACTGGAGCAGCACGCGGTGCCGGATGAGCAGCACCAGGCGGTCGGTGGCGAGCAGGCCCAGCATCACTGTGATGCTGAGCGAGACCAGGGCGACCACCCCGGCGAAGAACTCGGTGAAGAAGAATCCGTACGAGTACATGACGCCGCCGGCGCCGGCCAGTTCCACACCGGCCCACGCGAGGCCGAGCGCGGAGGCGGTCAGTGCCACCATCGCGGACTTCGACATCGTCCGGGCACCACGGCTGGTGGTGGTGGTCCGGACGGTCGTCGCCTTCTCGTTCTGCTGTGCCCGGGCCATCTGCTCCTCGATCGTCTCGCGGCGGCGCCCCCACCGGCCGACCCTGCTCCCACCTCAGGTACGGAGGGACGGCGCGCACGGATCACCTCCGGTGGCGAATTTCTCGGCCGGATTCTCGAACCGTCCGGACCGGACGCGCGTGTAGCGACCGACGCAGCGACGGATGCCCATACGTTGACAGCTCTTGCAACATTCTCGTAACCTTGCCGCAAACTTTCAGGTCGGCTGCAAGAACCCGGCACTGATACAGGCTCCACTCCCCCGCATCCCCCGCAACCCGCAGGAGTCCTGATGCATCGACGCCGATGCCGCGCCGCAGCGCTCGCCCTGAGCCTGGCCGCGAGCCTGCTCGTCCCCCTCACCGCGGCGGCACCCCCGGCCGCCGCCGCCACCCCGGGCACCAAGAAGGTGATCGTCCAGCTCTTCGAGTGGAACTGGACCTCGGTGGCCGCCGAGTGCACCAGCACGCTGGGCCCGAAGGGCTACGGCTACGTGCAGGTGTCCCCACCCCAGGAGCACGTCAACAGCAGCCCGTGGTGGGTGTCGTACCAGCCGGTCAGCTACCGGATCGAGTCCCGCAAGGGCACCCGCGCGCAGTTCCAGTCCATGGTGAACACCTGCCACGCGGCGGGCGTCAAGGTGATCGTCGACGCCGTGGTCAACCACATGTCCGGCCAGGAGAACGGCGGCACCGGCTGGGCCGGCTCGTCGTACGGGCACTACAACTACCCGGGCGTCTACTCGGCGCAGGACTTCCACTACTGCGGCCGCAACGGCAACAACGACATCGCCAACTACAACGACCGGTACGAGGTGCAGAACTGCGAGCTGGTCAACCTCGCCGACCTCAAGACCGAGTCGGAGTACGTGCGCGGCAGGCTGGCCGCGTACCTCAACGACCTGCTCTCGCTCGGCGTCGACGGCTTCCGCCTCGACGGCAGCAAGCACATGCCGGCCGCCGACATCGCCGCGATCAAGGCCAAGCTGAACCGCGGCGCGTACCTGGTGCAGGAGGTCATCTACGGCGCCGGTGAGCCGATCCAGCCGACCGAGTACACCGGCAACGGTGACGTGCACGAGTTCCGGTACGGCAAGGACCTGGCCCGGATGTTCAACAACGAGCGGCTCGCGTACCTGAAGAACTTCGGTGAGTCCTGGGGCTACCTGTCGAGCGCCAAGGCGGTGGTCTTCACCGACAACCACGACACCCAGCGCGAGGGTGGCGTGCTCACCTACCGCAACCGTGGCACGTACGCGCTCGCCAACGCGTTCATGCTGGCCTGGCCGTACGGCACCCCGGCGGTGATGTCGAGCTTCACCTACAGCGGCCGGGACCAGGGCCCGCCCTCCGACGGCAGCAACCGGATCACCAACGTCACCTGCTACTCGGGCTGGGAGTGCGAGCACCGCTGGCCGGTCATCGCCAACATGGTCGGCTTCCGCAACGCCACCGAGGGCGCCGGGGTCTCCAACTGGTACGACAACGGCTACCAGCACATCGCGTTCAGCCGTAGCGGCAAGGGCTACCTGACGATCAACGACGAGGACAGCGCGGTGAACGGCCGGTCGTACTACACCGGGCTGCCGGCGGGCCGCTACTGCGACGTCGTCCACGGCACGTTCAGTAACGGCTCGTGCAGCGGCCCGGTGATCACCGTGGACTCGTCCGGCTGGTTCGCCACGAACGTGGCCGCGCACGACGCGATCGCCATCCACGTCGGCGCGAAGCTGAGCTGAGCCGATCCGGCGCGGAAGCCCTCGTACCCGCAGTACCGGGTATGAGGGCTTCCGTTCCGTTACAGTCGGTTTCGTGCTGTTCGACCGGTTTGCCACGCGCCGGCCTCCCGGCTGGCTGATCGCCGCGCTCGCCGTACCGCTGCTGCTCGTCACCGCGCTGCTGGTCGGCCGCGCGCTCACCGTCACGCCCGAGCCCCCGTCCGCGCCGCCCGCCGCCGCGCCCCCGGCCACGACCGCCGCTCCGAGCCCGTCGCCGCTGGAGTCGGTGCCACCCGCCGCGCCGGCGCCGGACGACCTGCCGGTGGTCACCTACGACCCGGCCCCGCGCGGCTTCCCGCCCGACCCGGACCCGGCCGACACCCGCCCGCTGAGCGAAGGGCTGCGCCCCAACCGGAACGTGGCCGCCTACGACGCGCCGGGCGGGCGTCCGCTGGCGTTCCTCGCGCCGACCGTCAGCGGCGTACGGCTGACGGTGCCGATCGTCGACCGCCGCGCCGGCTGGACCGCGGTGCTGCTCCCGTCGGCCAACCGCACCATCGCGTGGCTGCCGTCCGGCGGCTGGACCACTGTGGCGCTGCGCGACCAGATCGTGGTGGAGCGGCGCACCCACCGCCTCACCTGGAGCCGGGACGGGCGCGCGATGCGCACCTGGCCGGTCAGCCTCGGCATGTCCGGGCAGCTCACCCCGCTCGGGCGCACGTTCGTGCTGGGCCGCACGCCACCCCCGCAGGCCGTCTACGGCGGTGTCGACATCTTCGCCCTCGGCGCGATCCCCGACGACCCGGACGCGGTGCCGACCGGCCTGCGCGGGGCCCACATCGGACTGCACAGCTGGTACAACGACGACACGCTCGGCAAGAACGTCACGAACGGCTGCATCCGGCTGACCCGCAGCGCCCAGCGCCTGCTGCTGACCGAGGTCGAGCCGGGCACCGCCTTCGTGGTCGTGGACCGCCTGCCCTGACCGGGCTCAGCCCAGCAGCCAGCCGTCGGCCCGGATCCGCTCAGGCCGTCGCGCCGCCGTCGATCGCTATCGACGCGCCGGTGATGTGCCGTCCGCCGGCACCCACCAGGTGACTGACAGTCGCCGCCACGTCTTCCGGCTCCGCGTACCGGCCGAGGGCGATGTGCGACCGCTGCCCGTCCGCGCCCGCGCTGTCCGCCGGGTTCATGTCGGTGTCGGTCGAGCCGGGCAGGATCAGGTTGACGGTGATCCCGCGCGGACCGAGCTCCCGGGCGAGCGCCCGGGTCAGCCCGTTCACGGCGCTCTTGGTCATCGCGTACGCGCTCACCCCGGGAGCCGGGACACGGCTGGCGAAGCTGCTGCCGATGTTGACGATCCGCCCACCCGCACCCATGTGGCGTACCGCCGCCTGGGTGACGAGGTAGACCCCGCGCACGTTCACCGCGATCGCCCGGTCCAGGGCGTCGAGGCTGACCGACTCGATCGGCCCACCCGCGAACACCCCGGCGTTGTTGACCAGGATGTCCAACCGCCCCAACTCGGCGACGGTCCGCTCCACAGCGTCGACCACGGCCGTCGCGTCGGTGCTGTCCGCGTTGATCGCCAGGCCGGTCCGGCCGTACGCCTCGATCTCGGCCACCACGGACTTCGCGCTGTCCTCCGCGGTGCGGTAGGTGAACGCGACGTGGATGCCGTCCTCGGCCAGCCGGCGCACGACGGCGGCACCGATACCCCGGCTCCCGCCCGTCACCAGGGCGACCCTGTCGGCAAGTCTGACCGTCATGTCGTCATCCTGACAGTCGACTCAGGACAGCGATCATCCGGGTCTCCGGCCCGTTTCCCGTCTGTTCGATCAGACAGGATTGCCGGCACCCAGGCCGGGTACGCGCGGGCCGTCCAGCGGCGAAACGGGGAGACTAGACATGAGCGCACCGACGGGACGGGTCGACACGATAGTGCTCATCCACGGGCTCTGGATGACCTCGCGGAGCTGGGAGCACTGGGCGCAGCGGTACGCCGGGCGCGGCTTCCAGGTGCTCACGCCCGCCTGGCCCGGCATGGACCGCGAGGTGGAGGAGCTGCGGGCCGACCCGGCCCCGATCGCCGCGCAGCGCATCGCCGACATCGCCGACCACTACGAGGCGATCGTCAGGGACCTGCCGCGCCCGCCGATCATCATGGGCCACTCGTTCGGCGGCCTGATCGCCCAGTTGCTGGCGGACCGGCGCCTCGGCGCCGCCGTGGTCGCCGTGCACCCCGCGCCGGTACGGGGCGTGCTCAAGCTGCCGCCGAGCACGCTGCGCTCCGGGTACTCCATCCTGCACAACCCGGCCAACCGGCACCGCGCGGTGCCGTTCACCCCGGAGGACTTCCGGTACGCCTTCGGCAACACCATCAGCCAGGAGCAGTCCGACGCGGCATGGCAGCGGTACGCCGTACCGGGCGCCGGGCACGTGCTGTTCGAGGCCGCGTTCGCCAACCTGGACCCGAACTCCGCCACCGAGATCGACAAGAAGCGCAGCGACCGCGCCCCGCTGCTGATCACCGCGGGCGGCGAGGACCACGTGGTGCCCGCGTCGCTGGCCAGCAGCATCGCCAACCTCTACCGGAGCTCCACGGCGCTCACCGGCTACCGGGAGTTCCCCGGCCGGTCGCACTTCGTCGGCGGCGAACCGGGCTGGGAGGAGGAAGCGGACTTCGCGCTGGAGTGGGCGGTCGAGGCGGCGAACGAGTTCTCCCCGACCGTGGTCGCCGAGGCCCCTCGACGGCGCTGACCACGCCGGAACCATCGCTCGCTCGCGTAGATATCAAAATCTGCCCAACTTGATATCATCGACTCGTTCGACTGGCCGGACGAGGAGGCGCAGCGTGTCCCGAACCATCCTTGACGTCGATGACGAACTCCTGGCCGAGGCCGCCGAGATCCTCGGCACCGGCACCAAGAAGGCCACTGTCAACGCCGCGCTTCAGGCAGTGGTCAACCGGGAGAAGCGCCGGGAGTTCGCCGAATGGCTCAAGAGCGGCGGCCTGCCGGACCTCACCGACCCGCAGCAGGCGTCGAAGCCCGAAGCGGCATGACGCGGGAGCGCTACCTTCTCGACAAGTCCGCGCTGGCCAGGTGGCCGAAACCTGCCGTGGCAGCCGTCCTGGACGAGTTGTCCGAGCGCGGTCTGCTGGCGGTCTGTGGGGCGGTCGAGATCGAGGTGGTGCACAGCGCCCGCTCGGCCACGGACGCGAAGCGCGCGCGATGGCTGCTCCGCGGCTTCGACTGGCTCGCCATGCCCGACGACATCTGGGATCGGGCGATCGACGTCCGGGTGCAGGCGCTGCACAAGGGCAACCACCGCGCGCTCTCGATGGCCGATCTGCTGATCGCCGCGACGGCCGAACGGCATGGCGTGACCGTTCTGCACTACGACGGCGACTTCGATCTGATCACCGCGATCACCGGCCAGCCGACCACGTGGGTCGTCCCGGCCGGAAAGGCCGACTGACCGACTCCGGCCCTCACTCCCACGAGTCGGAGATGTCGAGGACTTCGAGATCGGGTGGGGCCGCTGCCGCCACCGTCTCGGCGTCCCGCGTCACCAGGTAGCAGCGGTAGAGCACGGCGGTGGCGACCGCATGGGCCACGTCGAGCGGCACCTTCCGGCTCGCCGCGATCCGGGCCACCCGCCGGCTGGTCGGGCCGTCGTAGACCGCGATCCGGATGTCCCGGTCCGTGTCGAGGAGCAGATCGAGCAGGTCGGCGGCCGGAGTGCCCGCGACCTGAAGCTGCGCCTGCCCGAGGCAGAGCGCCGGGATCCACACCTCCTGCTCGGGATCCTCCTGCGCGAGGGTCAGCAACGCGCCCGGTTCGACGCTGTCGCCCGCGGCGTACGCGAGCAGTGCGGACGTGTCCAGGACGAGCCCGTTCACGCGGCGGCCACCCCGTCACCGTCCCCGAACTGGCGCAGCCACTCCATGTTCCGTTCGTGCTGCTCGTCGCTGATCGGTGGCTGTTGGGCCAGCCTCCGGCGGGCCCGCTCGACGTCCTCGTCGGTCACCACGTAGCCGTGCTCGGCCCATCGAGCCCGCAGGCCGTCCGCGCGCATCTTGCGACGGAGCACGTCGGCGATGAAGCCGGACGTCGTGCCGTGCGACCGCTCGACGTACTCGGCCACGTCGTCGGGCAAACTGATCGTGATGCGCCGCGTCATACTCTCACCATAGCTCGTGCATACTCCGCTTGCGGTGCGGCACGCGGGTGTCGTCCGACCCTGCTCCGGCGCATGCTCATCGCGGCCGGAACCGCCGGGAACACTCACCGTCGTGTCCGGGCCGGAGCAGACACCGTTGCCCGCCGGGCAGCAACCGGTCGCAGAACACCCAGTGGCGGACGTTCTGGTCGTCCTCCGCCGAGACGGTGGTGCCGCCCGGCTCGGTCTGCGGCAGGACATGCGTCCAGTGCGCCACCACCCGCGCCAGCCGCTGAGCGGAGAGCAGGTCGTTGACGACGACCGGCAGGTGGATCACCCAGCGCTCGGTCACCTGTCGTACCCCCGTTCGCTGCGGGCCCGGGCCTGCTCCGACTGCCAGCGGCGAAGCGCGTTCTTGATCCGGTCTGTCTCCCGGCGGCTCTGCGCCAGCGCGTCGTAGACGGCGGCCAGGTCACCGGCGACCCGGTCGAGGAACTCCCGCACCTCCTGCGGGTCGAGCCCGCGCCGGCCCAGCGGGGTCGGCCGGAAGCTCCGCTCACGGACCTGCCACGGGCGCAGGGGTTGGTAGGCGGACGAGCGGTAGCAGGTCGATCCGAGGACCGACCGCCGGCGACGCCGGACACGCCGGAGGAAGACGCGCATGACAGGACCTGCCTCTCACCGTCGAGATCGAGCCGTGGAAGGGGCGGGTCCGTCGGCCCGCCCCGCACCGGCGGACCCACCCCGGGCACCTGCCACCGCAGCCTTCGACCAGCAGTACGTCAGCAGGGCTCACATGGCCATTGAGCAGGAGAACTCCACAGTGGCCGCAGGGGAAGTGAAGCACCGCATCTAGTCAAATGCAACGTCTAACAGAGAGCGTCCTACTAGAGCCACATGCATTTAGTAGAACTCAGCGTGACGTGTCTATTGTTTCTGATACATCAGCGGCGTTTAATTGAACGGGGGCGCGTCAACTATGACCTGACCATCGGAGGCAGGGGTGTCACAGGCCGTAACGGGATCGACCATGCTTCGGCGACAGCTGGGCAGGAAACTCGAATCCCTCCGCAAGGCTGCCGGGCTGACGATGGAGAAGGCCGCCGAGGAACTGGACCGGGCGAGGGCAACCCTCTATCGCATCGAGAGCGGCGCCGAGAACGTCCGGTTCCGCGCGGCGGACGTCAAGGAGATGCTCAAGCTCTACGGCGCTTCGGAGGAGGACGGCGAACTGGTTCTCGCCATGGCATCGGCCACGCGAGAAAACAAGAACTGGTGGCACGACTACATCGGCTCGGGCCTTCCGCGCTGGTTCCAGCTCTACATCGGCCTTGAAGCAGCGGCGTCCAGCATCCGGCAGTACCAAGCCGAGTTGGTTCCCGGCCTACTCCAGACGCGCGCCTACGCCGAGCAGCTCTTCCGGATGCCCGGCGGCGCCATCGAGGCAGGTGACCGCGAGGGCCAAGAGCGAGCCATCCAGCTCCGCGTGGAGCGGCAGGCACTTCTCACCCGCTTCTCCGCCCCACAACTCAGCGTGATAGTCAACGAGGCGGTGTTGCGGCGTCCGGTTGGTGGAGCGACCATCATGACCGAGCAGCTACATCAGATCCTGAAGGCCGCAGAGCTACCCAACGTAACCGTGCAGGTTCTAGCTTTTTCTTCCGGGCTGCACGCCGGAGCGATGGCCGGGGCTTTCTCGATCCTGGAATTTCCGCGAGACAGCAGCGGCAAGGAGGTGGAACCGCCGGTGACATACCTGGAAGCCGCTACCGGTGCCATCTACCTCGACAAGCCACACGAGACCGACGCCTACAACACCATCTGGACTGACATAGCGAGCCGCGCGCTGAGCGAGTCCAAGTCGAAGAGCCTGATCCAGCATGTCGCAGAGGAGTACTCCCGTGCCTGACCTGACCGGCGCCGTCTGGCGCAAGTCGACCCGCAGCAACAACGGCGGGGAGTGCGTGGAGGTGGCCGACAATCTCCCCGACGTGGTCGGCCTGCGCGACAGCAAGAACCCCGCTGGCCCGGCCCTCGCTTTCCCGCCGGGCACTTGGGCCGCCTTCATCCGGGCCGTCAAGAGCGAGACGCTGAGCCGCTGACCGTTGCCCGCGCCGACACCGGAGCGGCGGCATCATGATCTCACCGGAGTCAGGCTCAGAGCGTGTCATAGACATCGCCACGATGGCCGAGGTGAACCACGAGGACGATCAGTTCACGATCGCGGACGGTGTAGATAATGCGGTAGTCACCGACCCGGATGCGCAGTAGACCGGGATGCCCGGCTAGCGCCTTCACCCCGGCCGGACGGGGCTCGATGGCCAGCGAGGCGACGGCGTCGACAAGGCGGGCCTGCACGGGTCTATCGAGCTTGCGCAGCAGCTTGGCAGCGGCTCGATCGACCCGGACGGCGAAGACCGGCTCCGGTGGCAGCGTCACAGGCCGAGCTCGTCGCGCAGGTCGGCCAGCGGGACGGGGGTGTCGCCGGCGTCGATACGGGCCAGGGCATCGCGGGCCGCCGAGACATCTGCGGCGTCCTCGGCTCGCTCGATCGCTTCGGCAAGCTCGGCGGGGACGATGGCCGCCAAGCGCTGCCCCCGGCGGGTCACGTAAGTGATCCGCCCGGCGTAGTGGGCACGTGACACGACATCCGCGAGGCTGTCTCGGGCATCGGAGATCGGCAGTTCGGCGGCGGGCTCGCTCATATCCCGATTGTACAACTCGTACGACTCGTACGAGTGCAAAGTGCCGCCTGCTGGCTCTGGTGTGCGGGTGGGTGCGCCGGGTATGACGGAAACATGAGGGCGAGTTTCCGGCTGGGCCGGATTGCGGGTGTACCGGTCGGCGTCAACTGGAGTGTCCTGGTCATCTTCGTGCTGATCGCGTGGGCGCTGTCGGCCAGCCTGTTCCCGGCCTCGTACCCCGGTCACTCCCCCGTCGCCTACGTCGCGGCCGGCCTGGCCGCCGCCGTGGTCTTCTTCCTCGGCCTGCTCGCCCACGAGGTGGCGCACGCGGTCGTCGCCAAGCGCAACGGCATCGAGGTCGAGGGCATCACGCTGTGGCTGTTCGGCGGCGTCGCCGAACTGAAGGGCGAGGCGAAGGACCCGGGCGCCGAGCTGCGGATCGCCGGGGTCGGGCCACTGGTCAGCCTGATCATCGGCGTGGTCTTCGCGGCGATCGCGGTGGCGGTCGCCGCCGCCGGCGGGCACGGCCTGCTGCTCGGCGCGCTGGCGTGGCTGGCAGGCATCAACGTACTGCTGGCGATCTTCAACGTGCTTCCCGCCGCCCCGCTGGACGGCGGGCGGCTGCTGCGCGCGGCGGTCTGGAAGTTCACCGGCGACCGGACCAAGGCGTCGGTGGTGGCGGCCCGCGCGGGCTGGGTGCTCGGCGTCGTGCTGATCGGGCTCGGGCTGTGGCGGTTCTTCACCGGCGCCGGGTTCGGCGGGCTGTGGCTGGCGCTGATCGGCTGGTTCCTGCTCGGCGCCGCCGGCCAGGAGGAACGCGCCGCCCGGATGGGCGACGCGCTGCGCGGCATCCGGGTGGGCGACGTCATGACACCGCAGCCGCAGACCGCGTCCGGCGACCTCACGGTGGCCGACTTCGTCGACCACTACCTTTTCGCGTACCGGCACTCGGCACTCCCGCTCACCGTCGACGGCAGGCCGGTCGGTCTGGTCACGCTCGATCGGGTACGCGGCATCGCGGCGGACCGCCGCGCCTCGACCACGCTGGCCGAGGTGTCCTGCCGCGCCGACGAACTGGTGCTCGCCCGCCCGGACGAGCAGCTCACCGACCTGCTGCCCCGCCTCAACGAGTGCACCGACGGCCGGGCGCTCGTGGTGATCGACGACCAGCTTGTCGGCATCGTCTCGCCCAGTGACATCAGCCGGGCCGTGCAGCGCGGCAGCCTGCGCCAGCAGGTACCGGCCGGGCGCTGACCTCAGTCCCGGGGGAAGTAGCGGTCCATCTCGGCGGTGCGGAACTTCCCCTTCGGGTCGAACTCGCGCAGCAGCGCGGCGAAGTCGGCGTGCCGGGGGTACGCGGCGGCCGGATCGCGCTCGAACAGCTTGCCCCAGTGCGGGCGCGGCGCGAACGGGGCGAGCCGCTCCTCCACCTCGGCCAGCACCGGCGCCACAGCCACCGGGTCGCCGATCCAGGTGAAGTGCAGCGCCAGCGAGTCGCGCCGGAAGTTCGGGCTCAGCCACAGCTCGTCGGCGGCGACCGTACGCAGCTCACAGATCTGGAGCACGGCGGCGATGCGGTCGGCGACCGGATCGAGCGCGGCGAGCGCCGCCGAGGCGTCGGCGCGGGCCACGTGCCACTCGGACTGCAACTCGTCACCGCTGCTCGGGGTGAAGCCGAGCCGGAAGTGCGGCAGCCGCTCGTGCCACGGCCCCGGCTCACCGAGCTGAGCGGTGCAGTGCTCCGGTGACATGCCGGGCACCGGGTGCCGGGGCGAGTCGGCGGCCACCGTGTCCAGCCAGTCGGCCGGCGGCGGCGGCTCGTCGGCGTGCTGCTTGACCCACACCTGGTCGAAGCGCTCCGAGCGCCACGAGGTGAAGACGCTGACGCTGTACGCGGCGTCGAGCGCCTCGTCCAGCGCCGCGCGGGGCAGGCCGAGGCGGACGTGCTGACGCACCGCGTACGTGGGCACCACGTCGAGCGTGAGCCGGGTGACCACGCCCAGCGCGCCCAGGTTGACCACCATCCCGGCGAAGCGCGGGTCACTACGGTCGACGGTGATCAGGTCGCCGTCGGCGGTGACCAGTTCCAGCGCGGCGACGGCGGCGGCGAGGTTGCGGTTGCGCGCGCCGGAACCGTGGGTGGCGGTGGCGACCGAGCCGGCCACCGAGATGTGCGGCAGCGACGCGAGGTTCGCCAGCGCGTACCCCTGGGCCTGGAGCGCGGTGGCCAGGTCGCCGTAGCGCATCCCGGCCGCGACGGTGACGGTGCCGCGGTCGGGGTCGAGCGCGACGGTGGGCGGCAGGCCGTCCAGCGCGATCTGGGTGCCGGTGGTGTCGCCGAGCCGGTTGAACGAGTGGCCGGTGCCGACGGCCCGGACCAGGTCGGCCTCCGCGACCAGCCGCCGCAGTTCGTCGGTCGAGGTCGGCCGCGATCGGGTACGCGCCGACCAGCTGACGTTTCCGGCCCAGTTGGTCTCCGTCATGCGCTGCATCATCCGCCATCATGCGCCGGCAGGGTTGCCCCGGCCACTCGGCGGGAATCCTGGCGGGATGAGCAGCTACCGCGACCCGAGCCTCCGCGGCGACGTGTACCCGTCGGAGGAGGAGATCGACCCGACCGGCGTGGACCCCGACGCTGCGGAGATGCCGCCCGCCGGTGTGGGGCCCGCCGCTGCGGAGATGCCGCCTGCCGCTGTGGGGGTGGTGCCCGCCGCGACCGCGCCGGTGCCGGGGCCCACGCCGGAGCCCGAGCCGGTCCCGGTGCCCCACCCGGGGCCGCCGCCACGCCAGGCCTCCGGCCGGTCGATCGTGACCCGGCACCTGGACGGCTCCGTCGAGGTGGTGACCGACCTGGACGGCGACGGCGTGGCCGACGTGGTGCAGATCGACCTGGACGGGGACGGTGTGCCCGACGTGACGTACCTGGACAGCGACCGCGACGGCCGCCTCGACACCGTCCGCCGCGCCACAACAAGCTGACCCGCCCGAAACTCACGCGACTCGGCGACGATCTTGGAGTTCTGGCGCCCACACCGTTGATCATGCAGTTGCTGCCCCGACAAGAGCCGTAAATCCGGCACCGAAAGGGCCGCAACCGCAAGATCGCGGGGTTTGTGGGAGTCGCGCGGGAGCGCCTCCCGTAAAGCGAGATTGTTGTTCCGCAAGGTGGGATAGATGGAGATCTTGGCATGAAAGGGCCCCTATGGGGGCCGTTTGGTACCAAGATCTCGACGGGAACCGGGAGGCGGGACGGGGGGCGGGCAGGGGCCGGGTCAGAGCTGGGGCATGACCTCGGCGGCCACCAGCTCCAGGTGGTCCAGGTCGGTCAGGTCCAGCACCTGGAGGTAGGCGCGCGAGCTGCCCGCCTCGGCGTACCGGCTGAGCGTCTCGACCACCTCGGCGGGCGTGCCGGCGGCGCCGTTCGCGCGCAGCTCCGCCGGGTCGCGCCCGATCGCCTCGGCGCGACGCTTCACCTCGGCCTCGTTCCGGCCGCAGCAGAGCACGAGCGCGTTCGACCAGATCATCGTCGACGGGTCCCGGTCGATCGCGGCGCAGGCGTCGCGTACCCGCCCGAACTGCGTGACGGTGTCCTCGACCGAGACGAACGGCAGGTTGAACTCGTCGGCGTACCGGGCGGCCAGGCGGGGCGTGCGCTTCGGTCCCATGCCGCCGAGCAGGATCGGCGGGCGGGGGCGCTGCACCGGCTTGGGCAGCGCGGGCGAGTCGCTGACCGGGTAGTACGTGCCGGGGAAGTCGAACGTGGCGCCGTCCGGGGTGGACCAGAGCCCGGTGATGACCGCGAGCTGTTCCTCCAGCCGGTCGAACCGCTCCCCCAGCGGCGGGAACGGGATGCCGTACGCGGTGTGCTCCTCGGCGTACCAGCCGGTGCCGATGCCCAGCTCGACCCGGCCGCCGCTCATCTGGTCGACCTGCGCCACGGTGATCGCCAGCGGGCCGGGCAGCCGGAACGTGGCGGCTGTCATCAGCGTGCCGAGCCGGATCCGGGTGGTGTCGCGGGCCAGGCCGGCGAGCGTCGTCCAGGCGTCGGTCGGGCCGGGATCACCGCTCACCGAACCCATCTTCAGGTAGTGGTCGGAGCGGAAGAACGCGGCGAAGCCGGTCTCCTCCGCGCGGCGGGCCACGGCGAGGAGCTGGTCGTATGTGGCGCCCTGCTGGGGCTCGGTGAAGATCCGCAGTTCCATCCCCCGAGCATAGGGAGCCGGCCGGCGCGGGGCAGCGCCACCTTTGATTCCTTGCCGGGCATATAACGGATGCGGCATATTGAAGTCGTGACCGTCGACGCCTTCGCCGTGCTGGCCGAGCCCGCCCGGCGCCGCATCCTGGACCGGCTGCGCCGGGCGGAGAGCAGCGTCGGCGAGCTGGTGGACGCGCTGGGCATGAGCCAGCCGGCGGTCTCCAAGCACCTGCGCGTGCTCCGCGACGCCGGCCTGGTCACCTGCCGCACGGCCGCGCAGCGGCGGATCTACCGGGTCGACGTGGCGCCGCTGCGGGCAGTGGACGACTGGCTCGGGCCGTACCGGTCGATGTGGACCGCGCATCTCGACGCCCTGGAAAGCCATCTCGACAGTCAGGAGTGACAGATGGACCGCGACTCGTTCCGTCCCGGCCCGCTCGCCCGGGTGGCGCTGACCCCCGAAAACGAACTGATCTTCGTCCGCGCCCTGCGGCACCCGCCGGAGAAGGTGTGGGCCGCGCTCACCGACCCGGAGCAACTTGCCGGGTGGGCGCCGTTCCTGGCCGACCGCGGCCTGGGCCGCACCGGCGACGCCGTGCTCAGCACCGTCGACGGCGAGCAGACCCACCCGGCGCCGGCCCGGGTGCTGCGCGCGGACCGGCCGAACCTGCTGGAGTACACCTGGGGCGACGACCTGCTCCGCTGGGAGCTGACCGCGACAGGCGACGGCACCACGCTGACGTTGCGGCACCGGGTCGCCCGGCCCGACCTGGCCCCGTCGATGGCCGCCGGCTGGCATCTGTGCCTGGACGTCGCCGCCCATCTGCTCGACGGTGACCCGGTCGGCCCGATCCGGGGCGCGGAGGCGAAGGACTTCGGCTGGGCGGAGCTGCGCGACGCGTACGCCGAACGCCTGGACCGCGACTGACGCACTCCCGCGCGGCTCGTCCTACCCGTCGAGGTGGTCGGCGGGGGCGGTCTGCAGCAGCCACGCGAGCGGCATCCGGGCGTGCTCGGCGTACCGGCCGTCGCCGGTGAGCTCGTGGAGCGTGACGGTCTGCGCGCCGTCCCGCTCCACGACCCAGTAACGCGGGATGCCGGCCGAGGCGTACTCCCGGGCCTTGGTCGCCGAGTCCATGGTCTCCGAGCCGGGCGAGACGATCTCGACCACCAGCACGAGGTCGGCCACGGCCGACCAGACTCGACGGGCGGGCGGCTTCCGCCACACCGTGATGTCGGGAATCCGGCCACCGTCACCGCTGGGCCCGGGCACCCGAACGCCGACGGCCTGGAGCACCTGCTCGGCAGGCCAGCCCGCCATGATCAGCCAGGCGAAGATCCGGCTCGCGATGATGGCGTGCTCCGAGTCGGGCGGCGGCATGACCGACAGAACCCCCTCGGGGCTGGTCTCGTAGCGGTGACCGTTCGGGTCGACGGCGTTCATCTTCGCGACGTCGTCGAGCGTCACGACGGCGGGCATGTGCATGCCGACTGCCTCAGCGCTCATGACGCCATCCTATGGCAGCAGCCGGCATCACCGCGGCATCCAGCCCGTCACGCGGTCCGGCGGCGCAGCCACCCGGCGGCGCCGCCGACCAGCGTCGTGCCGATGGTGGTGCCGATGGCCACCAGCGCCGCACCGACCGCCCACAGGCCGGTGTCGTCTGTCGAGGCGGCGTGCACCGCCCACGGGACGGTGAACGCCACTGTCATCACCGTCCCCACCAGCCAGACGTTCAGCCACCAGCCGCCGACAGCGGCCAGCGCGCACAGGGTCAGCACCGCGGCGGCGACCTGCCAGACCGCGTACGGCCCGCTCATGTCGCCCGTCTCCGGGTCCGTGGTCCAGCCTGATTCCCAGCTCAGCCAAGCCGCCCAGGCACCGGCCGTGGCGAGCGCCAGGAACAGACCGCCGAGCAGCGTACGTCTCCTTGTCACGCCTCCGATCCTGCCCGGTCGGCGGCCCGCGCGAATGAGCACGCGTACTCGATTCCGGCAGCGCACACGGCCGTGTGCGCGGCGTGTGCGCCGGGTGCCAGCGGCCCCGGTCATCGTCGGCGTCATGAGTTACGCATTCGAAGCGGAGGGCCTGGTCAAGCGGTTCGGTACGACCACCGCGCTGGCCGGGATCGACCTCGCCGCACGCCGGGGAACCGTGCTGGGGGTGCTGGGGCCCAACGGCGCCGGCAAGACCACTGCGGTACGGATCCTCGCCACACTGCTGCGCCCGGACGGGGGACGCGCCACCGTCGGCGGCCACGACGTGGTCACCGACGCCGCCCGGGTACGCCGGCTGATCGGGCTGACCGGCCAGTACGCCTCGGTCGACGAGGACCTGACCGGCACCCAGAACCTGGCGCTGATCGGCCGCCTGCTCGACCTGAGCCGCCGCGAGGCACGGGCGCGGGCGGCGGAACTGCTCGCCTGGTTCGGCCTGACCGACGCGGCCGGGCGACCGGCCAAGACGTACTCCGGTGGCATGCGCCGTCGCCTGGACCTGGCCGCGAGCCTGGTCGGCCGGCCGGAGGTGATCTACCTGGACGAGCCGACGACCGGCCTGGACCCGGCGAAGCGGGAGGAGATGTGGGGCGTGGTCCGTTCGCTCGTCGACGACGGGTCGACGGTGCTGCTCACCACGCAGTACCTGGACGAGGCCGACGCGCTCGCCGACGAGATCTCGGTGATCGACCACGGGCGGGTGATCGCGCACGGCACGCCCGGCGAGCTGAAGCGGATCGCCGGCAGTCAGACGATCGTGGTCCGGCCGACCGATCCGGGCCGGATCGGCGCTGTCGCCGAGATCCTGCGCGTCAGCACCGGGGCCGATCCCGAGCTGCCCCGGCCGGGCCTGCTCACCGTGCCGGTGGACAGCGACGCCACGTTCCCGACTGTGGTGCGCCGTCTCGACGAGTCCGGCATCGGGGTGGCGGAGCTGGCGCTGCGGCTGCCCAGCCTCGACGAGGTGTTCTTCACGTTGACCGGCCACGGTGCCGAGGAGTCCACGGAGGTGGCGGCATGACCACGACGACCCGCGCGGCGGCGACGCCGTCCCGGACCGGCACCGCCCACGTCGCCGGCCGCCCGTTCGGGCTGTTCCGGCACAGTCTGGCGCTGGCCGGCCGCAGCCTGGTCAAGACGGTACGCACCCCGGAGCAACTGCTGGACGTCACGCTCCAGCCGATCGTCTTCGTGCTGATCTTCGTCTACCTGCTCGGCGGCGCGGTCGCCGGCTCACAGCACGAGTACCTCCAGCTCCTGCTTCCCGCGATCATGGTGCAGACCGTGCTGTTCGCGTCCATCGCGACCGGCGTCAGCCTCAACACCGACGTCGAGAAGGGCGTCTTCGACAGGTTCCGCAGCCTGCCCATCGCCCGGTCCGCGCCGCTCGTCGGCTCGGTGGTCGGCGACCTGGTCCGGTTCGTGGTCTCCATCGTGGTGCTGCTGGGCTTCGGGTACGCGCTCGGCTTCCGGGTCGGCACCGATCCGCTGTCCGCGCTCGCCGCCTGCCTGCTGACCATCGGGTTCGCGTTCGCGGTCAGTTGGATCGGTGTGCTGCTCGGCGTGGTGATGCGCAGCCCGGGCGCCGTGCAGGGCACCGCCTTCCTGCTGCTGTTCCCGCTGACCTTCGGCACCAACATGATGGTGCCGACGGACACGCTGCCCGGCTGGTTGCAGTGGTGGGTCGGGGTCAACCCGGTGGCCGACGTAATGGAGGCGACCCGGGGCCTGATGATCGGTGGTCCGGTGGCCGGGCCGGTGAGCCGGACGCTGCTCTGGACCGTGGCGATCATCGCGGTGTTCGCGCCGCTCGCCGTCCGCGCCTACCGCCGCCGCGCCTGAGCAGACCGCACCGGCCCGGACCGGGCCGCACGATCACCGAGCCGGGTCGCCGCCCACGAACGTGAGGGCGTCGGCCCGGCTCCGGCCGCTGCCCCGGGCGTACGCGGCGGCGTATCCGTCCTCGCCCAGCTCGGCGCGCAGCCGCTCGGTGAGCCGCTGCGCGTCCGGGTTGGACCGGTCCGGCCGGCCGCGCAGCGAGTCGGATACGCCGAGCAGCTCGGCCGCCCGCTCGTACCGGCCCTCCGCCGAGGACAACGCCGCCCAGCCGACCGCGATGATCGCGACCACCGGCATGTCCCGGGCGGCGAGGCTGCGCGTGGTCGCCTCGTCGAGGCACCGGCGTGCCCCCGGCAGGTCACCGCGGGCCAGCGCCAGGTGACTCGTCTCGGTCAGCAGCAGGGCGTGGAACTGCGGGGCGGGAAGCGGCGTCTCCGCCTGGTGGCGCGTCGCCTCGGCGAGGCACTCCCGCGCCTCGTCCAGCGAGCCGTCGGAGCGGGCGATGCTGCCGAGCATCATCAGCCCGAACGCCGCGTCCCGCCCGTCCCGGCCGGTCACGAACCGGCGCAGTTCGGCCTTGGCGCCGGTCACGTCGCCGGCGCGGGCGCGGATGGCCGCGAGCCAGATCAACTGGAAGCCCGGCTCCGAGGCCGGGTTGAGTTCCCGGGCCAGCCGCACCGACTCCTCCAGAGCCTCGGTCGCCGCCGCGAAGTCGCCGCGTTTGGTGAGCGCGTCCGCGTACTCGCTGAGCACGTGCGACAGGCTCATCCGCTCACCGACCGCGCGCAGCTCCCCGGCGGCGTCGGTCAGGTCGCGCAGCGTGCCCTCGGCGTCGCCGTCGTTCTCCTTGAACTTGCCGCGGATCGCCAGCAGCGTGCCGTCGGTCCACGGATCGGGGTGCCCCCGCGCCCGGTCGATCGCGGCGATCCCGGCCGCTGTGTCCTCGCCGAAGATCGACAACATCGGCGCCAGCAGCCCCACGATCGGGTGCCCGGTCCCCTCCGCCGCCCGCAGCGCCGCCGTCAGCTCCGCGATCTGCTCCGGCGACGGCCCCCGCTCCCCGTTCGCCAGCTCCGCGCCGATGCGGATGGCGAGCACCACCGCCCGCTCCTCCGCCGGCGCCGGGCCGGGCAGCGCCAGCGCGCGGGCCAGCACGTCGCCGCCGATGCCGCCGGTGTCGCCCCAGATCACCAGCGGCAACGCGAGCCCCGCACCGATCCGCAGCGCGGTGTCGGCGTCACCGGCGTCGCAGGCGTAGTGCAGCGCGCCGACGATGTTCTCCCGTTCCGCCTCCAGCAGGCGCAGCCACGGCAGTTGACCGGCGGTGCGCAGGTGCGGCTCCGCGGTCCGGACCAGGTCCCGGAAGTACGCCGCGTGGGCGGCGCGCGCCCCGGCCGTCGCCCCGGCGGCGGCGAGCCGTTCCAGCCCGTACTCCCGGATGGTCTCCAGCATCCGGAACCGCCCGTCGCCGACCACCTGGAGCAGCGACTTGTCGACGAGCGCGTCGAGCAGCGCGGCGGCGGCCGGGCCGGCGACGCCGGCCGCCGAGTCGGCGGTGACCGACGCCGGGAAGACGGCGAGCCGTTCGGCGAGCCGGCGCTCGTCGTCGGTGAGCAGCCCCCAGCTCCAGTCCACCACCGCCCGCAGCGTGCGGTGCCGGGGCAGCGCGGTGCGGCTGCCGCCGGTCAGCAGCCGGAATCGGTCGTCCAGACCGGCCGCGACCTGCCGCGGCGACAGCGTCCGCAGCCGCGCCGCGGCGAGTTCGATGGCCAGCGGCAGGCCGTCGAGCCGCCGGCAGATCTCCACCACGTCCGCCACGTTGTCGCCGGTCACCCCGAACCCGGCCCGCACCGCTGCGGCCCGGTCGCGCAGCAACTGCACCGACGGGTACGCGAGCGCGTCGCCCGGCGCCGCGTCCGCCGGTGGCAGCCGCAACGGGGGTACGGGGTCCAGCGCCTCACCGACGATGCCCAGCGGCTCCCGCGAGGTGGCCAGCACGCGCAGTCCCGGGCAGTGCCCGAGCAGTTCCTCGGCGAGCCGGGCGGCGGCCTCGACGACGTGTTCGCAGTTGTCCAGCACGATCAGCGTCTCGTCGGCGGCGATCGTCTCCACCAGGCGGCCGAGCGTGTCGCGGGCCGGCTGGCGTGCCGGTTCCAGCGTCCGGTCCCGCCGGCCGAGCGTGTCGAGCACGGCCCGTGGCACGTCCGCCGGGTCGGTGATCGGCGCCAGCTCGACCAGCCAGGCCCCGCCGGGTACGCCGTCCGCCAGCTCGCCCGCCGCCACGCTGGCCAGCCGCGTCTTGCCCGCTCCACCCGGCCCGAGCAGGGTGACCAGCCGGTTGCCGGCGAGCAGCCCGGTGAGCCGGCGCAGGTCCTCGTCGCGCCCGACGAACGTGGTGAGCGCGGCCCGCAGGTTGCCCCGCCGCGCCACGGGCGCCGGCCGCGGCAGGGCCGCCTCGCCGCGCAGCAGCTCCAGGTGCGCGGCCCGCAACTGCGGCGACGGGTCGACGCCCAGCTCGTCGGCGAGCCGCTGCCGGATCCGCTCGTACGCGCCCAGCGCCTCGGCGGGCCGCCCGGCGGCGGCGAGAGTCCGCAGGTGCAGTTCGGCCAGCCGTTCCCGCAACGGATGCGCGGCGGTCAGCTCCTCCAGCTCGGCGACCAGCAGCTCCGGCCGCCCGGTACGCAGTTCCGCCTCGATCCGGTCCTCCTGCGCGGTGAGCCGCAGTTCCGCCAGCCGCGCCACGGCCGCCGCCGCGTACGGGACGTCGGCGACCTCGGCCAGCGCCGGCCCCCGCCACAGCGCGAGCGCGTCGCCCAACGTCGTACGCGCCGTCGCCGGGTCCCCGTCGCGAAGCGCCGCCCGCCCCTGCCGGGTCAGCCGTTCGAACCGCCCGGCGTCCACGTCGTCCGGGTCGAGATCCAGCCGGTAGCCGGCCGGGCCGCTGCGTACGCCGAGCCCGGGCACCGCCCGGCGCAGCCGCGACACCAGCGTCTGCACCGCGTTCGCGGTGTCGGTCGGCGGCTCGTCACCCCAGAGCGCCTCGGCCAGCGCGGACACGCTCACCGGCCGGCCTGGGTCGAGGGCGAGACGGATCAGCAGCGCCCGCAGCCGCGCCCCGGCGACGCCGACCGGCCGATCGCCGTCGCGGACCTCAAGCGGCCCGAGGATCCCCACCTGCACCGTGCCACTCTCTCATTCCCCGCAGACCCGATGCTGGCAAGATCGCGGGCGTGACGAGTGTGTCCCGCCCGCTGCCCCGGCTCGTACCGGCCGAGGCGTTCGCGGACGTCCCCGCCGACCGGCTCCTGGCGGTGCTGGAGGCGGTCACGATGGTCCTCACGCTCCCCCACCGCGCCGCCGAGCGGGTGGACGCGCTCGTGGTGCCCACCGGCCAGGGCGAGGACTGGCGTCTCACCGACGCGATCCGCGCCTGGGAGACCGGCCCGGCAGTGCGGCACCTGCTGGTGGCGAACACCGATCCGGCCGAGCGGACCTACCACCCGCTGACGCTGGACCGGCTGCGGGGACTGGGCCTGCGCCGGGTCGACGGGGTGGTGCTCCAGGCCGAGCCGGTCACCGGCACCGGCCGGCAGGCCGTGTGGATCGTGGAGCGGGTACGGGCGCTGGGCATCGGCAGCGTCGCGCTCGTCGTCTCGCCGTACCACCTGGTCCGGGTCTACCTCACCGTGCTGCGGGCCTGCGACGACGCCGGCCTGCGGATCCCGATCGTCCCGCTGCCCGTGGCTGTCGCACCGGACGCCCCGGTGCCGGAGACCGGCGCGGCCGGGTACGACCTGGTGGCCGGCGAGGTCAGCCGGCTGCTCCGCTATCCCGGCGAGGGTTGGATCGCCAGCCCGGAACGGCTGCGCGACTACCTGCGCTGGCTCTGGTCCGAGCACCGCCTTCTGCTCACCGGCGCCTGAGGGTTCACCGCCGCGGGAGCGCGTCGACGGCCGGCGGGCTACGCGTCGGGGATCCGGACCGTGAGCACCCGGGTGAGGATGCGGAAGCCGGCCGCGTCGTACATGCGGCGGGCCGGGTTGCCGTCGACCACCGACAGGCCGACCGACGGCAGCCCTGCCTCGCGTGCGCCGCGCAACGCGTGCACGAGCAGCGCGCGGCCGAACCCCCGGCGCTGCGCGCGGGGCGCGACGCCCAGGTTGAGGATCCAGACGCAGTCGTCGTCGGTCCACGGCACCGGCCCGGCACACAGCACGTGCCCGGCGCTGCGGCCGTCCGGGTCGATCAGCCGGGCCGAGGCGGGCACCAGCGGCGGCACCGGCTCGCCGGTGTCGAACATGGCCCGTACCTCCTCGGTGTCGCCGGGCTGCCAGCGGCCGTCCGGGTGGTCCGGGCCGTACGCGGCGTCCAGCCCTTCGGCGAGGTCGTCGTCCCAGCCGGGGGCGCCGAGCGACCAGCCGTCCGGCAGCACCACCGGCTCGGGTACGTCGGCCAGGGCGTGCCGCATGTCCGTGGCGGCCCGCTCCAGGCGCAGGCCGTCGGCGATCAGCGCGGCGGCCAGTGCGTCGTCGGGTGTCTCCAGCCGGTGCCCGGCGAGGTCACGCCGCACCTGCGCGACGAGCCCGGCGAGCGGTGCCCCGGGCAGTGGCCGGACCTCGGCCGCGACAGGCGTGCCGTCGTCGTCCCGCAGCCGCATCCGGGCCAGCTCGGTGTCGTCGTCACCGAGCAGCAGCGAGTCTTCCGGGGCGTCGCGGTGCGGTCCTACCGGCATTCGCGGGAGCGTACCGTCCCCCTGCCGTGGGGCCTGGGCCTAGGGTTGGGGGGTGGGCAGGGTCGATCGGGGTGGACGGACGATCGCCGCGAGCCGGGCGGCGGTGTACGACGCGCTCGTCGACCGGGCCGCCCTGGAGGCGTGGCTGCCGCCGGACGGGATGCGCGGACGCATCGAACACTGGGATCCGCGCCCGGGCGGCGGGTTCCGGATGGTGCTCACCTACCTCGACCCGGCCGGCGCCCCCGGCAAGACGTCGGACGCCACCGACGTGGTCGACGTCGGGTTCGCCGAACTCGTACCGGGGCGGCGGGTGGTGCAGACCGCCGTGTTCCAGGCCGACGACCCGGCGTACGCGGGCACCATGACCATGACCTGGCACCTCGGCGCGGCGGGCGGCGGCACCGAGGTGACTGTCACCGCGACCGGCGTGCCGCCGGGTATCGACCAGACGGCCCACGAGGAGGGCATCGCGTCCTCGCTGGCGCACCTGGCCGCGTACCTCGAACCAGGCGCCTGACCACGACGGAGGCGGCCGGGCGGTCGTGGCCCGTCAGTCGTCGCCGCGGACCCGGGCGTGCAGATGCATGTCGTGCCGCCCGTCGTCGTGGACGGCGGCGCTGCGGGTGGTGCCCTCCAGCCGGAACCCGGCCTTGACCGCGACGCGGCACGACGCGAGGTTGTGGGTGGAGTGGTCCAGCCAGAGCCGGTGCAGCCGGCCCTCGGCGAGCGCCCACGCGCTCAGCGCCCGCAGCGCCCGCGAAGCCACGCCCGCGCCCCTGGCGGCCGGGACCACCCAGTACGCGCACGCGGCCACGCCGTCGGCGAGGTCGACGCCGCCCATGGCGATGCGGCCCACCACCTCGCCGCCGCCGCGCGTCACCGCCCAGCCCGCGCCCGCCTCCTGCTGCCAGGCCCGGTGGAGGTGGGCGAACCAGTCGAGCACCTGCTCCTCCGACGCGGGCCGGCGGGTGTGCCAGCGGCGGATCTCTGGATCCTGGTACGCGGCCAGGACAGCGGGCGCGTCGGCCGGCTCCCACGGGCGCAGGATCAGGCCATCATCGGCGGGCAGCGTCGGTTGCGGGCCTGCGGCGAGGCTGCCGGCGGGGACGGCGGGCGGTGTCGACAGGGGAAAGCGCATGCCTCACCTTCCACTACGGACCGTCGGCTTACCACCCGCCCGCGTGAGCGTGGGCGGGCCTGCTGCGTCACTCTCGTCTCCTCGTTCACCGGCAACAGACGCCGGACGGCACCGCAGCTATCCCGGAACCGGAGAAACGATCCACCGGCACCGTCACCGGCCGCCTACACTGCGCCGCGTGGACCAGGCCGCGCCGCACACCGTCAGCTCCCTCGCGTACGACCTGCGCGCGCTCGGCGTCGCCCCAGGTGACGTCCTGCTGCTGCACTCGTCGTTCCGGAGTCTCGGGTTCGTCGCCGGCGGCACCGAGGCGGTGGTGCGGGCGCTCCTCGACGCGCTCGGGTCGGGCGGCACCCTGGTCGTGCCGACGCACACACCGGAGAACACGGACCCGGCGCAGTGGCGGCATCCGCCCGTACCAGAGGCGTGGTGGCCGGTCATCCGCGAGCAGAGGCCCGGCTTCGACCCGTCGTGCACGCCGAGCCGGTGGATGGGCGCCGTCGCCGAGACGGTACGCACCTGGCCGGGCGCCCGGCGCAGCGACCACCCGCAGGTGTCCTTCGCCGCGCTCGGCGCGCACGCCGCCGACATCGTGGACGGACACCGCCTCGACGACGCGCTGGGCGAGCACTCACCGCTGGGCGCGGTGTACCGGCTCGACGGCACGGTGCTGCTACTCGGCTGCGACCACAGCTCGAACACCTCGCTGCACCTGGCGGAGTGGCGCCAGGCGTCGCCGCCGCGGGCGGTGACGGGCTCGGCGGTACGCATGCCGGACGGCACGAGCCGGTGGACCACCTGGACCGACGTCGTCACCGACGAGGACGACTTCGACCGGCTGGGCGCCGACTTCGAGGCGACAGGCGACGCGACGACCGGCCGGGTCGGCAGCGCGCCGGCCCGGCTGATGCGCCAGCGCGCACTGGTCGACTTCGCAACCGCCTGGATGGCCGCGAACCGCACACCCTGACCCGCCCGCCGCGCCCGCCGCGCCCGCTCCGTCGATCTTGGACTTATGGTGCCTCGGATGTCCCGCTAGTGGCGTTTGCGAGGTGCCACAACTCCAAGATCGATAACGGGTGGACGCTCGGACGGGACGGGGCGAAGGGGTTACGGTGGGCCGCTAGACTCCCCGGCTCACCAGCAGGACGTGGGAGCGTACGTGATCAGACTGTTCCGGAGCAGGAAGCCGGCGTGCCGCTGCCGTCCCCAGTGGCCGGCCCTCGTCACGGAGATGAACGGCTACCTCATGCCGTGCCTGCCGTCCGAACACGGCAGCCCGTTCACCACGATGATGGAGCTGTCAGCCCGGTGTGCCGAGTGCTCCGCGGCGTACCCGGGCAACTTCGTCATCGATCCCGACACGCCACCCCCGTTCGACTGGGCACACGAGCCGGAGAACACCGTGTGCTCCTGCGAGCCCCGATCGCCGAAGCTGATGGTCAAGTTGCGGGGTCAGTGGTTTCTCGGCCACCCGGGCACAGATGGCGGGTCAACGGCGAAGCCGGCCATGCGACGTGGTCGATGGCGAGCCACGGAGCGGCGGCCACGGCCGTGGGCGTGAGCCCGGTGATCGCGGTGACGTCGCGGTGGAGGTGGGACTGGTCGGCGTACCCGCTCTCGGCGGCGACGCCGGCCGGGGTGCGGTCGGCCGCGAGCAGGTGGGCGGCGTGGTCGAACCGCACCAGCCGGGCGGCGCGTTTGGGTGTGATGCCGAGCTGGGACCGGAAGCGGGACCACAGACGCTTACGGCTCCAGCCCACCTCGTCCGCCAGGCCGTCGACCCGCAGGCGCCCTCGGCTGGTCAGCGTCCGCCGCCATGCGTGGGCGACCTCGGGATCGATCCTGCGGAGTGCGGGCCGCCGGCCGAGGATCTCCGCCACGATCGCGAACCGCTCGTCCCAGGACGTGGCGGCGCGCAGCCTGTCCTCGGCTCGCCCGGCGTCGCGGCCCCAGATCTCCTCAAGCGGCACGACCACCCCGGTGAGCTCGGCCGACGCGTGGAGAACGGTGGCCGCCACGGCGGGCTCCAGCCGAATCTGGAGGCAGTCGACCCGCGATCGGCCGGCTGCCCGGAACCCGCCGGGAAGCAGCCCGACGGCGACGCTGCCGCGATGGTCCCGGCCGTGGGCGTCGTAGACGGTGTAGTCGCCCTTGCCCAGGTCGAGCAACAGGGTGACGGCTGGATGCGCCACCATCGCGATCTCCCACGGCACGCCCGCACGTCGGCGGAACCCGGCCATGCTGATCCCCGGCAGCCGACATGACTGGCGCGGGACCGCGACGTCCACGTCCGACCACGCCCAGTCGGATGAGGGCCCACTTGACGGCACGTGACCAGCCTATGCCTGAGGGGTGACGGGCGGGGTGCCGCCGCTACTCGCCGCCGCGAAGTCCAGCAGCAGTTCGCCGGTGGTCGCGGGCGCTTCGAGGACGGACATGTGCCCGACGCCGGGCAGCAGCTCGACCCGCGCGTTCGGCACCGCGTCGTACCGGTGCACCGACGCCGGATCCCAGCGCGGGTCGGCAGCGCCGAAGATCACCAGCACCGGCACTTCGAGCGCGGCGATCCGCTCGGGCACGCCGCGCTCGGCGATGTACTCGGCGTTGTGGCGGAGAACCGTCCTCATCGTGCGGTAGGTGAGGCCGCGTACCTCGGCCACCATCTCGTCCCGGATGTCCACCGGGCGAGCGGCCGTCGCACCGATGCCCCTGCGGATCCACCCGTCCGGCCGGATCGACCAGATGAGCGGACCGAGCAGCGGCCCCAGCAGTACGCGGAGGACGACCGGCTGCGGAAGGAGCACGTCAAGGCTCGGACCGGTGCTGATCAGGGCGAGCGACGCCACCAGGTCGGGGCGCTGTTCGGCGAGCGCGGTCCCGACGTAGCCGCCGCTGGAATGTCCGGCCACCGCCGCCCGGCGAACGCCGAGGTCGTCGAGGACCGCTGCCACCCGGTTCGCCTGGGCGACCACGTCGTACGACGGCGCGGGCGCGGACCGGCCGCACCCCGGGAGGTCGACCCGAATGACGTGATGGTGGGCGGCCAGTGCCGGGACCATCAGGCCCCAGGAGGCGCTCGCGGCACCCGAGCCGTGGATGAGTACCAGCGGCGGCGCCTGCCGCGGGCCGTCGTGGACGACATGTATGCCGTGCGGGTGCTCGACGTCGTGCTGGGTCATGTAGGCGATGGTGCGCGGGGCATCGGGTGCTCGTCTTGGACAAATGTCTGAGTCGGTCGCCGGCCCGTCGACCTGGCCCGGCGCGATCATTCATCCGGACAACGCGCCGTCACAGCGGGTCGCCGAGGCTCATCCGCCCCGGCCGGTCTCTGGCGAGGCGTGGCTCGGGACAGAGCCCTGGGATCGCCGAGGTCCTGCCGACCGGCGCCCGGTCCAGCCGGCCCATGGTCGGCACTGCGTCCGCCATGTATCGTCGCGCTTCCGCAAGATCGAGAGACAGGAATAAGACGTGACGGTACGACGGCTCGGGCTCTGCGTGGCGGTCGCCGCGATGCTGCTCACCGCTTCGGCGTGTGGCAGCGCCGACGAGATGCCGAGCACGCCCACCGTGGCGGCGAGCACATCCACGGAGTTCCCCCTCGCGACGCCCGCGGCGCCGACTGCGACACCGAGCCTCGCACCCGAGCCCTCGTCGACCCCCCGGCCCTCGGAGACCCCACGGACTGCGGGGACCTCCAGGTCCTCGACGGCCCCTGCGGCGCCGCCCACGACCAGGAAGGCCACTCAAGTGGCCACCGCCAGCAACAAGGCGGCCTGCACCGCCCTCAAGGGCCCGTTGGAGAAGGCCATCGCCGGCCTGATCACCCTGGCCGGGGTCGCCGCCGCCTCGACAGTGGAGGCCGAGATCGTCAACGCTCGGGCGGAAGCGCTCGACCGGTTGCGCAACCTCGAGGTGGTGACGAACCGGGTGGCCGGCGAGCAGGCGGACCGCACGCTGCGGAGCAAATTCGCGCCGCTCATGATGGCCGCAGGCCGGAAGGCCGCCGAGATCCGCTCGATCAAGCCGACCCAGGTGGAAGGGCTCGTGAAGGTAGCGAGCGACACGGCTGCCCTGGAGGCTGCGGTCGACAAGCTCGAGCCGATCTGCGGCAGGTACTGGTAGCTCGGCTGAGCAGGAGGTTTCGGGTGGTGGGGCGGGCGGGGTTCGAACCCGCGACCGAGGGATTATGAGTCCCCTGCTCTAACCGGCTGAGCTACCGCCCCGTGACCGCGCCGGATCGTAACCCGCCGATCGTTGCCCGGACCACCACCCACCGGGCGGAAGTCTGCCGCGACAGCACGATGGGCAACGCGAGGATAACAACGCGCAACCCGCCCACCAACGCGTCACGCGCCCCGCAGGTCGGCCACCACGGCACCGGCCGTACGCCATCCGCTGGCGAGCGCGCCCTGGATGGACGGGCTGTCGCGGTGGTCCCCGGCCACGTACTGGCCGTCGCCGAGCGCGACCGGCTTGCGCAGCCGGCCCTGCGGTGGCGGGGCGGCGGGGAGCGCGTCCGGCACGGCGACTGTGGTGAGGTGGGTCCAGTCGGCGGTGGAGCGGCCGTAGAGGCGGTCCAGTTCGCGCCGGATCACCGGTTCGGGCGGGGCCTGCGGGCCGACCACCGAGGTGGCGATGAGGTGCCGGCCGTCCGGCGCGTACGTGGGCGCGGCCCGGCTCACCACCACCGTGTTGGCGATCATTTCGCGCCGGTCGCCGTCGAGCAGCAGGATCGGCTCGTCCAGGGGCGCCGTGCCGGTGCTGTGGTAGTAGGTGGTGTAGGCGTGCATGCGTACCCGAGGAAGACCTGGCAGCAGCGTGGCCGCCGCCGGCGGGTCGACGGCGACCACGACGGCGCGGGCGGTGATCTCGCCGGACGGGGTGCGGACCCGGCCGGGGCCGACCTGGGTGACCGGGGTGTTCAGCTCGATCAGTTCGGCGGGCAGCGGCGCGGCGAGCGCCCTGGGCAGCGCCTGCATCCCGTCCGCCGGGAGGCCGATCCTCCCCCGGGCGAAGGAGCGCATGACGACCGCGAGGACGTGGCTGGAGGTGGCCAGCTCACGGTCGAGCAGCACGCCGGACAGGAACGGCCGGAGCAGTTCCTCGATGATCGCGTCGGAGAGCCCGGCCCGGCGCAGCGCCTTCTCGGCGGTGGTCTCGGGCGTGCCGAGCAGCCGCCCGACCGGCACCGTCGCGTAGCCGGCGGCGAGCGCGGCGAACCGCAACCTGTCGGTCAGCGACCCGATTCCGGCGGTGAGCGTGCCGGGCGCGCCGCTGGGTTCGCGCAACGGGTTGGCCAGGCGTTCCAGCCGGTCGCCGCGACGCACCAGCACCCCGGAGGTGAACCAGCCCAGGTCGAGCGCGTCGAGGTCGACCAGGCCGCCGAGCCGCGGGTACGCGGTGTTGAGCACCTGGAAGCCCCGGTCCAGCAGGAACCCGTCGACGCGGTCGGTGGCGACCCGCCCGCCGAGCCGGTCGCCCGCCTCCAGCAGCCGCCACGGCACACCGGCGCGGTGCAGCCGCCGGGCGGCGGCGAGACCGGCCAGGCCGCCGCCGACGACCACCACGTCCGTGTCAGGCACGGTCCACCCCCGCCCCGGCGCGGTCGCCCTCACGGTGCGACCGCGACAACCGGCCCGGCCACCAGACCTTCGGCCCGATGTCGTACGCGAGCGCGGGCACCAGCAGCGAGCGGACCACGATGGTGTCCAGCAGTACGCCGACGGCCACCGCCACGCCCAGCTCGACGAGCACCACGAGCGGCAGCACGGCGAGCGCGGAGAACGTGGCGGCGAGCACGATGCCGGCGGAGGTGATGACGCCGCCGGTGACTGCCAGCCCGGCGAGCACACCGGCTCGGGTGCCCCGGCGCACCGACTCCTCGCGGACCCGGCTCATCAGGAAGATGTTGTAGTCGATGCCGAGCGCGACCAGGAACACGAACGCGAACAGCGGGAACGACTGGTCGACGCCGGGGAAGTCGAAGACGTACCGGAACAGCAGCGCGCACAGGCCGAGCGTGGCCAGGAACGACAGCACCACTGTGGCGATCAGCAGCACCGGGGCGACCAGGGCGCGCAGCAGCAGGGCCAGGATGACCGCGATGACCAGCAGCACCACCGGGATGATGACGTCGCGGTCGCGTACCGAGGCGTCGGCGGTGTCCACGTTGATCGCGGTGAAGCCGCCGACCACGGCGTCGGCGCCGGGTACCCGGTGCACCGCCTCGCGCAGGTCGCGGATGGTGCGTTCGGCGCCGTTGCTGTCCGGCGGGTCGGCGAGCGTGACGTCGAGCTGCACCCGGCCGTCGACCACCTTGGGGGGCGCGTTCGGGTCGGGCGGCGCGTTCTCGCCCCGCTCGCCGAGCGGCAGCACCGAGGCGACTCCCGGTACGCCCTGCGCCACCTGGGCGACCTGCCGGGCGGTGGCCTGGGTGGTGAAGATGAGGGCGGGGCTGCCGGTGCCGGCCGGGAAGTGCCTGTCGATGACCTCCTGCCCGGCCACCGAGTCGGTGCGCTGGGTGAACAGCTGGGACTGGCCGAGCGTGGTGGCGCCGAGCTGGGTCACCCCGATCGCGAGGGCGGCGAGCACCACGGCGGTGACGGCCCAGACGGTACGCGCGCGGCGCGCCACGAACCCGGCGATCCGCCCCCAGATGCCGTGCTCGGTGCGCGGGTCGGCCTGGTCGTAGCGGGGTCGCCGGGGCCAGAACGCCCACCGGCCGCCGAGGACGAGCAGCGCGGGCAGGAACGTGAGCATCACCAGCAGCGTGGCGGCGATGCCGACGGCGCTGACCGGGCCGAGCGCCCGGTTGGAGTTGAGGCTGGACAGCAGCAGGCAGAGCAGGCTGACGATGACTGTGGCGCCGGAGGCGATGACGGCCGGGGCGGCGCCCTTCCAGGCGGCCCGCATCGCGTCCCAGGGCCGCTCGTACCGGTGCAGTTCCTCCCGGTAGCGGGCGATGAGCAGCAGCGCGTAGTCGGTGCCGGCGCCGAAGACGAGCACGGTGAGGATGCCCTGCGCCTGCCCGTTGAGCTTGACGATGTCGTGGTCGGCGAGCAGGTAGACGAAGACGGCGGCGAGCGAGTACGACATCCCGGCGGCCAGCAGCGGGAAGATCCAGAGGACCGGGCTGCGGTAGACGACGAGCAGGATGACAAGCACCACTGTCAGCGTGACGAGCAGCAGCGGCCCGTCGATCGCGCTGAACACCTCGATCAGGTCGCCGAGCAGCCCGGCGGGTCCGGCCACGTCGACGGTGAGCCCGTCGCGGTCCGGGCCGGCGATGTCGCGCAGGCGTTGCACCACGGACCGGATCTGTTCGCCCTCGGCGCTGTCGATCGGCACGATCACCTGGGCGGCCTGCTTGTCCTGGCTGACGACCGGTGGCGGCAGCGGGCCGACCACGCCGGGCACCTCGGCGAAGCGGTCCGCATCGGCCTGGATGCGCTGCTGGTCGGCCGGGGTGAGGCCGCCGGGTCGTTCGTAGACCACGAGTGCCGGGGTGGTCTCGCGGTCGACGAATCCGCCGGCCAGGTCCTGCGCCCGGGTGGCCTCGGCGTCGGCCGGCAGGAAGGAGGCGTTGTCGTTTGTGGAGACCTCGCCGAGCTTGCCGGAGTAGGGGCCGGCGATGCCGCCGACGATCAGCCACCCGAGCACCACCGCCACCGCGATCAGCGTCGCGGTCCAGCGACTGCGTCCTGCGGCCATCTCCACCGTCCTCGAATCGACGCATCAATCGACGCAGCGGGAGTCTAAGTCGACGCTGAACATCCTGCCGGGCGAACGAGGACTCGGGGGCGGAAACCGGGCAGCCGGGCATCGCCGGGGCCACCGGAACGACGAACGCCCGTCGGCGATGCCGACGGGCGTGACGTGGAGCGAAGCTCCCCCGATTGGACTCGAACCAATAACCTGCCGGTTAACAGCCGGCTGCTCTGCCAATTGAGCTACAGGGGACCGTGCACCGCTCGGTGCGGATCTCTCCGCTCCGTGCGACGGGGACAAGAGTACAGGACATCGGGGGGTGGTACGCCAGGGGGTTACCGGAGGAGGACCCGACCGGGCGGACGCGCCAGGATTCCGGACAAATCGTCATCTCGGCACAGGGAGGCATGAGCGGAGAGCAGGATGGGTAGTTAGCCGTCGACAGAGAACGCAGGCGCGAGACGGTCGTTCCGCCGAGCTGGCGGGAAACCGGCGAGAGCGTCAGGTACGGAAGGAGCCGCCATGCGCGGAAAGATCATGTTTCTTGGCGGGCTGGCTGCGGGATTCGTCCTGGGCGCCCGTGCCGGCCGGGAGAAGTACGAGGAGCTGGTGGTCCGCGGGCGCAAGGTGCTCGACCACCCGACCGTCCAGGAGGCGGCCGGGGTCGCGCAGGCCCAGGCGAACCGGCTCTACTCGGAGGGCAAGGACAAGCTGGGACAGACCAAGATCGGTGAGAAGCTCGCCACCGGCAACGGCGGCAAGCCGGGCATGACCGACGCCGACAAGCCGTTCGCCGGCACGCCGGCCTCGGTCGGCAGCCGCAGCGCCAACGGCACGGCCTCGACCAGCACGTCCGGCTCGACCAGCACGACCGGCACGAGCACCAAGCCGTCCAGCACCGGCAACACGCTCTGACAACAGCGGACAGCGGGCCGGTCACCTCCGGGTGACCGGCCCGCTTCCGTGCGCCTGGGCCCGGGTGTGGCACATTCTCGGTGGGGAGGTGGCGGCATGCCGATGGTCGGACCGGAGACGGTGGATCAGGCGCGGCTGCTGCGCCTGCTGCGCGACGACGGTCCACGCTCCCGGGTCGAGCTGGCCGACCTGCTCGGCCTGCCCCGGGCCCGGTTCGCCGCCGAGGTGGAGCGGCTGACCGCGCTCGGCCTGGTGGAGGGCGCCGGACCGGCCGCGTCGCGAGGCGGACGCCGCTCGTCGCTGCTGCGCGTCGGCGCGCAGGTCCGGTTCGGCGCGGTACTCGTCGGCGGCGGCGTCCTGCGGGTCGCGCTCACCGACGGCGAACTGAACCCGCTCGCCCGGCACGACGAACCGGTGGACGTGCGGCTCGGCCCGGACGTGGTGGTCGGGCGCGTCGCCGAACTGCTCGGCAAGCTTCGCGTCGAGGCGGGACTGACGTCACTCACCGGCGTCGGCGTCGCGCTGCCCGCGCCGGTCGAGGTCCGCGACGGCACGCCGGTGTCCGCGCCGGCCCTGCCCGGCTGGCACCGCTTCCCGGTACGCGACACGCTCGCCGCCGAGCTGGGCTGCCCGGTGCAGGTGGACAACGACGCCAACGCGATGGCCCTCGGCGAACGGCACGCCGGCACCGGCCGCCCGTTCGACGACTTCCTCTACGTCAAGCTGGGTGAGGCGGTCGGCTGCGGGCTGGTGCTCGCCGGGTCGCTCTACCGGGGCGCGGCCAGCGGGGCCGGCGACATCGGCCATCTCCAGCTCACCGAGGACGGGCCGCTCTGCGGCTGCGGCAACAACGGGTGCGTCGAGGCGTACTGCGGGGATGCCGCACTGGTGCGGGAGGCGGTGACGGCCGCGCGGGCGGGGCGCTCGACGGCGCTGGCGGACCGGCTCGCGGCGGCCGGGACGCTGTCGGTGGCCGACGTGGCGTCGGCGGCCACCGAGGGCGACGCGGCGGCACAGACACTCGTCCGCGACGCCGCGCGCCGGCTCGGCCGGGTGCTGGTCGGGCTGGTCAGCTTCGTCAACCCGGCCATCGTCATCATCGGCGGGGCGCCGGCCGGGACCGGGCCGGTCCTGCTCGCGGAGATCCGGAGCGTGGTCTACCGGCGCTCCACACCGCTGGCCACCGGCAGCATGCCGATCGTCCTGTCCGACCTCGGCGACACCGCCGGCCTGCTCGGCGCAGCCCACCTGGCCAGCAACCACACCTACACCGCCCGCTGACCCACCCCACCCCACCCTCTTCGCCCCGCCGATCTTGCAGTTGCGGCCCCTGTGATGCCGCTTATTCCCGTTTCGGGAGGGCCGCAACTGCAAGATCGCGGGCGCGAGAGGACGGAGGGCGGGGCGGGAGGGTGGGTGGGGTGGGTCAGTCGCGGCTGGTGAAGGCGGCGTCGAAGGCCGCGGACGGGGCGTCGAAGGCCAGGCGGCGGACGAACTGGAATGCCTCCGGCGCGCCGACCAGGCGGTCCATGCCGGCGTCCTCCCACTCGACCGAGATCGGGCCGTCGTAGCCGATCGCGTTCAGCGCCCGGAAGCAGTCCTCCCACGGCACGTCGCCGTGGCCGGTGGAGACGAAGTCCCAGCCGCGCCGCATGTCGGCCCAGGGCAGGTGGGAGGAGAGCCGTCCGCGCCGCCCGTCCCCGGTACGGACCTTCGCGTCCTTGCAGTCGACGTGGTAGATCCGGTCGGCGAAGTCGAAGATGAAGTTCACCGGGTCCAGCTCCTGCCAGACGAAGTGCGACGGATCCCAGTTCAGCCCGAACGCCTCCCGGTGCCCGATCGCCTCCAGCGTGCGCTTCGTGGTCCAGTAGTCGTACGCGATCTCGCTGGGGTGCACCTCGTGCGCGAACCGCACGCCCACCTCGTCGAAGACGTCAAGGATCGGGTTCCACCTGTCGGCGAAGTCCTGGTAGCCGCGCTCGATCATGGCTGGTGGCACCGGCGGGAACATCGCCACGGTGTGCCAGATGGACGAACCGGTGAAGCCGACGACGGTGCGTACGCCGAGCTTCGCCGCCGCCCGCGCGGTGTCCTTGATCTCCTCGGCGGCCCGCTGCCGCACCCCCTCCGGCTCGCCGTCGCCCCAGATCCGGGCCGGGAGGATGTCCTGGTGCCGCTCGTCGATCGGGTGGTCGCAGACCGCCTGCCCGACCAGGTGGTTGGAGACGGCGAACACCTGGAGGTTGTGCCTGGCGAGGGTGTCCCGTTTGCGCTCCACGTACGAGTCGTCGGCGAGTGCCTTGTCCACCTCGAAGTGGTCGCCCCAGCAGGCGATCTCCAGCCCGTCGTAGCCCCACTCGGCGGCGAGCCGGCAGACCTCGTCGAACGGCAGATCGGCCCACTGGCCGGTGAAGAGCGTGATGGGTCGCGCCATTGTCCTTCTCCCCTGCGGTGATGGGGGATTCCGTCGCGGACCGGGGCGAGGACGACCGGAGGCGGCACGTGGGCACCGGTGGACGCCGCGGCGTCTGCTCCCGGGCGGGTTGCGCCTCCCGCCGGGTCACCGGCCACCTCGCGGTCGCCCGCCGGCGCGGCCGGGGAATCCCGGTCCGGCCCCACCGGCGGGCCGTGCTGGTCGTGCCGGCGGACTCCGGCGGCACGCTCGCCGGCGCCGGCCTCGTCCCACCGCGGGGCGCAACCGCGGCGGGCCCTCGCCGGCCGGTGCCGGTGAGTGTCGGCGGACCGCACGGGGCCCGCCTCGGGTCAGGCGGAGGCGTCGGCCAGAGCGGGCTCCACCTCCGTCCAGGCGGCCCGCTCGGCCGAGCGGGTGACCGCGTCGAGCACGAGCTGGACCTGCAACGCGTCGGCGAACGACGGGGCCGGGTCGGCGCCGGTGGCGACCGCCTCGACGAAGTCGCGCGCCTGGTGGGTGAAGGAGTGCTCGTAGCCGATGATGTGGCCGGGCGGCCACCACGCACCCAGGTACGGGTGCTCCGGCTCGGTCACCAGGATCCGGCTGAAGCCCTGTTCGGCGCTGGGTCGGGTGGCGTCCAGGAACTCCAGCTCGTTGAGGCGTTCCAGGTCGAACACGACGCTGCCGCACGAGCCGTTGATCTCGACCCGCAGCGCGTTCTTACGGCCGGTGGCGAAGCGGGTCGCCTCGTACGTGGCCAGCGCTCCCCCGTCCAGCCGGGCCACGAACACCGCCGCGTCGTCCACTGTCACCTGCCCCATCGCGCTGCCGTTGCCGTCGGCCCGCGCGGCCAGGCCGCTCGACCCGGCCACGAGGGGCCGCTGGCGGACGAACGTCTCGGTCAGCGCGCTGACCCCGGTGATGAGCTGACCGGCGACGTACTGGGTCAGGTCGATGATGTGCGCGCCGATGTCACCGAGCGCGCCGGAGCCCGCCCTGTCCTTCTGCAACCGCCACACCAGCGGGAACTGCGGATCGACGATCCAGTCCTGGAGATAGGTCGCCCGGACGTGCCGGATCTCGCCGATCCGCCCGTCCGCCACCAGTTGCCGCATCAGGGCGACAGCCGGCACCCGCCGGTAGTTGAAACCGCACATGGCACGTACCCCGGACTCGCGTGCCCGGGCCGCGGCCCCGGTCATCTCGCGGGCCTCGGCCACGCTGTTCGCCAGCGGCTTCTCGCACAGCACGTGCTTGCCCGCGGCGAGCGCGGCGAGCGCGATCTCGCGGTGGCTGTCCCCCGGCGTGCAGATGTCGACCACGTCGATCTCGTCGGACTCGACGAGCCGCCGCCAGTCGGTGGTGTAGCCGTCCCAGCCGAGCCGGTCGGCGGCCTCGGCCACCTTCGGTTCGTCCCGGCCGCAGACGAGCGCCATCCGCACCCGCGCCGGCAGGTCGAACACCCGGTTCACGGTGCGCCACGCCTGGGAGTGCGCGGCGCCCATGAACGCGTAGCCGACCATGCCGACGCGCAGGATGCTGTCGTGACTGGACAAGGTGGGTCTCCCCCCGTGTGTCAGAACCCGAGCTTCAGGTAGTCGCCCGCGTTCTCCTTGGTGATCGTCTCGGAGGCGAGCACGATCTCCTTCGGTACCTGGAGTTCGACCAGGTCGGACATGCCCTTGCCCTGGCCGATCAGGCGGGCCAGGGAGATGGCCGAGGAGGCCATCGACGGGCTGTAGGTGACTGTGGCCTTGAGGACCGTGTTGTCGGCGGCGATGTCCTCCATCGCCTTCTTCGAGCCGGCGCCGCCGACCATGATGAATTCCTTGCGGTTGGCCTGGTTGACCGCCGCGAGCACGCCGATGCCCTGGTCGTCGTCGTGGTTCCAGACCGCGTCGAGCTTCGGCAGAGCCTGGAACAGGCCGGTGGCCGCCTGCTGCCCGGAGTCGACTGTGAACTCGGCCGGCCGCCGGTTGGCGACCTTGAATCCGTACGAGGCGAGCGTGTCGGCGAACCCCTTCGACCGTTCCTGGGTCAGCTCCAGCGACTCGATGCCGGGGATCTCGCCGATCACCGGGTTGCTCACGCCCTTGGCCTTCAGCTGCTCGGCGATGTAGGTGGCGGCGGCCACCCCCATGCCGTAGTTGTCGCCCTTGATCTGGCACCGGTAGGCGCGCGCGTCCGGGAAGGCCCGGTCCAGGTTCACCACCGGGATGCCGGCCTTCATCGCCTCCAGCCCGAACGCGTTGAGTTCCTTGCCGTCGTGCGGCAGCAGCACGATCACGTCCGGCTTCTGCGAGATCAGCGTGGACAGCGCCGCGCGCTGGGCCGCCGCGTCCGCGCCGGCCTCGACCGACTTCAGCTCCACGTCCTGGTACGCCCCGGCCTGCGCCTTGGCGTTGTTGGTGATGGCGGCGATCCAGCCGTGGTCGGCGGCCGGGGCGGAGAAGCCGATGCTCACCTTCTTGCCCGGCTCGGTGCCGGCGCCGGAACCGGCCGCCTTGGTCTGCGCCTCGGTCGGGCTCTGCTCGTTGCTGGTGCAGCCGGCGAGCAGCACCCCGGCGGAGACGGCGGCCCCGCCGAAGAGCAGCCGGCGGCGGGACAGGTCATGGCGCGGTGTTCTCATGACGCCTCCTGGGATGAGGTGGTGGGGTGGTTGCGGGTGTGGCGGGCCGGACCACCGTCGGTACGACGGCAGCCGGGTGTGCGCGGGTGGGGTCAGGTGGTGGTGGCCCGGTTGCGGGCGAGGAACTGGGTGAGACTGCCGAACTGCACCTGCTGGACCAGGACGGCGGCGACGATGATGCCGCCCTTGACCATGTTCTGGGCCTCGGCGGAGAGGTTGTTGATGGCGAACAGGTTGGTGATGGTGGAGAAGATGATCACCCCGAGCAGGGAGCCGATGATCGTGCCCCGCCCGCCGCTGAGCAGCGTGCCGCCGATGATCGCGGCGGCGATCGCGTCCAGCTCGTAGAGGTTGGCCATCGCCGCCTGCGCGGAGGTGGCCTGCGCGGTCAGCATGACCGCGGCGATGCCGCAGCACAGGCCGGACAGCGCGTAGAGCAGCACTGTGTGCCGGCGGACGTTGATGCCGGCGAGCCGGGCCGCCTCCGGGTTGCCGCCGACCGCCACCGTACGGCGGCCGAACGTGGTGCGGTTCAACAGCACCCAGCCCGCCGCCACCACCGCCACCAGGATGTAGACCAGCAGCGGGATGCCGAGCACGTTCGTGCTGGCGATGCCGTTGATGAACGTGTTGCCCGACACCTGGGTCTGCTTGTCGGAGATCTCCGCCGCCAGCCCCCGGGCGGCGACGAGCATGGCCAGCGTGGCGATGAACGGCACCAGCCGCCCGTACGAGACGAGCAGCCCGTTCACCACGCCGACGGCGAGCCCGACGGTCAGCGCGGTGAAGATCATGCCGCCCGCACCGTAGCTCTGCGTGGCCACAGTGGTGCACCACACCCCTGCGAGCGCGACGATCGCGCCCACCGACAGGTCGATGCCGCCGCCGATGATCACGAAGGTCATACCGACGGTGACCACGCCGACCACCGAGGCGAGCTTGAGGATGGTGAGCGTGTTGCCCCACACCCAGTTCGGGTCGCCGTAGAGGTCGGGGCGGGTCAGGACGCCGATGACCACCAGCACGACGAGCGTGGCGAGCAGGCCGAGGTTGCGCTTGGCGCCCTCACCGCCGTCGCCGCGCCACCAGGAGAGCTTCGCCGGCGCGTCGGCCTTCGCGGTCTCCGCCCGCTCCACCGGCGGCGACTGCGCGGGCAGGGCGGATTCGGTCACGTCGCTCATGCCGGCGCCCCGCTTCGCGCGGCGCCGCCACGAGACTCTCCGGCGCTGTGTCGATGATTCGCTCGCTGTCGCTCGCTCATGCCGGCGCCCCGCTTCGCGCGGCGCCGCCACGAGACTCTCCGGCGCCGTGTCGATGATTCGCTCGCTGTCGCTCGCTCATGCCGGCGCGCCTTCCATGAGGGACCCCGCCATGACGAGGTCGAGCACTGTGTTCTCGTCCAGTTCGCCGGCCGGGGCCTCACGTACCACCCGGCCCTCCCGCATCACCAGCACCCGGTCGGCCAGGCCCAGCACCTCGGGGACCTCGCTGGAGACCAGCAGCACCCCCACACCACGGGCGGCCAGATCGCGGATCACCTGGTACAGCTCGGCGCGGGCGCCCACGTCCACGCCCCGGGTCGGCTCGTCGAGCAGCAGCAGCCGGGTGCCGCCGAGCAGCCACCGCCCGACCACCACCTTCTGCTGGTTGCCGCCGGACAGCGTGCGCACCGGCCGGCGTACGTCCCGGGGCCGCAGCTCCAGCGACGCGGCGACGCGGTCCGCCTCGGCGCGCTCCCGGGCGGCGTCCGTGAAGCCGAGGCGGGCGTACCTGCCGAACGTGGCGAGCGTGACGTTGCGGTAGACCGGCTCGCCCAGCAGCAGCGCCTGGCTCTTGCGCTCCTCCGGCGCCATGCCCATCCCGGCCCGTACCGCCGCGCCCACACTGCCGGGACGCAGCACCCGGCCGTCGACCCGGACCGTCCCGGCGTGCGCCCGGCGCGCGCCGAAGATGGTCTCCAGCAACTCCGAGCGGCCCGAACCGACCAGCCCGGCGATGCCGACGATCTCTCCCGCCCGGACCCGGAGCGAGACGTCGGCGAACTCGCCGGGCCGGGTCAGCCCGTCCACCCGCAACAGCTCCGCGCCGCCCCCGTGGCCGGGCGGGCGCTTCGGGAAGACGTACTCGATGGTCCGCCCGGTCATCCGGGCGACCAGGTCGCGGGTCGGTGTCTCGCGGGCCGGCAGGCTCGCCGCCGTGGTCCGGCCGTCCTTGAGTACGGTGACCCGGTCGCCGATCTCGCGGATCTCCTCCAGCCGGTGCGAGATGTAGACGACCGCGATGCCCTGCGCGGTGAGTTCGCGGATGATCCGGAACAGGTTCGCCACCTCGTCGTGGGCCAGCACGGCGCTCGGCTCGTCCATGATGATCAGCCGGGCCTCGTGGGACAGCGCCCGGGCCATGCTGACGATCTGCTTGCCGGCGGCGGGCAGGTGCCGCACCAGCCGTCCCGGCGGGATCTCCGGGTGGCCGAGGCGGGCCAGGATCTGCCGGGTATGCCGGGCCGTGTGCCCCCGCCGGACGAACCCGAACCGGCGCGGCTCGTGACCGAGGAACGCGTTCTCCGCCACCGACAGGTCGTCGACCAGATCGAGTTCCTGGTAGATGGTGGCGATGCCGGCGCGCATGGCGGCCTGTGGATCGGCGAACGAGGCCGGCTCGCCCCGCCAGAGCACCTCGCCCGAGTCCGGCCGGTGCACCCCGGCCAGCACCTTGATCAGTGTGGACTTGCCGGCGCCGTTCTGCCCCAGCAGGCAGTGCACCTCGCCCGCCCGCACCTCCAGTCGCACGCCGTCGAGCGCGCGTACCCCCGGGAACGTCTTGACCACGTCGGTGAGGCGCAGCACCACCTCGCCCGCGACGGCGCCCGCGCCCGCCTTCCTCGCGCTCACGCTGCTTCGCCCTTCGTTCGCGACTGCGGGGCTCGCAACACCGGCTCACTCCTCGCGCTCACCGAGCCCGCCCCCGTTCGCGACTGCGGGGCTCGCAACACCGGCCCGCTCCTCGCGCTCACCGAGCCCGCCCCCGTTCGCGACTGCGGGGCTCGCAACACCGGCTCACTCCTCGCGCTCACCGAGCCCGCCCCCGTTCGCGACTGCGGGGCTCGCAACACCGGCTCACTCCTCGCGCTCACGCTGCTTCGCCGAACGCGAGGTCGCTGGCGAGCACGGCCGCGCCGGCGACGCCGGCGCGCGGGCCCAGCTCGGACAGGACGACGGGCAGGTTGCCGGTGGCCAGCGGCAGCGACCGGCGGTAGACCACACTGCGGATCTCGGCGAGCAGGATGTGGCCGAGCTGGGCGAGCCCGCCGCCGATGACGATCATCGACGGGTTGGTGAAGCTCACCAGCCCGGCCAGCACCCCGCCGACCCGCCGGCCGCCGTCGCGGATCAGCCGGATGCAGGTGACGTCCCCCTCGACCGCCCCCTGCGCCACGTCCAGCGCGGTCACCGCACCCCGGGCGGACAGCCGCTCGGCCAGCACCGGGGACGTCTCGGCGCGGGCCGCGACCGCCGCCTCCCGGGCCAGCGCGGCGCCGCTGAACACCGCCTCCAGGCAGCCGAGGTTGCCGCAGGAGCACATCGGACCGTTCGGGTCGACCTGGATGTGACCGATGTCCCCGGCGCAGCCGTCGGTGCCCCGGTAGACCTCGCCGTGCAGGTAGATGCCGCAGCCGATGCCGGTACCGATCTTGATGAACAGGAAGTCGTCGACGGAGTGGGCCACGCCGCCGTGCCGCTCCCCGATCGCCATGATGTTGACGTCGTTGTCGACCACCGCCGGGCAGCCGTGCTCGCGGGTGAGCAACTCGCGGACCGGGAACCGGTCCCAGCCCGGCATGATCGGCGGGGAGACCGGCACGCCGTCGCGGAAGCTCACCGGCCCGGGTACGCCGATGCCGACCGCGTCGAGCCGCTCGTACGCGCCCTCCACCCTGGCCTTGTGCAGCAGCTCGTTCACCCGCTGGAGCGTCACCTTCGGGCCGGAGCGGATGTCAGCGGCCTCGGTGTAGGCGGCCACCGCCTCCAGCCGGCCGTTCACCACCTCCACGTCGATCGAGCTGGCACCCAGGTCGACGGCGGCGAAGCGCAGGTGCGGGCTCAGCTCGACGAGCGTGGATCGTCGCCCGCCCCGCGAGGCGGCCAGTCCGGCCTCGGCCACGTACCGGAGGGAGACGAGCCGTTCCAGCTCGGCGACCAGTCGCGGGCGGGGCATCTGGAGCCGGTCGCCGAGTTCGGCGCGGGACACCGGGCCCTCGTCCCGGAGCAGCCGCAGCAGCCGTACGTGCAGGGGGTCGACCGTCCGCACCGGCAGTCACCTCCGCATCGGAGTCCGCCACATCGACGATGACGATGTGTGTCGTGCCCGACACAGTAGGAGCCTTCCGGGTCGCATGTCCATAGCTTCGGCACGCACGATGCAAACTTTTGTCCATACGAACAAAAGCATGGCGTGGATCATGAAAAGCAGCACCCCGCCCGTATTCCTTCCGGGCGGGGTGCTGCGGTTTTCGGGTCAACGGGAGTTCTTCCGGTCCTTCTTGCGCAGCTTGCGGTCGTCACGCAGCTCCACGTAGGGCTCCTCGTCGGCCGGGTGCCCGGCCGCGATGGCGCGGCTGCGCTCCAACTCGGCGTCGAACTCCGCGCCGAGCAGGATGGCGACGTTGCTCAACCACAGCCACACCAGGAAGATGATCACGCCGGCCACCGCGCCGTACGTCTTGTTGTACGAGCCGAAGTTGCTGACGTAGAGCGCGAACAGGCCGGAGACCACCAGCCAGAGCACCACCGCGAGCACGCCACCCGGACTCACCCAGCGGAAGCCACCGTGCCGGGCGTTCGGCGAAGCCCAGTAGAGGATCGCGAACATCAGGCTCACGATCAGCAGCAGCACCGGCCACTTGGCGATGTTCCACGCCGTCACGGCGGTCTCGCCGAGCCCGATCGCGTTTCCCGCCTGCTCGGCCAGGCCGCCGGTGAACACCACGATCACGGCGCTGACGAGCAGCATCACCCCGATCACCGCGGTCACGCCGAGGCGTACCGGCAACGTCTTCCAGATCGGCCGCCCCTCCGGCACGTCGTAGATGCTGTTCGAGGCGCGCATGAACGCGGCGATGTAGCCGGAGGCCGACCAGAACGCCGCCACCAGACCGACAATCGCCGCGATGCTCGCCAGCCCGCCGGACTGGCCGGCCTGGTCGATCGCGCTCTCGATGATGCGTCGGATGTTCGGCTCCGGCACCGCCTGCCCGACGGTGTCCCGTACCCCCTCGGTGGCCCGGTCGCCGAGCAGGCCGAGCAGCGAGATCAGCACCAGGACGCCCGGGAAGATGGAGAGCACGCCGTAGTAGGTGAGCGCGGCGGCCCAGTCGGTCAGGCTGTCGTCCTGGAACTCCCGTACGGTCCGCTTGAGCGTCGCCATCCAGCGCGTGCCAGAGAGGTCGGCCGGGCTGTCCGGCCCGTCGTCGGGCCCCACCGGCCCCACCCGGTCCCGCCCGGCCGGCCGGTCGCCCCGGTCGCGGGGTGCGGGCCGGCCTCCGGCACCGGGCTGGTCGTGCGAAGCGGGGGCGTCGTCGTGCCCGTCTCGGGCGTCGTCGTGGACGTCGCGGGCGGCCATGGCACCTCCTGATCGGCATGTCGTCCCGGACGACATGCCCTGACGGCGGCGGCGATAACCACCGCGCCCGCAACCGGCCACTCGACCGCCACCCGTCGCCCCGCTCACCCCGTCGGTTGGCGCCCCACTCGGGCTTCCACCGCGTCATGCCAATGCCTTGCTCTGCAGCCACCCGCGCGACAAACACGCTCCGTGATCATGTGCGCCGACGGATGCAGAGCAGCAAGGGCGACGCGGCACCCTCACCGGCACCCCGCCACCCCTTCCGCGACAGTGGCGACTTGTCGGCCGCCACAAATATCCACTCGCGCAATATCTCGACGGTCGTCACGGCGAGTGGAACGTCATGGGTGTCTCCGCCCGCCGTTGACACCCATGACGTTCCACTCCCCGGAGCCGGCGGCGCGGTTGGGCGAGCGGGCAGACCGGGGCGCGCATGACGACACCGCCGGCTCGACGAAGCGGCGGTGTCGTCGCGGGACCGATGTCACCACCTCGGCGAAGTCGCTACGGGCGTGGTCGCGCGCGGTCCCGCCAGCGGCTCACCCGCCGCTCGACGCCCCGGCGGCGTGGCCGACGCCAGGGCGGACAGCCCGGCTCGGGCCGGTACGGCGGGTGCCGCTCCCACGAGAGGACACCGGACCTATCGACCACGTTCCGTGACGGCAGCAGTTCCAGGGGAACGCGTTTGCATCGTTGCAGAAACCGCCCGCCCACAGTCGTGAGTGAGCTGCGAGAGACCGCCCTCAGCCATTGCGAAACGGTTTCAAGAAATGAGTCCCATGAGTGAGCGAAGCCCCATTCCGTCACTCATTGCAATCACGATCGGCAATGTTCCCACCATGCGCGCTATTCGCGTATCGTGCCCCCTCGTGCCGTCCGTTCGCCCCCCCGACGCGACTCCCCCCAAACCCCGGCCGCCGTCCGACGGACGACCGGGGTCCGACGTGGACGCCGAGGTGGTGCCGCTGCCTCCGGACGACGGGAGCGTGGCCGGCCCCGAGTGGGCCGACGACGGGCCGGGCGAGACGCACCACCACAGCCGGGCCGAACGCCACGCCGCGGCCGAGCAGCACAGCACGGACGAGCGGCACCGGACGGACGAGCAGCACAGCCCCGGCGGAAGCGACACCCACACCCCCGGCCAGAGCCTGGAACAGACGAAGGACGCCCGGGAACTGGCGGCCCGGTTCGAGGAGGAGAAGCCGGGACGGGTGCTCGCCGGGCCGGTCGGGCTCCTCTTCACCGGCGTCACCGTCGCGGTCGGGCTGCTGACGCTCTGGCAGGTGTTCTTCCCGCTGGCCCAGGGCAGCAAGTACTACCTCATCTTCTTCCTGGCCGGCATCCTGCCGATGGTTTTCCTCGCGTACCCCTCGGGGGTGCGGCTGCGCCGCACGGCGACCGAGGTGGACGACCGGCACGGACCGACGCCTGTGGACTGGCTGCTGGCCGCCGCGGCGCTCGTGGTCTGCCTCTACCCGGTACTGCCGGTCACCGTCGGCGCCGGTGGCGGCGGCTACGACGCCTTCCTCGACCGGCAGGGCCTGCTGGATCCGCTGGACGTGGCGTTCGGCACCGGGCTGCTGCTCCTGCTGCTGGAGGCGTGCCGGCGCACCACCGGCTGGATCCTGCCGGCGGTCTGCGTGCTGTTCCTCGGGTACGGCTACTACGGCGGGCTGCTGCCGCAGGGCTGGCCGGTGGCGCACGCGGGGCTCGACTTCGGGCAGCTCGTCGACGCGTTCTACAACTCCGACAGCGGCTTCTACGGCACCCCGCTGGACGTGGCCGCCTCGTACATCGTGCTGTTCACCATCTACGGCGCGGTGCTCGACCTGTCCGGCGCGGGCCGGTTCTTCGTGGAGCTGTCCGCGGCCGCGTTCCGCCGCTCCCGGACGGCCGCCGGGCGCACCGCCGTCGCCTCGGGCTTCCTGCTCGGCACGGTCTCCGGTTCCGGCGCCGCCACCACCGTCAGCATCGGCGCGGTGACCTGGCCGATCCTGCGCCGCGCCGGCTACCCGGCCGAACGCGCGGGCGGCATGCTCGCCGCCGCCGGAGTCGGGGCGATCCTGTCGCCGCCCACGCTCGGCGCCGCGGCGTTCATCATCGCCGAGTACCTGGGTGTGTCCTACCTCCAGGTGCTCGGCTGGGCCACCGTGCCGACGATCCTCTACTACCTGGGGATCCTGCTCTCCGTCGAGATCGACGCCCGGCGCTCCGGCGTCCGGCCGGTGGTCATCGACACCGGCTCGGCCTGGCGGCTGCTGGCCCGCTTCGGCTATCACTTCCTCTCGCTTCTCGTGATCATCCTGGTGCTGGCGCTCGGCGCCTCGGCGACGCGGGCGGTGGTCATCGCCACAGTGATCGCGGCGGTGCTGTCCTTCCTGGACCGGCGGCACCGGCTCACGCCCGCCCGGCTGGTGGCGGCGCTGCGCGACGGCGTACGCGGGGTGCTCGCGGTGAGCGCCGTCTGTGCCGCGGCCGGCATCATCACCGCCACCACCACGAAGACCGGCCTCGGGCCGCAGGCCGCCGCGCTGCTGATCGACGGCGCGCAGTCGGTCAGTTCCGAGCCGGCCGTGGTGCTGGCGCTGACCGCCGTGCTCGCCGCCGTCGCGTTGAGCCTGCTCGGCCTCGCCGTGCCGGTCACCGCGTCCTTCGTCATCGGCTGGGTGATCATCGGTCCGGCGCTGCTGAACCTGGGCGTCGCCGCGCCCGCCGCGGCCATGTTCGTCTTCTACTTCGCGGTGCTGTCCGAGGTCTCGCCGCCGACCGCGCTCGCAGCGGTCGCCGCCGCCGCCGTCACCGGCGGCCGGCTGGTGCCGACCATGTGGCAGACCCTGCGGTACGCGCTGCCGGCGTACCTGATCCCGCTGGCCTTCGTGGTCACGCCGACCGGTCTCGGGCTGCTCGGCATCGGCGGCGCCGGGCGGATCGTGACCGCCGGCCTGGTGTCGGCGCTGGGCGTGGCCGTGCTGGCGGTCGCGGCCGGTGGCTGGCTCCCCGGTGTGGGCCCGGCCGGCGCGCCGGAGCGGATCGTCGGCGCGTTCGCCGGACTGGTGCTGCTCTGGCTGGAACCGCTGCCCATGGCGATCGGCGCGGCGCTCACCGCGCTCGCGGTCGCGGGCGTGTACGTCCGACGTGGCGCCGCCGGGCACGCCGGCCACCCGTCGGTCGAAAAATCCGTGGACCATGGGGAGGAGAGAGAGTGGGACGGATCGACGCGAGGATAGTGGCGGGTGTCGGAGCGCTCGTCCTGGTCGCCGCCGGTGCCGCCGGCTGCGGGGGCCGTCAGGACGGCGCGGCGAAGGACGACGCCGCCCGCGAGGTCAGCTGCAAGGTCACCAAGGACACCCGGGTCGGCATCGCCACCGGCAACGCCACCGGCGTGTACTACGTGGTCGGCAACGCGCTCGCCGGTGAGCTGAGCAAGGCCACCGACGGCAAGCTCACCGGGACGGCCGCCGAGACCGGCGCCTCGGTGCAGAACGTCGAACAGCTCGTCGCCGGCCAGTACGACGTGGCGTTCTCCCTGTTCGACACCGCTGTCAACGCGGTGCAGGGCAAGGGGAGCTTCAGCTCGCCACAGCCGGTCAAGGCGCTGGCCCGGATCTACGACAACTACACCCAGGTGGTGGTCCGCGCCGACGCGGGGATCACGTCGGTGGCCGACATGAAGGGCAAGAAGATCTCCACCGGCTCGCCCAAGTCCGGCACCGAGGTCATCGCCAACCGGCTGCTCACCGCCGCCGGGCTGGACCCGGCAAAGGACGTCCAGGCGCAGCGGCTGGACCTCACCAAGACCGTCGACGGCATGAAGGACGGCAGCATCGACGGCTTCTTCTGGTCCGGCGGCGTCCCGACCGGCGGGGTCACCGACCTGTTCACCACGTCCGGTGACAAGGTGAAGTTCCTCGACATCAGCCCGCTGCTGCCGAAGATGGCCGAGCTGAACCCGGCGTACCAGGCCGGCACCATCGGCAAGGACGTCTACCGGACCCCGGCCGACGTGCCCACCATCGTGGTGCCGAACGTGCTGCTGGTGCGGGACAACCTGGACGCCGACGTGGCCTGCGCGATCACCCGGACGGTCTTCGACTCCAAGGACGCCCTGGCCCAGGCGAACCCGGCGGCGAAGGGCATCGAGCTGGGCAACGCACGCAAGACCGACCCGGTGCCGCTGCACCGTGGCGCGGAGCGGGCGCTGAGCGACCTCGGCGCGAGCTGACCCGAACGGGCCGGGCCCGGACGTGCGTCCGGGCCCGGCCCACCGACCCGACCCGGAGACCCCCGTGCCGCTGCCCCACCCGGCTCGCGTACGCCGGCATCACCGCTCCGCGGACCGCACCGGACGCCTCCGCTCGGTCCGCGTCCAACTGCTGGCCCCGATCCTGGTGGCCACCGCCGGCCTGATCGTGCTGGGGACGGCGCAGACCGGCGCCGCGCTCGACGCGTCCGCCGACGCCGACCGGGCACGCGTCCTGGCCGGCACGGCCACCGCGACCGTGCGGCTGGTGCACGAGCTGGAACGCGAACTGGCCGAGACGGCCGCGTTGCGTCAGCGCGGTGGCACGTCCGGCCGCCCGCTCGTGGACGCGCAGCGCCGCCGGGTGGACACGGCCGTGGAGCGCTACCGCTCGGCCCAGGGGGACGCGCGCCGGGCCGCCCCCGATCTGGCCGGGGTGCTGGACGACGCGCGCGGGCGTCTGGAACAGCTCGCGCCCACCCGGGATCTGGCCCTGGCCGGTGAGCGTGGCGATCCCGCATACGTGTCGCTGGTGGAGTCGCTGCTCGCGGTCGCGGACGCGCTGCCGAGCCAGCTCCGCGACGCCGGCCTGGCCAACCAGGCGCGCGAGGTGGCCTCGGTGGCCGCCCAGGAGCATCTGTCCGCGCTGGAGCGCGACCTGCTGCGGGCGGTGTTCGTCCGGGGTGGACTGCAAAGTGGCGAACTGGCCCGGCTGGGCCGGCTGCGGGGCGCCCGGGAGCAGCGGCAGGCCGAGTTCCTGCGGATCGCCTCCGCCCCGGCGAACAGGGCCTGGTACCGCCTGGTCGACGGCACCGACGTGACCACTGCCCGCCGGATAGGTGACGCCGTGCTCGACTCCGACGGCGCGCCGGGCACGGTGAAGACCGACGGTGACGCCTGGTACGTGGCGCAGAGCGGTGCGATCCGCCGGTACAACCTGCTCGGCCGTGACCTGACCGACGGGCTGGACCGGGACGCGGCAGACCTGGCCGGCGCGGCCCGGGTGCGTGCGGTGCTGACAGCTGGCGCGACGAGCACAGTCGCGCTCGGCTCGCTGGTCACCGCCGTGCTGCTGGCGGTACGCACCAGCCGGCGGCTGCGCCGGCTGCGGGTAGCCGCCCTGACCATGGCGAACCGGGAGCTGCCGGAACGGATCACCGCGATCGCGGCGGGCGAGCGGACACCCGCCGAGGGTCCGGCGACCCGGATGACCGACGGGATCCGGCGTGGCCAGGACGAGGTGGCGCAGGTCGCCGAGGCGTTCGACACGGTGAACCGGGCGGCGTTGCGGCTGGCCGGGCAGCAGGCCGAGTTGCGGCTGGACGTGACCCGGATGGCGGAGGCGCTGGCCCGCCGCATCCGTACGCTCATCACCCGGCAGCTGCGGCTGCTCGACGACTTCGAGCGCGAGGAGACCGACCCGGACGCGCTGGCCCGGCTGTTCGCGCTCGACCACCTCGCCGCCCGGCTGCGGCGCAACGGGGAGAACCTGCTGGTGCTCGCCGGTGGCGAGCCCGGCCGGGGCCACGAGGGCGCGTTGCTGCTCGACGACGTGGTGCGGGCGGCGGCCTCCGAGATCGAGGACTATCCGCGGGTGGAGATCGACGTGCCGACCGCGGCGGTGCACGGCGCGGCGGCCGGCAACCTGGTGCACCTGCTGGCCGAGCTGCTGGAGAACGCCACCGTCTACTCGCCACCTGACGCCCGGGTGCTCGTCGACGGGCGGCGCACAGTCGACGGGCTGGTGCTGCGCGTACACGACCAGGGCATCGGCGTCAGCGAGAGCCGGCTTGCCGAGATCAACGAGCGGCTGGCCGCGCCGGCCACGCTCTCCAGCGCCGCGGCGGGCAGCATGGGCCTGCACGTGGTGGCCCACCTGGCCGCGCGGCACGGCATCCGGGTGCAGTTGCACAACCCCGGCACCGGCACGGTGGCGCAGGTCGACGTACCGGAGTCGGTGCTGACCCGGGTGGAGTCGGTGGCGTCCCGGCCGGTTGTGGAGCGGCGACCGCGCGCCGCAGCCTGGTTCAAGGCGGGGCCCGCCGCACGGTCGGCGGCCGGCTCCCGTGACCTGGTCACCGCGGCTCCGGCAGCCGTCGGCCCGGTGCGCGGGGTCGCCGCCGTCCGCACGCCCGGTGGCGCCTTGCTGGCACCGAGCGCGGCGCGGATCCGGCCGGTGAGCACGCCGCCGACGCCCGTGCCGACCACCGCCGCCGGGCTGCCCCGGCGGCCGGTGGGCGGGCACCTGCCCGAGCAGATGCCGGGCGCCGTCGCGCCGCCGCCGGCGACCGATCTGCTCGACCCCGAAGTGGTACGCGCCCGGCTGTCCGCCCTCGCCGAGGGGGTGGCCAGCGCCACGCGCCGTGCCCCGAACACCACACCCAACGGGAGAAGACCATGACCTCACCGTCCTCCACGGGACTGGACTGGCTGCTGGCGAACTTCGCCGAGCAGGTGCCGGACGTCTCACACGCGCTCGCCGTCTCCGAGGACGGACTGCGGCTGGCGTCCTCGCCGGACCTCTCCCTCGACCAGGTAGACCAGCTCTCGGCGGTGATCAGCGGACTGGCGAGCCTGACCGTGGGCGCGGCCCGGCTGATGTCCGCCGGCCGGGTACGCCAGCAGATCGTGGACATGGACGGCGGCGTGATGCTGGTGATGGCGGTGGGCGAACGGGCGCTGCTGGGTGTGCTGGCCGCGCCCGGCTGCGACCTGGGCCAGATCGGTTACGAGACGGCGACGCTGGTGCAGCGGGTCGCGGAGGCGCTGGAACCGGCGGTCCGCCGGTGACCGGCCGGCCGCTGCGGCTGGTGGCCGCGCTGATGACGGCGGTGCTGGTGACCGCCGGCTGCGCGGCCGAGGACTCCGCCCCCGAGGCGTGGCACGGCGGCCGGATCTTCCTGGCCACCGGCAACACCACGGGCGTCTACTACCAGCTCGGCGGCGGGTACGCCGACCTGATCACCCGCCACCTGCCCGGGTACGAGGCGCGGGCGGAGCCGACCGGCGCGTCGGTGGAGAACATCACCCGGGTGGCGAGCGGGGACATGGAGATCGCGTTCAGCCTGGCCGACACGGCGGCGGACGCGGTCGACGGGCGCGGCGCGTTCGACAAGCAGCCGCAGCCGGTACGGGCGCTGGCCCGGGTCTACAGCAACTACACCCACGTGATCGTCCGCGCCGACGGCAAGATCCGCAGCTTCGCCGACCTGCGCGGCAAGCGCATCTCCACCGGTTCGCCGAAGTCCGGTACCGACATCATCGCCGGGCGCCTGCTCACCGCCGGTGGCATCGACCCGACCCGGGACATCCAGCGGTTCAACCTGTCGCTGCCGGAGACGGTCAAGCGGATGCGGGCCAAGGGCCTGGACGCCATGTTCTTCTCCGGCGGCCTGCCCACACCGGGTGTCAAGGACCTGCTCACCTCCGCTCCGGGCACGTTCCGGCTGCTGCCGCTCAACGAGCTGATCGAGCCGTTGAGCGCGCGCTTCGGCGCGGTCTACACCACCGCGACGCTGCCGAGGGAGGTCTACGGCACACCCGAGCCGACACCGACGATCACTGTGGCGAACGTGATCCTGGTGGCGGCGGACATGCCGGAGCAACTCGCGTACGACCTGACCCGGGTGCTGTTCACCTGGCAGGGCGAGCTGATCCAGGTGCACCCGGAGGCGGCGAACTTCAACCGGGCGAGCGCCGCGGCGACCCGGCCGATCCCGCTGCACCCGGGCGCGCAGCGGTTCTACCGCACCGGCTGAGCGCGAGACCGCCTGCTACGGCGTCCAGTCGCGCCGTAGCAGGCCGTAGATCACCAGGTCGGTGAAGCCGTCGCCGTCGTACTCGCGGTCGCGCTGGGTGCCCTCGTGGACGAAGCCGCACTTCTCGGCGGTACGCCGCATGGCCGTGTTGCCGGCCAGCGTCTCGATCTCCAGGCGGCGCAGGTTGCGGTTGCGGAAGCCGTACCGGCAGAGCAGCCGGATCACCTCGGTGCCGTAGCCCTGGCCACGCGCGTCCGGCAGCAGCGTGATGCCGAGGTGCGCGTACCCGTTGAAGGTGTTGATGCCCCACAGCACGCCGGTGCCGAGGAATGTGCCGTCGGCGACGGCCTCGGCCAGCAGCGACACCGGAGCGCCGGCGTCCGGCTGCTCGGCGGCGCGCTTCTCCAGCCGGGCCCGGACCTGCCCGACGTGGTGCGGCAGGAACGGCTCGTCGTCGGTGACCAGGTGCAGCTCCGGATCGCCGTGCAGGCGGAAGATGTCCGGCGCGTCGTCCGGGGTGGGCGGGCGCAGGCGGACCCGGTCGGTGGCGAACATGCCGCGACGCTAACGGCGGGCTGGCCTGCCGACAACCGGATTTGGCCACCCTACCGACCGGTCGGTAGGGTGGCGGCATGACCCCGCTCGTGCTCGCCACCGCCCTCACCAAGACCTACGGCAGCCGCGACGCCCTGCGCGCGCTCGACCTGACCGTCGCGCCCGGCGCCCGGTTCGTCGTGCTCGGCCACAACGGCGCGGGCAAGTCCACGCTGCTGGAGATCATCGCGACGCTGCGCACCCCGACGTCCGGCTCGGTACGCGTCGGCGGGTTCGACACCGTCACCCAGGCGCGGGACGCCCGGCGCCTCATCGGCCTCGCGCCGCAGTCGAACGCGCTTGACCCGCTCGCCTCCCCGGCCGAGGTGCTCGACTTCCACGGCGTGGCGCTCGGGCTGGGACGCCGGCAGCGGGCCCACCGCACGCGGGAACTCGTCGACCTGTTCGGCCTGGGCGAGCACCGCTCGACCCGGGTCGCCAAGCTCTCCGGCGGCACCCGCCGCAAGCTGGACCTGGCCGTGGCACTCGTCGCCGAGCCCGCCGTGGTGATCCTGGACGAGCCGACCACCGGCCTGGACCCGCTCGCGCGCATCGACTTCTGGAACGAGCTGACCCGCCTCAACCAGGCCGGAACGTCGCTGCTCATCTCGACCCAGGACCTGCACGAGGCGGACGTGCTGGCCACGGAGATCGCGGTGCTCCGGGACGGCCGGGTGGTCGCCCAGGGCTCACCGGCGTCGCTGAAGCAGCGCGTCGGCGCCCGTACGCTCACGCTCGACCTGTCCGGCGCCGCCGCCGCGAACGCGCTCGTCGCCGCCTCCGAGGCCGGGTTCCGTGCCGACCCCGATCACCCGGACCGGGTACGCCTCGCCGTGCCCGACGATCCGCGGGCCCTGGCGAGCGCCCTGACCGAGGCCGGCCACGTCGCCGCCGACATCACCGGTCTCCACCTCGCCGAGCCCTCCCTCGACGACGTCTTCGTCGCCCTCTCCGCCCGCTGACGCGTGCTCCCACCGCGACCCGAAAGGCCCGAACCCGTGCTCCCGCAGGCAGTCGCCTCATCCCGCCGGTCTCCGGCACCGGTCGTCCTCGCGGCGATCGGACGCTCGACCCGCGCCGTGCTCCGTACGCCCGCGCTGCTGGTCGCCCCGGTCGCCCAGTCCCTGTTCTTCCTGCTCGTCTACGCCGGACAGCTCGACGCCGTCGGCAGCACCTACCTGGGCGGGACGAGCTTCACCGCGTTCCTGCTGCCGCTGATCCTCCTCACCGGCGTCGCCACCGGCGCGGGTGCGGCCGGCACGCTGGTGCTGGGCGACCTCACCAGCGGATACCTGGACCGTCTCCGGCTCGCCCACGGCACCACCACACCGTTCCTCGTCGGCCCGGCCGTCGCCGCGCTGGTCGCCGTCGTACTCCAGATGGCGGTGACCGTCGCCGGGGCAACGGCGCTCGGCTACCGGCCGGCGAGCTGGTCCGGCGTCGCCGCGATGCTGCTGCTGATGCTGGCCCTGGGCCTCGGCGTCGCGCTGCTGAGCATGGCGCTCGCGATCCGGTCCGCCTCGGCGTCGGCCACCAACCTGGTCACGCTCGCCGTGTTCGGCCTGTCGTTCTTCACCGGCGTGTTCGCGCCGGTCGACGAACTGGCCGGCTGGATGCGGGCGATCGCCGTCGTCAACCCGCTCACCTATATCGTCGACACCGCCCGCCAGCTCGGCGGCGACGCGGCGCTCACCGCGGCTCCGATCGGCGTCACGGCGATCGCCGTCCTCGCCGTCGCCGGAACCGCCGCCTGCGCCCTCGCCCTCCGCCACGCGAGAGAGAACCGATGAGCCCCACCGACACCCGCACCCAGATCATGGACGCGTTCGCCGAGCAGCTCGCCGCGACCGGCTACCAGGGCATCTCCCTGGTCGGCGTGGGCCGCAGCGTCGGCATCCAGAAGCCGTCCATCTACCACCACTTCCCCGGCGGGAAGGAAGATCTCTACATCGCGGTGGCGGAACGGTACATCCGCGACGTCGGCGGCCTGATCTCGGCGGCGTTGTCCGGCCCCGGCGACGTGCCGCGGCGGCTGCACGCGCTCGCCACCGTCGCCGCCGGGCAGCACGGCGACGCGATCACGTTCGAGCAGCGCATCTACGACACGCTGCCGCTCGTCTCCGCCGCGACCAGCGAGCACGTCTCGGGCCTCTACGTCGCCCTGATGCTGGCGCCGGTGACCCGGTTCTTCGCCGACGCCCGGGCCGAGGGCGCCGTCACCGGCGAACCGGAGTTCCTGATGAACGCGTTCCTGCACCTGGCCCGCGCGGCCGACCTCACCGACGAGACCGGACCCGCCCGGGTCGTCGCGCTCTTCCTCGACGGCGCCCGCCCACGTGCCTAAACTAAGAACTTAGCTAACCGAGGAGGGCGCGCCATGTCGGCTGAGGCTGTGCACTACAACATGCATGACGCCAAGACCCACCTGTCGCGCATCATCGAGCGGGTGGAACGCGGCGAAGAGATCATCATCGACCGGGCGGGCACCCCGGTGGCGAAGGTCGTACCGCTGGTGCGCCGGACCGACCGCACCGCGATCGGCTCCCTCGCGGGGCAGGTGGACCTCTCGGGTGACTGGGATTCGCCACAGACCAACGCCGAGATCGCCGCCGACTTCGGGATCGGCGCATGACCCTGCTGCTGGACACCCACGTCGCGCTCTGGGCCATCACCGGCGACGCCACCCTCGCCGTCGAGTTCCTCGACCGGCTACGCCACGACCCCGATGTCTTCCTCTCCCCGGTCAGCCTCTGGGAGATCACCATCAAGCAGCAGGCGGGAAAGCTCTCCGGTCCTCCCGACCTCGCGGAACGGGTGCGGGACATGGGTTTCCGTGAACTCCCGGTGACCCACGACCACGCCATCACCGCAGGCCGCCTGCCGCCGCATCACCGGGATCCCTTCGACCGGATGCTGGTGGCGCAGGCGATCACGGAGAACCTGACCCTGGCCACCCGCGACGCCTCCATCCCGCTCTACGAGGTCGACGTCCTCAAGGTGTAGGCCTCAGGCGTCGGCGGGGGCGGTGGCGGCCCGCGCCGCCGCTACCAGCCGGGCGGTCTCGGCGGTCACCGCCTCGTCGTCGGGCGTCCCCGGGTCGTAGCGGACCGTCCAGGTCAGCCCGTCGACCCCGGACACCCGCCGGGCCGCGATCCGCCCGGAGCCGCCGGGCATCTCGTGGTGCGAGGTGTACGCCACCGAGCCGGTGACCCGGGCCCGGACCTGGTGCGGCAGGTCACCCGGGTCGACGAGCAGATACGTCTCGGGCAGGCCGTCCGCGACCACCAGGTAGCCGTCGTGCTCGCCGACCGGTTCGGCCGGGGTGACTGTGAGTTCGCGGCCGGACCAGACCGCCTTGAGGATGTCGTGCCAGCCGAGGCGCTCCACCCGGCCGGGCAGCCACAGCCCGCGGTTGCTGGCCACCAGCACGCCGTCGTTGCCGCCCTCGCCGGTGCCGGCGGCGGCCCAGGCGAGCACCCGCTCGTCGGCGGCCAGCGGCGGCCGGTCTGCCGACGGGAGTTTCGGCCGGCGGTTGAACAGTCCCATCACAATCCTCCGGCGGCCTGCTCGCGCAGTGCCCGTGCGTGCTGTTCCAGCGAGAGCAGTTCCCCGAACAGGGCGAAGTACTCGTCCTTGTTGCTCACCGGGTTGATCCGCTGGATCTTGGACTTCAGGTCGCGGATGCGGCCGGTGACCGAACTCCACTGGAGCCGGGCCATGGTGATCGAGACGTACCGCGGGTCGGGCTCGCCGTCGATGCGCAGCGGCTCCACCGCCAGCTCGCCGACCAGCGCCTGCCCGGCCAGGTCGTCGCAGGCGTCGCGGACCCGCTCGATCCAGACCGCGCCACCGGTGGCGGCGGACGCGCCGCCGGCCGCGGCGACGGCGGCGCGCACCGCGACGTGCACCGGGTGCTGGTAGTCGGTCGCCTCGACCGCGTCGAACATCGGGCCGGCCAGGACCGGCTCCTGCAACGCCAGCTTCAGCGCCTCCCGCTCCACCATGGAACGCGGGCTGTCCACGGCGGGCGCGGCCGGGCCGCGGCGTGCGGGTGCGGCGGGCGCACCGGGCCCCGGTTGCCCGTGTGCTGCCGCCAGCACCGCGCGCTGCACCGGCTCGATCTCCATGCCGAGGTCACCGGCGAGCTTGCGCACGTACTCCGGGCGCTTCTCCCGGTCCTTGATCTTCGCCACCAGGGGCGCGGCGCGGCGCATGGCCTCGACCCGGCCGTCGACGGTGTCCAGGTCGAACCGGCTGATCACGTGCCGGAGCGCGAAGTCCACCAGCGGCTCGCGGCGGGCCACCAGGTCGCGTACGGCCAGGTCGCCCTTTGCCAGGCGCAGCTCGCACGGGTCCATGTTGTCGGGGCTGACCGCGATGAAGGTACGCCCGACGAAGCGCTGGTCGTCCTCGAAGGCGCGCAGCGCGGCCTTCTGCCCGGCGGCGTCGCCGTCGAAGGTGAAGATGATCTCCCCGGCCCGCTCGTCGCTGTCGAACAGCACCCGGCGCAGCACCGAGATGTGGTCGCCGCCGAACGCGGTGCCGCAGGTCGCCACCGCCGTCGGCACATCGGCGAGGTGGCAGGCCATCACGTCGGTGTAGCCCTCGACGACCACCACCTTGCCCTGCTTGGCGATCTCCCGCTTGGCCTGGTCGATGCCGTAGAGCACGTGCGACTTCTTGTAGATCGGCGTCTCGGGGGTGTTGAGGTATTTCGGGCCGTCGTCGTCGTCGAACAGCTTGCGGGCCCCGAAGCCGATCACGTCGCCGGTGATGTCCCGGATCGGCCACATCAGGCGGCGGCGGAACCGGTCGATCAGCGAGCCGGAGCGCGCCGGGCGGGAGAGCCCGGCGGTGACCAGCTCGTCGTGGGTGAAGCCCTGCTGACGCAGGTGCTTGGTGAGCAGGTCCCAGCCGTCCGGGGCGAAGCCGCAGCCGTACCGCTCGGCGGCGGCCCGGTCGAACCCGCGCCCGGCGAGGAACTCGCGGGCCGGGCGGGCGCCGGCGGTGGTGAGCTGGGCCCGGTAGAAGTCGACGGCGGCGGCGTGCGCCGCGATCAGGCGCTGCCGCTGCCCCTGCTGCGGCCGGGTACGCGGCGCGGACCTGTCGTCCTCGACGTAGCGCAACTGGATGCCGGCGCGCGCGGCCAGCCGCTCGACGGACTCGACGAAGCTGAGGTGCTCGGCGTCCATCAGGAACTTGATCGCGTCGCCGCCGACCCCGCAGCCGAAGCAGTAGAACACGTTGCGGGCGGGCGAGACGTTGAACGACGGGCTCTTCTCGTCGTGGAACGGGCAGAGCCCCTTGAGGTTGCCGCCGCCGGCCGACTTGAGCGTCACCACCTCGGAGATGACGTCCGCGATGGCGGTGCGCTCGCGGACCAGCGCGATGTCCTCGTCCCGGATCCGCCCCGCCATGACCGCCACCCCCCTCGGCGTACATCCTGCCCTGCCGGACCGACGTTCCGGCGGCCGGGGGGACGGGCGTGTGGCCGACCACGCCCGTCCCCCGGCTCAGGCCGAGCGGGCCGCCGCGGGGTCGCCGATGCGCGGGAACGGCTCGATGGAGAAGACCACCTCGACCGGCACCTCGAAGTACGCCGCGATGCGCAGCGCCAGGTGCAGGCTCGGCCGGAACTCGCCGCGTTCCAGGTAACCCACGGTCTGGTAGTGCACACCGAGCGCGTCGGCCAGTTGCCGGCGGGAGACGCCCCGTTCGGCGCGCAGCACCGCGATGCGGTTGTGCACGGTCTCGCTCATCGCCGCCCTCTCATCCGACCCGCTGCATGGCCCGTTCCCGCCGGGCGGCGACCCGCGAGCCGGACTCCCGGCGGGCCATCCGGCGCAGCACCACAGGGGCCAGCACCAGCCCGAGCACCGCCCAGGCGCCGAGCACCCCGAGCGTCTCCAGGTGCCGCCAGGAGCCGCCGAGTTCGACAGCCGCCAGGTCGGCCGGGAGCAGCGCCGAGCGCATGCCCAAGCCTAGCCAGTAGAGCGGGAAGACCTGGGCGATGCCCTGCACCCAACCGGGCAGGCCGTTGATCGGATAGAAGATGCCGGACAGCGCGATCAGACCGAAGATCGGCATCACCACCAGGCCCATGTTGCGCGGGTTGTCGATCAGCGAGCCGATCACCGCGCCCAGCGGCAGCGTCGCCACCAGCCCGAGCGGCACCACCCAGGCCAGCGTGAGCCACGCGCCCGGGTCACCGAGTCGCAGGCCGTCCAGGAAGAACAGGCCGGGCGTGAGCTGGATGGCCACGCCGATCAGCGAGACCGCCGAGACCAGCACGATCTTGCCGACCAGGTAGCCGAGCATGCCGTCCGGGATCGCCTTGGCGCGCAGCAGCGTGCCGTCCTCCCGGTCGATGACGAGCTGGTTGGCCAACCCGAGCAGGCCGCCGAAGAGCAGGCCCATGCCGAGCGCGCTGGGCAGCGTACGGGCACCGAGGGAGAAGTCGGTGCCGGGCACGGTCGAGCCGCGCATCCAGAACACGGCGACCAGCAGCACCACGGTGGGGAAGAAGTAGGTCCACAGATCCTGGCCGTTGGTGAACGTCGCGCGCAGCTCGATGACGCCGCGCCGCAGCCCGGCCCGCAGCGCGTTCGTGGTCGGGTTCATCGGTTCGCCTCCTGCTGCCACACCCGCTCGGCCCGGCCGGTACGGATACCCGTCTCCTCCTCGTGCACCAGGGTCAGGTACGCGTCCTCCAGGGTGGCCCGGCGCACCTCCAGCTCGCGTATCCGGTCGCCGTGCTCGCGGAGCAGGTCGCGCAGGAACGCGGTGGCGTCGGGCGTGGCGTGCACGTACCGCTCGCCGTCACGGGTCCAGCGCACCTCGGCGTCCCCGGCGACGCGCCGGGCGAGCTGGTCGGGTGAGCCCTCGGCGATGATCCGGCCGCCGGCCAGGATGAGGATGCGGTCGGCCAGCTTCTCCGCCTCGGCCAGGTCGTGCGTGGTCAGCACGATCGTGGTCTCGTCCAGGTCGGCCAGCCGGTGCACCAGCTCGTGGAACTCGCGCCGGGCGGCCGGGTCGAAGCCGACGGTGGGCTCGTCGAGGAAGAGCAGTTCCGGCCGGCCGACGATGCCGACCGCGACGTCGAGGCGGCGGCGCTGGCCGCCGGAGAGCCGGGCCACCCGGCTGCCGGCGTGCGCGCTCAGCCCGACGGTGTCCAGCAGGTCGTCGACCGGCCACGGGCGCGGGATCCGGTCGGTGGCGTAGGGCGCGTAGAAGTCGCCGAGGTGGGCGAGCAGCTCCCGCACCCGCCACTTGCCGTGGTCGCGCCAGGACTGGAGCACCACGCCCAGCCGCGCGCGCCACCGCTCGTCGCCGCGTGCGGGGTCGGTGCCGAGCACGCGCACCGTGCCGGCCGAGGGCAGCCGGAAGCCTTCGAGGATCTCGATGGTGGTGGTCTTGCCGGCGCCGTTGGGCCCGAGCAGCGCCACCACCTCGCCCCGCCGGGCGGTCAGGTCGACGCCGTGCAGCACGTCGACGGCGCCGTAGCGCATACGCAGATCCCGCACGTCGAGGACGAGATCCTCGTCGGGCGGTCGGGGGGACGCGACGGCCCCAGGGAGTTCGACCGCAGTCATACCTCGGAATGTAGCATCTCTACTATAAATCGAGGTATCCCCACTCAACGGCGAGGGCGATGGAACCATCTCGTGACGGGGGCCGGATCCTCCTCCTCGTACGACCGCGCCGCCCGGACCGCCGCGGCCAGGCCGGAGCGGCGGGGCGGAGGCCCGGGGCGGATCATCGGATCGACAGCCATCTCCCGCACGACCGCCACGGCCAGGCCCAGCATCACCACGACGAACGGCAACGCGACCAGGATGGTCGCCTGCTGCAACGCGGCCAGACCTCCGGCCAGCAGCAACGCCCCCGCCACCGCGCCGATCAGCACGCCCCAGAGCACCACCACCCCGCGGTGCGGCCGCAGCGCGCCCCGCGAGCTGAGCGAGCCCAGCACCAGGGACGCGGAGTCGGCGCTGGTGACGAAGTAGAGCCCGATCAGCACCATGGCGAGCACGCTCGTCAGCGTGGCCAGCGGCAGCGCGTCGAGCAGCCCGAACAGCGCCTGCTCCGAGCTGGCACCCACATCCGCGACCAGGTCACGGGTGCCGGTGGTCTGGGTACGCAACGCGGTGCCGCCCATGATCGCGAACCAGACGGCGCTGGCACCGCTGGGCACCAGCAGCACCCCGATCAGGAACTGCCGGACCGTACGGCCGCGCGAGATGCGGGCGATGAACGTACCCACGAACGGTGCCCAGGAGATCCACCACGCCCAGTAGAAGATGGTCCACGAGCCCAGCCAGCCCGGGTCGGAGAACGCGCCGGTCCGCGTCGACATCCGCACCAGGCCGCTCAGGTAGTCACCGATCGAGGCCGGCAGCACCTCCAGCGTGTAGACGGTCGGACCGACCACGAACACGAACAGCATCAGCACGACAGCGATCAGGACGTTCGTGGTGGAGAGCCACTTGACGCCCCGGTGCAGGCCGGAGAAGGCGGACACGACAAACGCGAGCGTGAGCGCGCCGATGATCGTCAACTCGACGGCCCGGCTGTCCGGCACGCCGGCCACCAGGTCGAGGCCGGCCGCCACCTGGAGCGCGCCCAGGCCGAGACTGGTCGCGGAGCCGAACACGGTGGCGAAGACGGCGAGCAGGTCGATCGCGCGACCGATCGGACCGTCGGTCCGGTCGCCGAGCAGCGGTGCGAACGCGGACGAGATGCGGTTGCCCCGCCCCTTGCGGAACGTCGAGTAGGCCAGTGCCAGCGCCGCGATCGCGTAGATGCCCCACGGGTGCAGCGTCCAGTGGAAGAGCGTGTACTGCATGGCCGTCGCGGCGGCGGCCCCGGTCTGCGGCTCGACCCCGGAGGCCGGCGGCGGCGCGGCGTAGTGCTGGATCGGTTCGGCGACGGCGAAGAACACCAGGCCGATGCCCATGCCGGCACTGAACATCATGGCGATCCAGGCCAGCGTGTCGAACTCCGGCTCGTCGTCGTCGGCGCCCAGCCGGATCCGGCCGAACCGGGTGGCGGCGATCACCACCGCCAGCACCAGGAACGCGTCGGCCGCGACCACGAAGAACCAGCCGAAGGTGCCCACGGTCCAGGCCAGGCCGGACTCGCCGAAGCGGGCCAGTGAACCCCTGGCGAGCACGCCCCACAGCACCACGGCGACCACACCGGCGACCCCGACCCCGAGCACCACCCGGTCGACCGGCTGGGTCGCGGGCCGTTGCCCCATCCGTCCCGTCATGCCCTCATCGTGGGCGGACCGGCCGTATCGGCGGGCCGGAACGCCGCAGGACGCCGGTCAGGCAGCGACGGTGGCGGCCTCCTCGGCCTCCACGGCGGCGTTCCAGGCCGGCTTGGTCGACCGCCAGCCCTCGTCGTCCATGCCCCGCCGCCAGTAGCCGGAGATGGACAGGTCACCCCGGGGCACGCCGCGCTCGACCCGCAGCAGCCGCCGCAGCTCCTTGACCGCCCCGGCCTCGCCGTGCACGAACGCGTGCACCCGGCCGGGCGGGAACTCCAGCGCCCGGACCGCCTCGACCAGCGGCTCGCCGTACGGGCGCCCGGCCCGGTGCAGCCAGCGCAGGTCGACGGTGGCGGCGCTGTCCAGCGGCAGCTCGTCGGGCGGACCGTCCACCTCGACGTACACCGTCGCGCGGGCCCCGGCGGGCAGGCGTTCCAGGGCGGCGGCGATGGCGGGCAGCGCGCTCTCGTCGCCGGCCAGCAGGTGCCAGTCGGCCACCGGGTCCGGCGCGTACGCGCCGCCCGGCCCGGTGAACAACACCCGGTCGCCGGGGCGCAACGCCGCCGCCCACGGCCCGGCCAGACCCTCGTCGCCGTGGTGCACCACGTCCACAGTCATCTCACCGGCCGCGGCGTCCCAGGCCCGCACCGTGTACGCGCGCAGGCGCGGCCACTGCTCCGCCGGGAACTCCCGCTTGATCGTCGCCAGGTCGACCGGGTCCGGGTAGCTCACCCCGGCCGGCGGAAAGGCGAACTTCACGTAGTGGTCGGTGTACGCGCCCACCGGCAGCCCGGCCAGCTCCGGACCCCCCAGCACGAGGCGGATCAGGTGCGGGGTGGGCCGCGTGGTCCGGACGACCGTGGCGGCGGTGAGCTTCTTCGGGCGGTCCGTCATACGCTTAGGCTAGCCTAAGCTCCGCGTCGGCGGCTCCGTCAGCTCGGTGGCACCAGGCGGGCGTGCCAGGCCAGCGCGGCCGGATCGGTGAGCGAGGCGACCTGGTCGATCACCACGCGCAGCCGCGCGGCGTCGTCCGGCGCGTCCCGCCACAGCGGCGCGAACATCGGGTCCAGCCCGTCCGGCGCCCGGTCCAGCAGCGCCGCGACCAGCCCGGCCAGCACGTCCCGCTGCCGCGCGTAGCGCTCCTCCGCGCCGGGGCGGCGCATCACGTACCGCAGCGCCACGCCCTTGAGCAGCGCGCACTGCGCCCGGATCCGGCGCGGCACCACCAGGTCGGCCTGGTAGCGGCGGTGCGGGCCGGGACCGTGGCGCTGCTGGGTGGCGGCCACCACCGCGGCGACGAACCGGCCGGTGAGCACGCTCGTGGTGGCCTTCAGGGCGGCGAGGGCACGGTGGCTGCCGTCGTACGCCGCCAGCGGGGCGAGCACCGGATCGGCGAGCAGCTCGCCCAGCACCTCACCCAGGTCCTCCGGCGCCTCACCGGAGTAGGTGGCCGCCACGTCGGCGCAGAGCGCCCGCCGCTCGTCCGGGTCGGCCAGCAGCGGGCGCAGGTCGACGTACCCGCCGTGGATGCCGTCCTCGACGTCGTGCACCGAGTACGCCACGTCGTCGGCCCAGTCCATCACCTGGGCCTCCAGGCAGCGCCGGTCGCCGGGCGGGGCGCCCTCGCGCAGCCAGTCGAAGACCGGGCGGTCGTCGGCGTACACGCCGAACTTGCGTTCGCCGGGCCGGCGGGGCCACGGGTACTTGCTCACCGCGTCCAGCCCGGCCCGGGTCAGGTTCAGCCCGGCCGAGCGCCCGTCCGGGGCGAACACCTTCGCCTCCAGCCGGGTGAGGACCCGCAGCGTCTGCGCGTTGCCCTCGAAGCCGCCGCAGGAGGCGGCCAGCTCGTCCAGCGCGTACTCCCCGTTGTGCCCGAACGGCGGGTGGCCCAGGTCGTGCGCCAGCCCGGCGGTGTCCACCACGTCCGGGTCGCAGCCCAGCCGGGCGCCCATCTCGCGGGCGATCTGCGCGACCTCCAGCGAGTGGGTCAGCCGGGTACGCAGGAAGTCGTTCGTCCCGGCGACGTGCACCTGTGTCTTCGCGGCGAGCCGGCGGAACGCCGCCGAGTGCAGCACGCGGGCGCGGTCCCGCTCGAACGGCGACCGGCCGTACCCGGTGTCCTTGGGCGCCTCGCCGACCAGCCGCGCCGCGTCGTCAGCCCCGGTCACCGCTGCCGCGTTGGCGCAACGGCCGGAGGTCGCGACTGCGGGGCTCGCAAAACCGGCTCACCCCTCGCGCTCCCGCAACACGCAGAACTCGTTGCCCTCCGGGTCGGCGAGCACCGTCCACTCCACGTCTCCCTGGCCGATGTCGACGTGCCGCGCGCCCATGTCGACGAGGCGCTCCACCTCGGCCTCCATGTCGGCCGGTCGCAGGTCGATGTGCAGCCGGTTCTTTCCCTCCTTCGGCCCGGCGACCGGGACGAAGACGAGACCGGGTGAGGTGTCGGGCGTGCGGCGGATCTCCACCTCGTCCGGCTTGTCGGTGATCACCTGATAGCCGAGCGCCTCCGCCCACCAACTGGCGAGCCGGGACGGGTCCCGGGCGTCGATGGTCAGGTTCTCCCAGACGGCGGTCATGCGCCCACCCCTCCTGATCGACACGTGGCGGAAGCTCAGGTTACGCCGAGGAGACCGGAAAGGCGCGTCGGGCGTACGCGGGGCCGCCGGCGAACACCGGCGGCCCCGCGCCTCCTCAGCGGGAGTCCGAACCGGTGGTGGTGATGGCTGCGCGACCGGCCTCCAGCCGGGCCACCGGCACCCGGAACGGCGAGCAGGAGACGTAGTCCAGGCCGACGGAGTGGAAGAAGTGCACCGAGTCCGGGTCGCCACCGTGCTCGCCGCAGACGCCGAGCTTCAGCCCCGGCCGGGCCGCCCGGCCCTCCTCGGCGGCGATGCGCACCAGCCGGCCGACGCCGTCGGCGTCGATCGACTCGAACGGCGAGATGCCGAAGATGCCCAGCTCCAGGTAGCGCCAGAAGAACGCGCCCTCCACGTCGTCGCGGGAGAAGCCCCAGCCCATCTGGGTCAGGTCGTTGGTGCCGAAGGAGAAGAACTCGGCCGCCTCGGCGATCTGCCCGGCGGTCAGCGCCGCCCGGGGCACCTCGATCATCGTGCCGATCAGCACCTCGACGCCGCTGTCCCCGACCACCTCGGCGATGATCCGCTCGGCCTCGGTGCGTACCGTCTCCAGCTCCTGCACGGCGCCGACCAGCGGCACCATGATCTCCGGGCAGGCCTTGCCGCCGTCGCGGACGACAGCGACGGCGGCCTCGGAGATCGCGCGGACCTGCATGGCGAACAGGCCCGGGATGACCAGGCCGAGCCGGACGCCGCGCAGGCCCAGCATCGGGTTCTCCTCGTGCATCCGCCGCACGGCGGCGAGCAGCGCCTCCTCCTTGGCGACGTCCTCGCCGCGCTCCTGGGCCACCGCGACGTTCACCGCGAGCTGCTCCAGCGGGGGCAGGAACTCGTGCAGCGGCGGGTCGATCAGCCGCACGGTGACGGGCAGGCCGTCCATCTCGCGGAAGATCTCGATGAAGTCGGCCCGCTGCAGCGGCAGCAGCGCCGCGAGCGCGTCCTCCCGCTCCTGCGGGCCGGAGGCCAGGATGAGCCGCTCGACCAGTTCGCGCCGGTCGCCGAGGAACATGTGCTCGGTGCGGCACAGGCCGATGCCCTCGGCGCCGAAGCGCCGCGCCCGGGCCGCGTCCGCGCCGGTGTCGGCGTTCGTGCGTACCCGCAGCCGCCGCGTGGCGTCGGCGTGCGTCATGATCCGGTGTACGGCGCGGACCAGCGCGTCGTCGACGTCCTCCGGGTCGAGTTCGCCCTCGAAGTACTGCACCACCTCGGACGGCATGACCGGCACCTCGCCGAGGTAGACCTTGCCGGTGGTGCCGTCGACCGAGATCACGTCGCCCTCGTTCACCACGTGCCCGCCCACTGTGAACTTCTTCGCCGGCACGTTCACGTCCAGCTCGTCGGCGCCGGAGACGCAGGTCTTGCCCATGCCGCGGGCCACCACGGCGGCGTGGCTGGTCTTGCCGCCCCGGGAGGTGAGGATGCCCTTGGCGGCGATCATGCCGTTGAGATCGTCCGGGTTGGTCTCCCGGCGGACCAGGATCACCGCCTCGCCCTCGGCGGCCAGCTCGACCGCCCGGGCCGAGGTGAAGACGACCTTGCCGGACGCGGCGCCCGGTGAGGCGCCGATGCCCTTGGCCACCGCCTCGAACCCGTGGTCGAGCTGGAAGCGCGGGAACATCAGCTGGGCGAGCTGCGCGCCGTTGACCCGGTGCAGCGCCTCGTCCAGGTCGATCAGGCCCTCGTCGACGAGCTGCCCGGCGATGACGAACGCGGCGGCGGCGGTGCGCTTGCCGACCCGGGTCTGCAGCATCCAGAGCTTGCCGCGCTCGATGGTGAACTCGATGTCGCAGAGGTCCTTGTAGTGCTCCTCCAGCCGGGCCATGATGCCGAGCAGCTGGTCGTAGGAGGTCTTGTCGAGCTGCTCCAGCTCCTGCAACGGCACGGTGTTGCGGATGCCGGCCACCACGTCCTCGCCCTGGGCGTTGGCCAGGTAGTCGCCGTAGATGCCCTGCGCGCCGCTGCCCGGGTCGCGGGTGAACGCGACGCCGGTGCCGGAGTCGGGACCGAGGTTGCCGAACACCATCGCCACCACGTTGACGGCGGTGCCCAGGTCGGCAGGGATGCGCTCCTGGCGGCGGTAGAGGATCGCCCGCTCCGCGTTCCACGAGTCGAAGACCGCGCGGATGGCGAGGTCGAGCTGCTCGCGCGGCTCCTGCGGGAACTCGCGGCCGGTGTGCTTGGCGAAGATCTTCTTGTACGCGTCGACCAGCCCGCGCAGGTCGTCGGCGTCCAGGTCGAGGTCGTTGTGCGTGCCCTTGGCATGCTTGATCTCGTCCAGCGCGTGCTCGAACTCCTCGCCCGGCACCTCGCAGACCGTCTTGCCGAACATCTGGATCAGGCGGCGGTAGGAGTCCCAGGCGAACCTGTCGTTCCCACCCGCTTGGTTGCTCAGGCCGACCACGCTGCGGTCGTTGAGGCCCACGTTGAGGACGGTCTCCATCATGCCCGGCATGGAGAACTTGGCGCCGGAGCGTACCGAGACCAGCAGCGGGTCGTCCGGGTCGCCGAGGCGCCGGCCCATCTCGCGTTCCAGCGACTCCAGGTGCGCCTCGATCTGCGCGGCCAGGCCGTCCGGCTCGCGCCCGGTCGTCAGGTACGCCTTGCAGGCCTCGGTGGTGATCGTGAAGCCGGGCGGGACCGGCAGGCCGAGGTTCGTCATCTCGGCCAGGTTGGCCCCCTTGCCGCCGAGCAGATCCTTGAGATCCTTGTTGCCCTCGGCGAAGTCGTAGACGTACTTCTGCTCGACCGAATCGTGCGCTGCCACCAGAGCCCTCCCACGCGCGCCATTGACACTTAACGAAGGTTCAGTTCGGACATACCCCGGTAGTGACCACCGGTAATCCCGGCTCGTCAGCGTCGGTGGGCCGAAGGCTAGGCGAACTTCGCGAAACCTGGGAGCGTTCGGTGACTTTCGGCACAACGGTCACCACAATCCGCGTTCGTACGGGTTTTTGGGAACGCTTCCACGAGCACGATCACGCAATTCCGCTTCCTCTCGTACTCTTGACGTCACTGCGTCTCGCGGATCCTCACCTTTGCCATATCCCGCGCGAATACACCCCTCGGAGCTGTCGCCGTGCCGACCACCCCCACCGCCCCGGAGACCGGTCCGGAGCCGACCGCCACCCGTCCTGCCAGCACGTCTTCCGGTGACGTACCCGCGATGTCGCCGTCCGGCGCGGCGGCCCCCGCCGGCGTCGCGGCATCCGCCGATGCGGGACCGTCGGCCGACGTCGCGGCGGATGCAGGGCTGCCCGGCGTGCCGGCACCCGCCGCCGAGTTGGCGCGGGTCGCCGCGAGCCGGGCCGACGGCGCGCTCGCCGCAGCGGCGCCGGTCCGTCTCGACGACGTGGTGCCGGCGCCCGAGCGGGTGGTCCCGGACCCGGCGGCGGACTTCACCCTGAGCGCGGACGCGGTGCTGCGGGTCAGTCCCGCCGGCCGGGACGTGGCCGAACAGCTCGCCGCCTGGCTGCGCCCGGCCACCGGCTTCCCGCTCCCGGTCGCCGACGCCCCCGAGGGCGGCCCGCTGACGCTCACGCTGTCGCCGGCGGCTCCCGGTCCCGAGGCGGCGACAGGCTCCGGCGAGCCGGACGGCGCAGCCCTCGGCGACGAGGGCTACCGGCTCGACGTGACCGCCGACGGCGTGCGGATCACCGCCGTCAACCCGGCCGGGCTGTTCCACGGGGCGCAGACGCTGCGGCAGCTGCTACCCGCGCCGATCGAGAGCCCGACCGCTGTCGCCGCGCGCTGGGCGGTGCCCGGCGGCACCATCGTCGACCGGCCGCGCTTCCCCTACCGGGGCGCCATGCTCGACGTCGCCCGCCACTTCTTCGGCGTCGAGGACGTCCTGCGGGTGGTCGACCACCTGGCCCGCTACAAGCTCAACCACCTGCACCTGCACCTCACCGACGACCAGGGCTGGCGGATCGCGGTCGACTCCTGGCCCCGGCTCGCCGAGGTCGGCGGCGCGACCGAGGTCGGCGGCGGCCCGGGCGGCTGGTACACCCGTGACGACTACCGCCGCATCGTCGCGTACGCCGCCCGCCGCCACGTGACAGTGGTGCCCGAGATCGACCTGCCGGGCCACACCAACGCGGCGCTCGTCGCGTACCCCGAACTGGCACCCGGCAAGATCGGGCCGCCGCCGTACACCGGCACCGAGGTCGGGTTCAGCTACGTCGACCCCGCCGACGAGCGGACGTACGACTTCGTCGCGGACGTGGTCGGCGAGGTGGCCGCGCTGACGCCCGGGCCGTGGCTGCACCTCGGCGGCGACGAGGCGTTCAAGGTGCCGGCCGACAGCTACCGCGCCTTCGTGGCGCGGGCGCAGCGGCTGGTCGCCGCCACCGGCAAGACCGTCGTCGGCTGGCACCAGCTCGCCCCGGCCGAGCACGTCGACGGGCGCGTCCTGCAGTGGTGGGGCACGAACGGCGACGACCCGGAGACCGCCGACGCGGTACGCCGGGGCGCTCGGCTGATCCTCTCCCCCGGCAACCACGCGTACCTGGACATGAAGTACGCCCCGGACACCCCGATCGGGCACGACTGGGCCGGTCTGATCGACGTACGCCGGGCGTACGAGTGGGATCCGGGCACCCATGTTCGGGGCGTACCGGCAGAGGCCGTGCTGGGCGTGGAGGCGCCGCTCTGGACCGAGTCGGTCTCGACGCCGGCCGAGGTCGAGTACATGCTCTTCCCGCGCCTGCCCGCCGTCGCCGAACTGGGCTGGTCGCCACGCGAGACGCACGACTGGTCCCGGTTCCGCAGCCGGCTCGCCGGCCACGGCCCACGCTGGGCGGCTGCCGGCATCACTTTCCACCCCTCCCCCGAGATCCCCTGGCCCTCAACCGCCCCCCACATCCCCACCCAGCCCACCCCCACCCCCACCCCAACCACCACCCCCTAACCGCCCCCGGCCCCGCCGACCCCAAGCCGATCGATCATGAAGTAGACGGCGACAAACCAGGCACCACCAACTTCATGATCGACGCCCCATCCCAGAAACCGACATTCGGCACCATCACGACTCACCCCCATCGGTCCGGTGATCAAGGATTTTGTGTCCGTTCGAGGCCGCGCGCCGGGCACAAACTCCTTGATCACCGGGGTGGGGGAGGGAGGGAGCCCTTGGGGCGGCGGGGGCGGAGCCCGGGGCAGCCTCGACGGGGTTGGTGTCCGGAATCGGGGTGGTCGGGTCACCGGTCGGGTGGAATCGGGGGTGGGTGCGGGGCGTTGTACATGGCAGACCGCGCCGCACCCGCCGACCGCCCCGCCCTCGGTCCGGGAATCAGGCCGGGACGCCGGTCGTTACATCACCGGGCCGTCGAGCAGGCCGACGGATCCCGCCGCCGGAGCAGGCCGACAGCGCCTGTCGAGCAGTAAGACCGGGCGACGCGCGCCGGGAATGACCCCGGGTCCCCGGTCGTTACATCCCCGAGCCGCCGGAGCAGGCCGTCCCCCTGGCCGCCCGAGCGAGCCACCGGCCCGACGCACATACCGGGCCACCTGATCTCTATTCGCGGCATCCCCCATTGCCGCTTACCCCCGACAGAGAGGCAACTGATCATGGCTACCACTCTGCTGCGCAAGACCGTTCTGACCGCTGCCGGCATCGTCGCCACCGCTGGTGGCATCGCCGGCCCCGCCATCGCCGCCCAGGCCACCCCGGCCGAGCGCGCCGCCCAGGTCGTCACCACCGACCGCAAGCACGGCGAGCGGGAGCTGGACGTGCGCTACGAAGCCCAGCCCAACTTCTACTTCTGCGGCCCGGCCGCCGCCCGTAACGCGCTGAGCGTGCAGGGCAAGAACATCGACGTGCACGCCATGGCCAAGGAGATGGGCACCACCGAGTCCGGCACCGACTCCATCAACGACATCACCCCGGTGCTGAACAAGGAGACCGGTAAGGACGTCTACAAGTCCACCGAGATCCCCGTGGACAAGGCCCGCGACCGCGACAAGGTCGACAAGCTGCGTGCCGACGTGGTCAAGACCGTCGACGACGGCCGCGCCGTGGTCGCCAACATCGCCGGCACCGCCACCGACACCGACGGCAACACCCACTCCTTCGAGGGCGGCCACTACATCAGCGTCGTGGGCTACCGCGACAACGGGAAGGTCGTGACGATCGCCGACTCGGCCAACCCGAACCAGGCCTCCTACCGGATGGACGTCGACGAGCTCGCCCGCTGGATCGCCAGCCGCGGCTACAGCTCCTGACCGAACGACATGACGAAGGGCCCGACCCCAACGGGGGTCGGGCCCTTCGTCATATCCGGGTCAGCCGCCGGAGTCGTCCAGCTCGGCGCCGTCCGGCGGGGTGTCGTCGTCGCGGCTGGCCAGCCACCCGTCGGGCAGGAACACCTTGCCCGGGGAGTTGGTGCGGCCACGCGGCTGGCCGAGGTTCTCCACCGGGAACGGTACGGCCGGGTCGAGCTTGCCGAGCAGGTCGTCCAGCTGCGCCAGGCTCTCGATCATGGCAAGTGAGCGGCGCAGCTCGCTGCCGATCGGGAAGCCCTTCAGGTACCAGGCGACGTGCTTGCGGAAGTCGGTGCAGCCGTCCCGCTCGCCCCGGGCCGGGTTCCGGGCGCCCGCCACGAACTGCTCCACCAGCAGCTCGGCGTGCCGCCGCATGGTCACCGCCACCTCGCCGAGGCTCGGTAGCCGCCGCCCGGCACTGCCGTTGAACGCGGCCTCCAGGTCGGCGAACAGCCACGGCCGGCCCAGGCAGCCACGCCCGATCACCACGCCGTCCACGCCGGTGTGCGCGACCATCCGCAGCGCGTCGTCGGCCTCCCAGATGTCGCCGTTGCCGAGCACCGGCACGTCGAGCGCCGACTTGAGCGTGGCGATGGCGTCCCAGTCGGCGGTGCCGGAGTAGCGCTGCGCGGCCGTACGCCCGTGCAGGGCGACCGCCGCGACGCCCGCGTCCTGGGCCGCCAGCCCCGCCTCGACGTACGTCAGATGGTCGTCGTCGATGCCCTTGCGCATCTTGACGGTGACCGGCACCCCGGCGGGTGACGCGGCGTCCACCGCGGCCTTGACCAGCCGGGCGAACAGCCGGCGGCGCCACGGCAGGGCCGAGCCGCCGCCACGGCGGGTCACCTTGGGCACCGGGCAGCCGAAGTTCAGGTCGATGTGGTCGGCGAGATCGCGCTCGACCACGATCCGCACGGCGGCGGCGGTGATCTCCGGGTCGGTGCCGTAGAGCTGGAGGCTGCGGGGGTGCTCCTCGGCGCCGAAGGCGATCATGCGCAGCGTCTTCGGGTTCCGCTCGACGAGCGCGCGGGTGGTGATCATCTCGCAGACGTAGATGCCGCCGCCCTGCTCACGGCAGAGCCGGCGGAAGCCGACGTTTGTGATCCCGGCCATCGGCGCGAGCACCACCGGCGGCCACACCTGGTGCGGGCTGATGGTCAGCGCGGGCAGCGTCGGAGCAGTCACCGCACAAGTGTAAGGAAGGGCCCCCTCTTAACGTCTCCGGTAGAGCACGGGCCCCTTTTTAACAGGGCGCATATCACAGCCGGCCCGTCCGGCGGGCGTTCTCCACAACCGGGGCGGCTGTCCACAGGCCGGGCGCACGGGCAGGAGGAGCAGCGGTCGAGCCCGCAGGCTGCCGGCATGCGCGAACAGCCACCCGAACTCAGCGACCTGGCCGAGCGCCAGCAGCAGATCGTCACGCGGACGCAGCTGCTCGGCGTCGGATACGACGACATGTACCTGTACCGGCAGACCCGGCGCGGCCTGTGGCAGCGCGTGCTGCCGGCCACGTACGCACTCGTCACCGGCACCCTCACCGACGAGCAACGGCGCATCTCAGCGGCGCTCTACGCGGGCGCCGACGCGCAGCTCACCGGCCTGGCCGCCCTGGTCTGGTACGGCTTCCGGCACAGTCCGCGCAGCACTGACGTACACCTGGTCCTGCCGCACCACGTGCGGCGCCGCTCGGCCGGTCACGCGGTGATCGCGCGGGCTCTGGAGCTTGATCCGCGGGCCCGGCGGACCGCGCTGTACCCGGTGTGCTCACCGGCCCGGGCGGTCGTGGACGCCGCCCGCGACCTGCGCCAGCTGCGGCCGGTACGGGCGACGGTGGCGGAGGCCGTGCAGCGCGGTTTCACCGACCTGGACAGCCTGGACGCGGAGATCCGCCGGGCCCGGCGCAGCCGCACCGCCCTGATCCGGAAGGCATTCGCGGAGATCACCGACGGGGCCCGCTCCGCGCCGGAGACGGAGCTGCGGGAGTGTCTGGGCGGCAGCGGCGTGCTCGGCCGGATCCTGTGGAACCCGCGGCTGTCGGCGGCCGACGGCACCCGCCTGCCGACGCCGGACGGCTACCTCGCCGACTGCGCGGTGGCGCTGGAGGTCGACTCGCGAGAGTACCACCTCAGCCCGGCCGACTGGGCGCGGACGCTGGACCGGCACAACGAGCTGAGCCGTTACGGGGTGCTCATCCTGCACTTCACGCCGGCGCAGATCCGCAGGGAGCCGGGCCGCGTGCGGCGCACGGTGGAGGACGCGTACGCGGCCCGGCGCGGGCTGGGCGCCGGGACCGGCGTACGGGCGGAGCCGATCTCCCCCGGATGAGGGGTGTTAAGAGGTCCTAACTTTTTGAGGGTGGGCGTAACCGACTGGATGTGAGGGTCGTTTCGTCTGAACGTGAGGAGGGGTGAGCAGCCGCCGTGGATT